>JAEUJD010000114.1 GCA_016793015.1 Phycisphaerales bacterium
CATCGCGCAGGCTCGGCGGAGCGATGACGGAGGGGGTTTCGGAGGTTCGAAGGGCGATATCGCGTTCACGATGCCGAAGGGGGCAACAAAGGGGCACATAAGCAGACTCTTCTGCGCCTTCGCCCTCTTGTTCTCAACCAACCTCGCTCTCTCCGCTCCGCCCGCCCAGCGTTCCATCGCCTGGGTCCTCGAACTCAACGACGGCCTTGATCACGTCAGCCAGATTCAGGATCTCAAATCGCAGATCGCCGCCGCCCGCACCGGTGGCGCGAAGATCGTCTGCGTCGAAATCGGCGGCAAGCCCTGGCGTCTCGATGTCGTCCAGTCCATCGGCGAAGTCCTCGAAGCAAGCGAGCCGCCCGCCATCGCTTTCATCAAGTCCGAATCGGGCGAGGCCCCGCTCGCCTTCCTCGTCGCCGGCGGTCGCGCCGCCAAGGGCTGCTGGATCGAGACCGGCACCACGCTCATCTCCGACGCCTCGGGAAACGCCCGCGAACTCGCCGAGCCGGCTTCGATCAAGTCGTTCGAAACGCACTGGAAGAAGTCCGACGCGCACTCACCCTTTGCCCCGTACGACGCGCTCCGCGCCGCCATGCTCAACCCCGCGCTCGGCTGCTGGCTGGTGACGCGTTCGGGCAGCAAGCCGGAGCTGAACTCCGGCCCGCCGATCGCCGCCGCCGGCCCCATGATCAGCCTCAGCGAGCCGGGTGCTGCAACTCTGAAACTCCGCGCCGAAGATGCGATCGCGCTCAACCTTGCAACCGCGATCGCAAACGATTCCCGCGCCGCGCTCGATGCCGCACTTGAAAAGATGGATCGCTCCAAACCCGAGATGCGTGAACGCCGCCCCGTCGGCGCGACGCTGATCAGCCGGCGCGATCAGGCCGAATCGCTGCTCGATCGCGCGGACAAGTCGATGGATGAAGCCCAGCCTCATCTGAAGATCAAGGCCGAGAGCAACGAGATCGCCCCCGGGCGCAAGCACGAGGCCGCAGCGCTCGCCCGGCCCGCGCTCGCCGCCGCGGCTGCTGCGATTCAGGAGGCCGAAGCCGCGCTCAAGTCCGATCCCGAGATCATGCGATTGCCCGCGCCGGGCCAGGCCGACACGGGCCAGAAACCCGGGCAGTTCGAGGCCCGCTGGCGGACCAAACTCCAGCAGGCGAAAGATCGCTTGGAAAAACTGCAAGCCAAAGCCGACAAACTCGCGGGCGCCTGAGTTCACACTCCCGTGCCCGTTTCAACAGATCGAGGTGCACCGTGCGTCCCAACCGAAGAGGCCGAAAACCCAAGTCCGTCCGTTCCCGCCGCCACCCGGCGACCGGAAAGCAAAAACCCGCCCCCGCCGAGAAAGCGCTCCAGGGCCCCGTCGCGTCGATGGGCGTCCCCCTCGCGATGGACCCGCGCGAGACCAAGCTGCTCCGCGAGATGCTCTGGCACAACATCGTCCGCGAGATGCTCACGGCGCTCTGTCTCGAAACCGGACAGGCCGACGCGTCCGGCAAACCCCGCGTGCTCGACGGTCGCCTCACCGTCATCACCTTCCGGGGCGAACGCATCCCCATCGGCGCCGTCCGCCCGCTGCTCAACTTCGGCTTCGGCAACACCCGCGCCGAGAAGCAACTCTCGATGATGCTCCAGGGCACGGTCTTCCAGGTCATCACCCCCGACGGCGACGTCTTCACGCTTCCCATTCACGAGATCCGCGGCCTGCACGCGCTCTCCGAATCCATCATGCAGGAACTCCAAGCCGCGGCAGAATCAATCGAAAACACCGAGCCCCACAAGCCCTTCGGGTTCGCCGCGTTCACGTCGATCGCGCAGGGGCTCAGCAACCGCCCGATTCCCCAGGCCCCCGACGATCCCTCCGAGTGAATTCGATTCAGCGCCGCGGGTTGCGGGGCGTGCCCGCCCGCACCGACCGGGGCGGATTGGGCGGATACGGCGACCGCGCCTTCGCCGGTTCGGCCGGTTCGATGGCCGCATCCTTGCCGTTCGACGCCGCTTCTTCCGCGTGCGTCGCATCGTCGTCGGCGACCACGCCGGGGCCAACATCCGGTGCATCGTGGGAGGCAACATGCGAAGGAACGACCGAACTCCCTTCGACGCTCGCGGGCAGCACCGGTGCCGAAGTGACGGCGACCGATGTCGCCGGTTGCGATGCCGCGAGCTTCGCGAAGATCAACCTTCCCGCCGCCGTCTGCAAGTTGCTGGTGACCTGGAGATCAACCCGATTGCCGATCAGATGTGCCGCGCCATCCGCAACAACCATCGTCCCGTCGTCGAGGTAGCCGACGCCCTGGCCGGCCTGTTCGCCGCCCCGCACCAGCATGACCGAGAGCGGTTCGCCCGGAACCAGCGCTGGCTTGAGCGCGTTGGCCAGTTCGTGGATGTTGATGACGCCGATGCTCTGGATCTCCGCAACGCGGGCGAGGCCAAGGTCGGTCGTGACGATCAGGCCGGGCGACAGGCGTGCGAACTCGATCAACATCTGATCGACGGCCTTGCCGGGCACGGGCAGCTCGTCGACGCTGACCGAGATCGTGCCGAGTCTTTGCAGCCGCGTCACCATGTCGAGCCCGCGCCGGCCCTTGGCCCGGGTGAGCCGGTCGCTCGAATCCGACAGGCGCTGAAGTTCGTGGATCACAAACCGGGGGATGACCACCGGCGACTGGATCAATCCGGTCGAGGCCATATCGACAAAGCGGGCATCGATCAGCGCCGAGGAATCCAGGATCAGCGGCTTGGCACCGCGGATCTGCTTGGCAAACTCGACATACGGGATGACGAGGCGGAAATCGTCCTGTGTTTCCAGGATGGTGGTGACGGCAAGGTACGCCAGTGCGATGCCGAGCAGCACCTTCGCGGCGCTCGTGATCCGCGGGTCGAGTTCGTAGAGGTTTGCGAGCAGATCGACGACCGAGCCGATCGCGGCGGTGGCGAGCATGGCTGCTGCGATGCCGAAGAAGACCGCGATCACGGCCCCGATCTTCTTTTTCCGGGCGAGCAGGTCCACGCTGCCGACGAGGGCCATGATCACAAACGCGATGGCCAGGATGACCAGGGCGACCCGGGGCCACTCTTTCGGAACGGCCTTATCGGGCTGGAAGTAGAGGACCGAGAGCGTCGTCACCACCACAAACAGGGCGAAGAACGCCAGTCTCGAAATTCGCAGGATCGAAGCGCGGTACGACTCGGTCTGCTCGATGGCCGACGGCAGTTCGATCGAATGTTCGCGCGGGTCGGTCATGGAGCCGCTCAATTCTACGGAGGGTGCGCCCCCTCGGATGCCGGCGTTGTGTCGGGGCCGTGGCCGATTCTCGGCGAATCGGGGGTCCAACCTGAGCGGGAAAGGCGTGCGAACGCGCTAGAATCGCCCCGCTCCCTCCGATCGACGGCCGGGCTCGGTGCACGGATGGCCCGTGAACCTGGTCAGGGCTTGACCGCAGCAGCCATAAGCGGCCGTCGTCCGGTGCCGCCGGTGTCCTGGCCGTCGATCAGGGGGAGATCAGCTTTCGGGCTCGGCCTGCCGCATGGTGGCCATCATTTCTTCGAGCTTTTCCGGGTTTTGGCGCAGCAGTCGCGCTGCGACGCCGCCGCGCGGCGAAACCGTGCCCGCCGGGCTCAGTACCCGCCAGTCAGTCAACTGTTCGATGGGGTGACGCCCACGTGCGCCGCGCTTCAGCGATGGAATATCGAACGGTTCGTTCTGAAGCGTCGCGTCGAGCGTGTCGCCGATCATTCCGTGGACGCTGAACCAGAGATGCTCGAGTTCGCCCGTTTGAGTCGGATAGCAGATCTTCGCGATCGCCGGAAATCCGAAACGTTCGAACTCCTGCCTCGCTTTTTCGAAAAGTTCGACCGTCTGCTGTGCCCGCACGCTCATCGACTGGGAAGCCGTGCGCGAGAACAGCACCGCGAGATCTTCGCCAATCTCGTTGGACAGCCGGGACGAGGGACGCGGCCGGTTTCGGAAGAACGAAAGGAAGCCGTCGGCCGGGTCGCACAGCACGACCCGACGCATTTGATGACTATCGTCGTCCATCTGACGAATCGCAGCGTCCGCGGCAGATGCCTTTCGATCAAATTCTGCGGCATCGACTGCACGCACGTTGCCGCCGGGTTGGAAGCAAAGAACCTCTGCTCCCGGTTTGAGCGAGCCTTCGACGCTCGCGAATGCGAGTGCCCGGTCAATATCCGTCCGCCCTCCGAAAACGTCTGTGTCCGGATTGATGACATCAAAGTCGTACGCGCCGATTTCGCCCAGGCCGTGCGTGTGATACCAGGACGACGGACTCGATTCGTCTCCCGATATCGCGTGCGTGCAAAAGATCTGCGACACGTCCAGATCCGCGTCGTGAGAAAGCTCTTCGTCCAAGGCCATACGCGGCCAGATCAGTGTCGAGGTGTGGTCGGTCACGAACAATCCATCGTCCGACATCATCAATCGCAAAAAGTGCAAGAGGTTCTTCCGATCCTTCAGCACATCGCCAGCAGGATTTTCTATGAAAGCGACCACGCCGACACCGGCCGCGGCGAACTCCTCCTTTTCGGCGGGTGTCAGCGCCTGCGTCATCTTGATTTCCCACTGGGGATACGGAGGCACGTTCCGAAAGGCGGCGGCTTTGGCTTCCCCGAACTTCGGATGGCGCATGGTCATCGACCAATGGGTCCGCTCGTCTCCGGGGTGAATATCGAGTTCGACGCCCGCCTTTCGGAGGAATCCGTACTCCTCCGCCCGCGGCGACATGGTTCCGCGATAGATCACAGACCCGGCGATCGGCTTCTTTTGTCTAAACAGCCCGAACATGCCAACCTCCCGTTTGTGGGCCACAGCCTACCCGGCGGAACGAGGACTGCAACCCGTAGAATCGCCCCTATGGCCTACACCGTTCTTGCACGTCGCTATCGCTCCGCCGACTTCGATGAAGTGGTCGGACAGGAAGCCATTGCCAACACGCTTCAGAACGCGATCAAGCTGAATCGCGTGGCGCACGCGTATCTCTTCTGCGGGACGCGCGGGGTCGGCAAGACCTCGATGGCGCGCATCTTCGCGAAAGCGATCAACGGGGGCAAGCCCGAGATCGATGCCGCGATCATGGCGGGCAAGGACACGGACGTGATCGAGATCGACGCCGCGAGCAACAGCGGCGTGGACAACGCGCGAGAGCTGATTGCCAACGCGGCGTACCGGCCGCTCCGGGGCAAGAAGAAGATCTACATCGTCGACGAAGTGCACATGCTCTCGAACGCGGCGTTCAACGCGCTGCTCAAGACGATGGAGGAGCCGCCCGAGCATGTGATGTTCATTCTCGCGACGACCGATCCGCAGAAGGTGCCGGCGACGATCCAGAGCCGGTGCCAGAGGTTTGATTTCCGCAACATTCCGGCGTCGAGCATCGCCGAGCACCTGGCGGCGGTGCTGAAGAAGGAGAGCGTTACGGCGGAGCCCGAACTGGTCTTCCAGATCGCCAAGCTGGGTAACGGTTCGATGCGCGATGCGCTCAGCCTGCTCGACCGCGTGATCGCGAGCGGCGAGAAGAAGCTCACGGTCAAGACGCTGGAGGAGCTGCTGGGCCTGCCGGCGCGCGAGCTCGTCGGTTCGCTGCTCGATGCATTTGCCGGCGGGACTCCCGGCCCCGCGCTCGAGGCGGGCGACACGCTGCTCAAGCGTGGGATCTCGATCGATCAGGTTTTGGAAAGCCTTATCGAGCGGCTGCGCGATCTGCTGGTGCTTGCGACCTGCGGCGGCGACACCGAGCTCGTCGAACTATCGGATGATGCCCGGAAAATCGAGGTGGCCCGGAGCGAGAAGTTTGATCCTGCCGCGACGGTCCACATGATCGCGATGGTCGAGAGCATCCAGCGGAGCGCGAAGAACAGCGCGTGCCCGCGGGCGCTGTTCGATGCGTGCATCGTGCGGCTCGCGCTCACCGATCGGCTGGTGGATGCGACGAGTGTGCTGCGCGAGACCAAGGGTGAACCCCGTTCCGCTGCTCCCGCGAGTGTGCCCGCAAAAAAACGCTGACGCCGGTGGAGGCCGAGAGGCACGATCCACCGGCGCGCCGCGCTGCTGTTGAAGAGCCGTCCGCGCGTGCCGTTGCTGCCTTTGCGCGCGAGGATTCGCCTCGTCCGGCACCGGCTGCGTTGCCGGAGCGCAGCGAGCCGGTTCGTGCGGAACCGGACGCGGCCGGGGTTCCTTTGCGGGCACCGAGCAATTCGCGCGATTGGGCGAGCGTGCAGGCGGCGGCGGCCGAGTCGCGCCGGCAGGTCCGGATGGTTGTTGACGAGGCGACGCTGATCGAGTTCAAGGACGGCTGCGTGAATCTCAAGGTCGCGCCCGATCTGATGACCGCGGCATCGGCGATGCAGGAGGAGATTCGCCAACTGGTGGGGCGGACCTGGGGCAGAGCGGTTCGGGTGCAGTTTGCGCACGCGGTGTCCCCGGCCCCGGTGGCGGCTTCGAGCGGATCGGCCCAGACTGCCGGCGACGCGGCCGGCGAAAGCGGGGGGTTGGAAGCGCAGAATGTGGCGGCGCAGGGGCCGAATCTGACGGTGGCGAATGCGACCGACAATCCTCTTATTGCCAAGGCCGTTGAATTGTTCGGTGCGAAAGTACTTGGCGTGTATCCGAGACAGAAGTAGACGAGACGCAGAAAGAACGAACCCCGCACGCACGCGTGCAGAATGTTCAGAAAAGGAGCCGAATCTCATGTTGGACCAGCTCAAAGCCATGGGCGCCGTCGCCAGCCTGCTCAAGAACCGCGAGAAACTTCAGGCCTCGATCCAGGAGGTGAAGGAAGAGATGGGCAAGGTGGAGGTGACGGGCAAGTCATCGAACGGCGCGGTCGTCGCGAAGGTGAACGGGCAGATGAAGGTGCTGTCGGTCGAGATCAGCGCGGCGCTTGTGAACGGCATGGCGGCGGAGCCCAAGACGCGCGAGGCGACTGCGAAGCTCATCGCCGATGCGGTGAACGACGCGCTGTCGCAGGCGCAGGAAAAGCTGCAGGTGGCTGTACAGAAGCGGACGCAGGAGCTGGGTATTCCGGATTTGCCGGGGCTTGGCAATTTGCTGGGATGATCGATACGCTCCATCACCAATGACACGATCCATCCGCATGACACGCGCACTCACTCTTTCGCTCGGCTGGCTTGCGCTCGCGATTGGCGGGTGCAACTACGAGCGGCTTCCGGAGAAGTTTGAGCTGGTGCAGGGCGCGCCCGATCCGGGGCTGACGGTGATGTACACCGAATCGATGCGTGATCCGGCGAACGCCAAGTTTCCTCCGGCGACGGTGCGGCTGATGGGTGTTCAATCGAGCTCGCTGCCGCAGGGCCGGTTTGATTTCAGCGCGGCGATCGACAGCGCCTCGCGCTCGGGCGGGCCGCTGGTGCAGGATGTGTCGCTGAACCAGACGACGCGGATCTTCAAGGTGGCACCGACCGATCCGCTTTTCAATAGTCCTTACGTATTCGCGGCGGCGTCGCTCGCGTGGGCCGGGCCGGAAGAGCCGCGTGAGAACTATGTCGAGCGGGTTGGCGTGTTTGATGAGAAGGGGAACGAGATTTCGCCGTATGTGGCGTTGCCACCGGTGCCGAACAACGTGGAGCGTCGGGATCGGCGGGCGGCGCTCATCAAGAGCGAAACGATCCGCAAGACGGGGATCATTCTCGAGATTGACCGGGAGGGCGTGAAAGTGGTGCCCGCGGGGCTGAAGGTCCGGGAAGCCCGGGCGGTTTCACCCGAGGAATCGAAGTAAGAGCCGGTCGGGGGGCGGAGCCGGTTTGCAACCGCATTTGCAAGTGGCGGCGAAATCGCTGACAATCAAGCCATGCCGACGTTCGGGTCATACGAAGCTCGCCGCGAGGTGGCGGGTGCAGGTTTCTGCGCCCGATGGGAGGCGTCGTTGCCGCCCAGTATTTCGGCGGCGAGTGCGAAGGCGTTCGGCGACCGGTTTGTAGTGACGGCGGTGGGGCCGAGCGTGGTGGTTCCGTGGCTGCCCCGGGCGGGTCTGGATGAAGAGGCGAGGCGGCTTGTCGGCGCGGCCCGGGATCAGGCGCAGCTGGTTGGTGCGGGCGCGAAGCGGTGGTCGATCGTTGCGGACTTTGGGTTGATGGATGATGGCCGCGGCGCGTTCGTCGTGCGGCCGACATTGGCGTGGACGGTCGAGCGGCTGGTGCTTGCGCAGTATGTGTTCACGTCGGTTGAACTGCGGGGCATCGTGCTGGGCGTGGTCGATGGGCTGCTTGAACTGGAGCGCAGCGCGGGGCGGCAGTGGGGCAACCTGAACAGCTCGACGGTGATGCTGTCGGTTGGTCCGGGGGATGCGAAGCTGGCGGACGGCGCGGGTGTGGTGCTGACGGAACTCGAATCGCGGGAACGGCTGGGCACGGATGCGCAGATTGCCGATCTGCGTTCGCTCGGGCGGCTCATTTATGAGATGGTGCTGAGCAAGCGGCCGCCTCTGAAGGCGGCGTCGGGCTGGACGGCGGCGTGGTCGGAGGGATGGGAAGTTGTTGGAGATGGCCGCTGGTGGTTTGAGCTTGCGAACCGGTTGATGTCGGCGGGGACGGCGCTTGGTGAGGGGGGCAATCCGCCGACGCTGGCGCAGGTGCGGGCGTTGATCCTGGAGCATCGTCCCCACAAGCCGCTTCCGAAGCGGCAGTTGTACATCGCGGGCGGGATCGCGGCGTTTGTGCTGCTTGGGGGGGGCGCGTACCTGGCGTTGCACACGCCGAGCCGTGAGCCGATCGTGCTGACGGCGGATCAGCTCGATGAGAAGGCGCGATTGAGCCGGTGGCAGGGATTGGTGGAGCGGTGGCGACTCTGGTTTGGCGATCTGTACGCGGCGCGCGCGCAGGTTTCGCAGATTGCATCGGCCCGGCCGGCGGGGAGCACGATTCGGGAGGTCTCGGCGGTGCTGAACGATCCGGCGCTGCAGGACCCGAGAGTGATCTCGGGTGTCGGGACGAGCGCGAGTCTGCTGGATCTGTTCGATCGGCCGGGCGATGCCATCGAGGGCGACAAGATTGTCGCGGCGGCTGCGAGCCTTGACAAGATCGAGGAAGTTCGGAGGCTGCTGACGGAGTGGCCGGAATTGGGTCGGCTGCGCGACCTGGCGGATCAGTGGGAGAAGCGGGGCTGGGGCGGTGCTGCATCGCCTCTGCGCTCGGCGGCGGAGGGCGTGGGCGCATCGATCCCGACGGTGATGATCAAGGAGGGCGAGACGGCGGCGCCGGATTCGTCGTCGGTTCGGCCGGGCGCGGTCGTGCCGGCGGTGCTCGCCGGGCAGGAGGCGATCTCGACGTCGGCGGGGATCGAGTCGGACTGGGATGCGCTGATGAAGGCAGCGGAGGCGGAGGAAAAGAAAAAAGGAGCACCGGGCGGAAGCCCGGTGTCGCCCGAAGATGTGGCGGGCGATCCGGTGTTGTCGCGTTTGCGGGCGATCGCGACGCACGAGGCGGAGCAGGCTGTGAGGACGTCGGAAGCCGGCAAGCCCGCGATGACGGCGCTGGCTGATCGGCTTTCCGCGTTGAACAAGTCGGCGGGCGAGGCGCTCGCGTACGCGCGGGGGGGCGTGGAAGGCTGGGACTATCCGGGGTTCCTTGCGTCGGACCGGCTGAAGCAGATCGCGGCGGAGCGGGACAGCGCGGAACTTTTGACGAAGTGGAAAGCGCTGGCAGGGGCGAGCGAATTTGCAAAGGTGGATGCGCCCGATCCGCGGGAAGCGGCGATCGCGCGGTTCTCGGGGGCGGACGAAGAGCTCCGGTCCGAGGGGCTTCGGTTGTCCGACATGAGCAAGGGCGGGCGCGAGCTGACGATGCAGCCCGCGGAGTTTGAGAAGCGGCTTGCGGAGCTGAGCGCGAGCGCCAAGACGCTGGCGGGCACGGCCTGGAGCAACCGGAATCGGGCGCGTGTCGAGGCGCTGTCGGCGGAGCTTGTGCAGAATGTGGATGCGCTGCAGCGCGATACGAAGGATGCGCTCACGACGGGGTTGATGCCCCTGGCGGAGGCGCTTGCAACGCAGGACCGGAATCTGTTTTCGAGCGCGGCGCTGCGGGCGGAGTGGACGCGGACGCTCCAGGAGGCGGGCGTCGGATCGAGCAAGCGGGATGCCTTCAACACGATGCGGCGGCGGCGCGATGAACTGCTCGCGCTCGACCGCTCCGTGCCGGATCATGCGGTGGTTGCGTTCCCCGAATCGCTCCAATTCAACAGCGAGGCGTGGAAGCGGGCTGCGGGGTCTGCACGCGAGCGGATTCTGATCGATGCATTGCGGACCACGCCGCCCGATGTGGCGGCGGCGGCCGACCGATCACGGGCGTGGCTCGCGCAGGCGGAAGAGTACCTGGCGATCGCGGCGAAAGTGGACAGCGCGCTACGACAGGGCGAGGAGCTGAGCGGGCAGTTTGCGGGCAGCGCGTTGCCGGGGCTGGTGGCCCGGCTTGATGCGGTCGGCAACGCGGGCGAGCTCGCGTCGGTGGTGCCGTCGGTGAGCGGGACGTTGTCTGAGTTGAAGGCGTTTACGACGAGCAGTGATGCGGCGCGGATGGTGAATGCGATCAAAGGTGCCGGAATCGATGCGGCGCCGGTGGCGCTCGGCGCGTGGGCGCGGCTTGCGGAGATCGGCTGGCCGAAGGCGACGAGCGACTTTGCGACGGCGAAGGACTTTGCGGGGACGAAGATTCCGGCGCTGATCGACAAGGGGATTGATGCGGGATCGGCCGGAGCGGGTCGCGAGGCGGCGCGGGAGCGTGCCGCGGCGAGGTCGAAGCGCATCTGGCTGGGGTTTGCAAATTCGCGGAAGGGATCGGATCGCGCGGGGATCGATGCGGCGATGGCGAGCGCGGGGCTGTTTGGCGTGACGCCTCGGGATGAGAGCGGGCTGACGAAGAGTGCGCGGTACAACGCGCTGGTGTGGGAATTGGCGCAGCAGGCGGAAGATTTTTCGCGGGCGCAGAAGGAGAAGGGGATCGGTTCGGCGGCGCCGGCGTCGGCGCTCGCGGCGCAGACGCAGGTTGCAAAGGATTTGCTGACCACATTCCGGACGGGGGCGGCGGCTCTGGGCCTGGCGGAGACGCCTGCCGCGACGAAGCTGGTGGCGGCGATTTCGGGCGTTGCGGAACGTGATGCGAAGCCGGCGTTTGACCCGCTCAAGAGCGGGCCGGCGGCGCTGCGGAACGCGGCGGGGCAGCCACTGTGGCGGGGAGAGAAAGTCGGATCGACGATTGTGTATTCGCTGGATTTGCCCCCGGGGAGGCTTGCGCCGGGGCAGTCGGGGGTGAAACTGGTGTTCATGCCGGTGAAGATCAGCGGGCCGGGCGGACCGATCGCGACGTACGTGAGCACGCACGAGATTTCGGTGGGGACGCTGATCGGCGCGTTTGAATCGCAGCGGGGGAATCAGAGCTGGGATCAGTTGCAGCGGACGCTTCGGCACTGGAATTTCGACAAGGACGATCCGCGTCCGGGCCCGGCGACGTGGAGCTGGGATCTGCGGCGGGTGAAGGTGATCCTGAGCGATCGATCGAAGGAATCGGTGGCGTGGAAAGACCAGACGGGCTGGCTGAAGGGTCATCCGAATATGCAGGGCAAGAGTTATTACGCGCCCGAGCTTGGGGAGATTGCGCCGCCGAACTACGACAGCCCGATGGACTGGGTATCGCCGGATGCGGCGCTGCTGGCTGCAAGGCAGATGGGTGCGCGCTTGCCGACCGTGGAGGAATGGGCTGCTGCAGTCGAGAGCGCGGGCGGGCCCAAGAAGGCGATGACGGGCGAAAATCGGCGCGACAAGACGTGGTTGATCCAGTTCAAGTACATCGATGAGCTGAATGTTCTGGACGGCAAGGAGTGGCCGCACGCCGGGATCTTCTGGCCGAAGAACCTTCAGCCTCAGTGGCCTCAGGGCGACGGGAAGATGCTGTATGTGAACGCGAGCGATGATTCGTCGCTGCCGCTGAACGATGGATACTTGTGGTTCGCGCCGGCGTCGCGGGATAGTGAGGGGTGGTCGAACCTGGTGGGGAACGTGAGCGAGATCGTGCTCGATGCGCCGGCGGATGAGATGGCGGGCGTCGAGCCGACGGCGGAGGCGGTGCGGCCGCTGGTGGAAAAGTTTGCGGACAAGTGGCGTGTTGCGGGCGCGTCGGCGTTGTCGGGGATCTTGCTGCGCGGGAACGCGGAGTACGACCCGTTCGAGGCGTACGAGTACAAGAGCCTGCGCGAGGCGCGGATGGGGTATGCGGATGTGGGGTTCCGGCTCGCGTTCTCGGAGGGCGGCACGGGAAGGCCGGCGGAGACGCCGGCGGTTTTGCTGGCGAGCGTGCTGGCGAGCGCGGGGTATTTGGACGCGGAGTGAACCGCGCGGGGATCAGTAGTCGATGCCGCGGACGCCGTTTTCGGTGTTGTGGAGGCGCTGGATGGGGCGACGTGCGCCGGCGAAATCGGAGCGGATGGGTGGGGTTGCAGAAGAGGGCGCGCGGAATTCACCGTGGCCGTCGGTGAACTGGACGGCGGTTGGCTCGGCGATGTCGAGACCGATCACTTTCTTCGGGCGGCTGAGGTAGGGCATTTCCCAATCCCAGAGGATGGCTTTGCGGCTGGGGTGGAGCACATCGGATTGGAAGGTGGGCGCGAGCCACTGCTGCTGAAGAGTTGGGAAATTGCCGTCGGTGCGCGGTGCCCAGAGTTCGGGGCGAGCGAGGAAGGATTGGCTGTAGTCGTAGGAGGTTGGGTCGCCGCAGTCATCGCCGGTGACGTTGCCACCGAGTTCGACGGTGCCGCGGCGGGCGCGCGGGGCCAGGAAGATGGCGCGGCCGTGCTCCCAATCCATGAGTTCGATGATGACGGCGGGCCAGCGATAGACGGTTTCCCAGCGGTAGGGGCTGGCTGTCATGCCGGGGCAGGGCATCTGATACCAAGTGCCTTCCCAGATGATCGGGTATTGGCCTTTGTAGCGATCGGCGTACATGTCGAAGAGGACGAGAATGGAGCGGACGTTGGAAAGGCTGACGGTCTTGAGGGAATCGGCGCGGACACCCCGGAGCGCAGGGACGGAGAGGGCGATGAGGATGCCGATCACGCCGATGGTGATGAGGAGTTCGATGAGGGAGAAGGCGCGTTTCATCAGTGCGGGGGGAAGAGGAGGCCGGCGTTGCCCGGAATGTCGTAGGAGCGAATCTGCATTGTGGTCCACGTTGGGTGTGCTTTCGACTTGCCGATGAGCAGACCGAGTCTGCAGATCTTGGTGCCCATCATGAGAGTCTTGACGGGGATGGGAATGATGACTTCCATGGCGGTCAGGCTGTTTTTCTCGGGGTTCATCACGTCGTCGAAGGTGCGACGGGGAGTTGAGGAACCGACATCTTTGGGTTTCTCGATGACGCGGCCATCGATGTAGCGCCAGCGGACTTCGACTTTCGAGAGGTCGGGCTGCTGTCCGGCGAAGCACTGCGCTGTCGTTCGGAGAAACTCATCGCGCTCCGCTGGTGTCATAGCGACGAACTTGTGGTCTTTGTCGCCGCGGGCGACGAGATAGTCTGCGGTGCGTTCGCCGTCGGGGCTGACAAAGAGGTTTGCCACTTCCGAGGCTTCACGCGCGATGCTTGCGGCGTCGGTTGCGGAGGGCGCCGAGACCTGAACTTGTGCGAAGGCGGACTTGATTGCTTCGGCGGTCTTTGCGACTGCGGCGTTGAATTCGTTGTTGTCGAGGCGGTGAGTGGATGGAGGTGGCGTGGAAACGACGAGGTTCATGCCATGCCGCGTGGCGGCTTGCGGCGCGGTAGATGGCGGGACAATGGAGGGCGCGGGCTGGGATCCGCCACGGAGGATGACGAGGAGCGCCCAGGAAAGGCCCCCGATGCAGATCGCGGCGGCGAGGGCGAAGCGCCACGAGAAGGAGAGTTGTCGAGTAATTGCCACTTGATTCTCCGGAGCAGCGGAAGTGCCTTCCGCTCGCTCGAGTTTTCGCCAGCGAATTGAAAAGACGCGCGATCAGAACGGGGGTGTCATGACGCCTGCGGTGGGCGGCGTGTCGTAGGTGTAGATGCGCATGGTGGTCCACGAGGGCCTTTCTCGCGTCTTGCCGATCCAGATGCCGAGCCTGCATGGCTGAGTGCCCTTCAGAAGTGTCTTGGCGGGAACAGGCACGAGGACTTCCAGAACCGTCAATCCGGCGGCACCGGGATTCTGGACAGCGTCGATGGAGCGCCGGGCCGTTTCGTAACCACCTCTCTCGGTGGGAACAGGGACCTCACGTCCGTTGATGTACCGCCAGCGCGCTTCAGAATTTGCAAGGTCAACTTCCTGACCGGCGAAGCTCTCCGTCTTTGAGCGCACATAGGCGTCGCGCTCGGCTTCGGACCATCTCGCAAAGGGGCCGTCTGCTTCGCCGCGCTCGCGGAGATACTCAAGATACTTTTTGGCCGATGGAAAAATTGCGAGGTTCAAAGTGTCGGATGCTTCGCGAGCGATTGCGGACGCGTCCGCCGAGGTTGGCGCGGCGTTTGGAACCCGTGCGACTGCACCGCGCACCGCTTCAGTGGCGCGATCGACGAGTTGCTTTGCTTGCGACTCACTGAAATCGAGTGGCGGAGGAGTGTCCACGACCATGGATCGGCTGCCGGGAGGCGGCGTGACGGAAACGGAAGATCGTGTCGCCGGGCCGCCCCGGAAAAGGACTATGCACGCCCACGTTACCCCCACCAAGAAGATTGACACACCGAGGATTGGACGAAAAGCAAAGGCGCGAAGTGGCTTGTTCATGCGAATGTCCCACCGAATGGTGCCGACACGACCTATCGCCTCGACACAGCAACGGATCATTTACTGTGGCAGTCCATAAACACAGGCGGGGAGAAGGTTCACAAGCTGACCCTGACTGTTGTACACGTAGATGCACGCGCACGTCGGGTAGTCTCCGGGAAGCACCTGACACTCGAACGTGCCGGTGCATTTCACGCCACCAGCGGAGAGCGCTGCACAACATCCGACACAGATGTGCGGTGGAAAGCCCGGCATGTGCTCATCCGCCCGCGAAACCTGAACACCAGCCGCCGCGGCCACAATGCCCGCGGCCACGATGGTGGAACGAACCGCACCGATTCGACGCAAGAAACGCTTCATCGCGCACTCCTTTCAAGCGATCCGCCCGAAGCCGACGCGGCCTCGCTTGGAACGCTGCCGAGAACAACCATGAGGATCAGGATCGCGTTGCGGATCAGGCCGAGCAACTGGCCGGATTCGGGGCTGAGGCCGAAGGTGGGCAGGCCGCAGCCGCAGGACAACTGCGACTTGGTCCACAGTTGATAGAGGATGGAGGCGCTGCCGAGGACAAGGAAGATGCCGGCAGTGATTCCGGCGAGGTCGCAACGGATGCCGGAGAGAAGCCAGCAGCCGAGGGCGAGTTCGACGAAGACGAGAGTCCACGCGAGAAGCAGGGCGAATTGATGTTCGATGCCACGGCTGGTGAAGAGGGCGGCGGTTGGCGCGAGATCAAGCGTCTTTGCCGCGGCGGACCAGAGGAGGCAAAGGCCGATCAGAATTGGTATCGCGGTGAACGCCGAACGTGTGAACATGTGAACGTGTGAACGTGTGAACGTATGAACGTATGAACTCTCGCGGTTCATAGCGGAAGGCTACCACGTCTGGATTTGGTGTGCAAGCGGGGTGCTCAAATCCACAAAGTTGTGGATTGTGGGTCGATGGCAAAAAACCACAAAGTTGTGGATTGGTCGAAGATGGGGTGAGGTGGTTTGGTGCCTTCGGTTCGCGGGTGCGGGCCTTGGCGCAGCTGGGGTTGGGCAACCGGCGCGATTCTCGCAAAGCCTTGCTCCACAACCCGTCGCAGAACTTCACGGCTTCGCCGCGGAAGACAGGGAGCGGCATGCGCAGGCTACGTTGGACTTGTCATTCGCGATGGTGACGATGGGCGGGTGCGGTGGTCGTTGGTTGCGGACCGGGTTGCTTATGAAGTGAAATTGGATGAAGAATAGTTTGTCGCGAGTATTCCCTTCCGTGGCGCAAGTCGCGAATTGGGTAAGCCCGTTGAAACAGGCTGAAGACTCGGTGATGAACAGCACTTTGCTTTGCCGTCGATTACCGCCTCGGAAGCGGCGGCCTCAAAGCGGGCAAGGCCGATGAATCGGCCTGAAGAATGCGCTCGCGGCGGTGGCACAGAAAATTCGATCGGTTTGTTTGGGAGCCGCGGCGCATTTGTGAGCGCTTGCGGTTCGTACAACTCGATTTATTCATCCGCGCTGGCGATGACGGGTCGCGCGGGGGCTGGGCGGGTGGCGACTCGGGTGCGCTGGTCCCTGGCGTTCGCGGTCGCGAGTTCGATGTTGCGGGCGTAGACGGCCATGCCGAGGCGGTCGCCGGCGGCCATGGACATGATGCCGGGGTTGGTGGGTTTCATGCCGAGGTCGGCGTTGGCATCACGCGCGGCCATTGAGCCGACAGGCAGCGGGGCCTGGGCGACTGGGGAAGTCGAGCACCCTACTCCGGCGAGGAGGGCGATCGTGAGGAGTCCGGCACCGGCCTTGAAGGCAGCGCTCGACCCCAAAAAAGAAAAACGACGGCTGTAGACCGTCTGCATCTCCCCGCTCCCGCCCCCGTTGGGGGCTATGTGCTCGGAAGGCCGAGCCAAGACTTGTTCACCTCCCCAACCGGGTTGCCGGCCGGGGGTCGAAGTTGAAAGATCGGAAACTCGGGGGGGAGGGGCGAGGCGGGGGCACGAAAACGCGCAAGAAACGCGCGGGTTGTGGGGGTCTTGCGGTCTGTAACGGGCGAGAGGACCTTCGGCCGACGTACTAATAGAGTGGCGGTGACGCGTTGACCCTGCCGGTGTCCGTTTGGGGCATTGGCGGGGCGGTGTCGTGTTGGGGAGGGGTGTTGGCCGGTATGCTCGCCGGTTGACGGATCGAGTAGGTTGAGCGGAAGCCACAGACTTGTGGGAAAGAGGTTCTTGGCCCAGCGCAGCGCAACAGCATGGCACACGAGGCTGATCCAGGCGGAGGAGGCACTGCGCCGGGCGCGGGAGGGCGCGACGGCGGAGGGGCTGCTTGCGCTCGATGAGGCGGCCGGGCAGCTCGAGAGGATGAAGCTGGATCTGTTTGCCGCGGCAGAGATGGCGGAGACGATCACGCAGCTGGACAGCCTGGTGTGGAACGCGTGGAGCAAGAAGATCGCGCCGGATTCGGCGTTGACGCGTGAGGGCGCGTTCGGGCAGGCGCTGGCGCGGGTGCTTTCGGAAGGTGAGGATGAGCGTCGGGCGAAGTCTTTGGACGAGGCGGAGCGAGCGCTGGCATCGACGAGGCGGATGACTGCGGCGTTGATTGCCGCGATTGCGCAGGCGGCGGAGCGGTACGCGAGCCGGCACGTGATGCGGTTTGGTGTGGACACGATCGAGCGTGTGGCGACGGCGGAGAACGGGAGGACGGGGGCGGCGCGGCTGGGGAGCACGGACGCGGCGGCGTGGCGGAAGTACAAGGAACTGATGGGCGAGACGGCGGGCGCATCGGAGGCGAACATCGAAGCTGAGATTTTGAGAGCGGTTGCCGAGTTTGCGGAGAATCTGGCGGGGACGTTCGCGAGCGCGGAGCGGGATAGTTTGTCCGCGTCGCAGCGCGAGGTCGGAGGAGGGCAATGACGCTTCTTGAACTCGTGGAGCCGGTGTTGCAGCAGGTGTGTCGGCTGAATCGGCTGGCGCGGAAGGGCGCGGCGATCGACCTGACCGTGGTGCGCTCGGAATTGAAGTCGGGATTGAATGATGCGAGGGCGCGGGCGGCGGCGGACCCGGATGTGATGCGCGGATTTGAGACGGTTGAGCCTTCGATGCTGGTGTTTATTGATGCGAGCGTGCGGTCGATGCGTGCCGGGTTTGCAGGGGTTTGGAAGCCGTTGGCGCCGGAGCGGGGTGTTGATTCGAGCGTGAAGGTGATTGAAGAGGCTGTGGAGAAGGCGCTCGCGGACAACTCGGCGGGTTCGACGGAGCGGCTTGCGGTGCTGGCGGAGATTGTCGGGCTTGGCGTGCCGGGGATTTACGGGAGCAATCGCGAGGCGGGTGCGCGGAAACTGGCGGAGGTGCTGCCCCGGTTGAGCGCGCTGGCGGAGATCGATCAGACCGAGCGGGTGTGTCCGGAGGCGTATCGCAATGTTGATACGCGGAAGTTGACGCTGCCCCCGGTGCGGAGCCTGACGAGCGTGGCGATCGCGGCGGTGGGGATGATCGTGGTCGTGGTTGCGGCGTACTTCATGCTGTTTGCGCGGGCGTCGGGTGATTTGAGGAAGACGCTGCAGCAGATCAAGGAAAGTGGCGGGACGACGGTTTCGGCC
>JAEUJD010000140.1 GCA_016793015.1 Phycisphaerales bacterium
CGCGCCGATCGACGCCTCGACCGTGCCCGGGTGCGGGCCGTGCGGGATGCCCTGCGGGTGGGCCGTGAGCGAGCCGACTTCGATGCCCTTGCGGCTGCCGAAGTTGCCCTCGACGTAGTAAAGCACTTCATCGGAATCGAGGTTGCTGTGGTTGTACGGCACCTTGATCGACTGCGGGTGGTAGTCGAGCATGCGCGGGCAGAACGAGCAGATGACGAAGTTGTGGGCTTCGAAGGTCTGGTGGATCGGCGGCGGCATGTGGAGTTTGCCGGTGATCGGGCTGAAATCATCGATGTTGAAGATGTAGGGGTAGTAACAACCGTCCCAGCCCACGATATCGAGCGGGTGGTAGTGATAGATGTACTCGTGCACCATGTCGCGTGCCTTGATGCGAACGGGGAAGTCGCCCCGCTCATCCCAGGTCAGGGGAAACTCGGGCAATCGCAGATCGCGCTCGCAGTAAGGCGAGTGCTCGAGGAACTGGCCGGTCGCCTTGCTCACATAGCGCGGGGGCGGGCCGATGTGCGATCCGTTGGCGGTCTCGATGAGCAGGAACCGCCCGAACGGCGTGTTCTCGATGCCTGGCTCGTTTTCGCCGATCTTCGCTGCGTCGCGCTTGTCCCACACGAGTTTGTAGATCACGCCCTTGGGGATGATGATGTAGTCCTTCGGGCCAAACTTCAGCGAGCCCATCATGGTGTGGCAGACGCCGGTGCCGAAGTGGATGAAGATGCACTCGTCGCCTTGGGCGTTTTTGAAGTGATAGTTCATCTGCTCGGCGGGGTTGCAGACGGCCATCTCGCAGTCGCTATTGCCGAAAAGCACCACGCGGCCGGTCACGGCGTCGCCCTTCGGGGGTGACTTCTGGCCGCCGGTCATCACGTGACGCATGCGCATCACGTTCTGTTCGAGATACTCCTGCTTCGTGGAATACATGTGCTTCCAGCCTGCGACCTGTGTCGGCGGATGGATGTGGTACATCGTGCTCGTCGGGCCGGAAAAACCCTCGGTGCCGAACAGTTCTTCGGAATACAGCACGCCGTCGGGGCGGCGGAACTGGACGTGGCGCTTTTTGGGAAGAAGTCCGAGTTTGGTGTAATAGGCCATAGGGATGCTCCGGCGTACAGAACAGTTTACGCGGGCGGCTGGATGGGCCGGGGCCGAGCGAACAAGGCATGAAAGCGCATTCACAGTCTTCATTCGATCATCCGGATAAATCGTTGAAGAACTGTGCAAGTTCGCTGCGGGGCAGCGACGCTTGACTTGCAGTTGAAGCGGGGTAAAACTCTGCCCCTCCGATTCGGAGATTTCCCATGGCGCAATGCATGAGCCATCCCCCGACACGCAAGACCCGCGGCCACTGGCTTGCGGCGCTGTCGGTCTGCGACGCCTGAGTCGCTTTATCTGAATCACTTCTAACTTTTGAACCTGATTTTCGAGCTGATTTCGCGTGCGCGTGTTGCGCTCGGGGAAAGCGTGGCCTCTATGAACAACGAGATGGTGAACGAATTGACAGTGGTGCGCGTGCTTCGGGCGGAGGACATTGCCGCCGGAATGTACGTGGCGGTGCTGAGCGAAACGCACGAGGTTTTTCCGCCGGTGGTCTTTGATGTACTCCCGGGACAGAGCGTGAAGCCCTTCCGCGTGACGTGCACGGGCTGTGCCGACGGAGAGGCCAAGCGCGTGCTGTCGGTCTGCCTGCCCTTTGTGCAGGCCGAGACTGCCGCGGGAGATCTGGTTTCGCTCGACGTTCGCCGTCACACGCTCGCGGCACTCTCGGAGGTCTACGGCCTCGAGGCGTTTACACGCCCGCGTCGCAAGTCGTGGTTTGAGGAATAGCGGATTTGCCACTCTCGCCCCGCGCTCCGAAACGGAGCGCGGGGCGTTTCTCTTCTGTGTTATCGTGTGGGGAACAAGGCTCGGGGGAATCGATGACAGAAGCGGCGGCAACAAGCACCGAATCCGAACAGCGGATGGCCAAGCTCCGCGCCGGCATCATGATCGGCGTGGCGGCGGCGGCGCTTCTCTGCATCCTGTTTGGTTCGATGCCGGTCAAGATCGTGAGCGTGGTCTTGGCGATCTGCATCGTCCAGGGCCTCTGGCGCGGGGCAGCAGAACTGATCGGGATCGTCGGGGGGATGATCGTCGGCGTGCTGGTTTGCCGCCCGATCGGGCGATTGCTCGAGCCCGCGCTCGCGTCGATGACGCGGACGAGCGGGCTGACGTCGCGATTGATTTCGGTAGGCCTCGCGGCGGTGATTGTTACGGCGGTATTTGCGGTGGTGATCGGGGTGCTAGCGAGGCGTGCGATGAAGAAGCGGCCCGATTTCGCGGGCGCTGATAAAATCGCTGGTGGCGGCCTGGGCCTGGTTCAAGGCTGCTTTCTCGGATTGATCGTGCTTTGGGTGCCGCTCGCGATGGAGCCGGTGGCACGGACACAGATCGAAGAGAGAACGGGTGACGCGGAAAACGCCCCGGCCTCGCCCAATTCGGTCGCGCAGGCTGTTGTGAGCTTTGCGGAGCAGGTGAAAGGCTCGGGTCTCGGGGGCGTTGCCGAGAGCACCAACCCGATGGAGGGTACGAAGATCTTCGCGCTCAGCGGAGACTTCTCGATCGTGCTGCGTCACCGGAAGGCGCGCGAGCACTTTGTCAAGAGCGATGCGATGCGAGGACTTCGGACGACGCCGAGCGTGCAGGACGCGATCGCGCGATTGGAGAAGGACCAGGAACTCGGCGCGATGATCCGCGCCGGAGATTACGGCCCGCAGTTCGTTCGGGAGGTCCTCCTGAACCGGACGCTGATGGAGGTTCTCGACACCACCACGATCGTCCGGGATTTGACGCCCCAGGTCGGCGAAATCGAGAAGGCTCTGCAGGAAGCCAAGAAGATCGCGATGGAGG
Organism: Phycisphaerales bacterium; assembly: GCA_016793015.1. Lineage (GTDB taxonomy): Bacteria > Planctomycetota > Phycisphaerae > Phycisphaerales > UBA1924 > JAFEBO01. The sequence continues at coordinate 2,902 of JAEUJD010000140.1, forward strand.
CGCGGTAGACGCCTACCTCGCGGTTTGGGGTGCGATGTTCGTCACACCTGCCTGAGCAGTCGGACGCTCTGGCGATCCGAAAGATTGAGCCAAAGCGTGGCGAGCGCGGCGCGAGCGGACCACTCACGGATGGCGCTCCGATCGCCAATGAAGGCGAATCGTCGGACATCGGGCGAATGCGTGCGTGAAGCGAGTGCGACGTACACCGTGCCGACGGGCTTGTCGGGCGTGCCGCCAGAGGGGCCGGCGATGCCGGTGATCGCGATCGCGTAGTCGGCTTGTGCCGCGTCGAGCCCACCTTGCGCCATTGCGAGCGCGACTTCGGGGCTGACGGCGCCGGGTGCTTTTGAGGCGGCGGAGTCCTTGAAGAGCGATTCGGGCACACCGACTTCGCGTGATTTGGATTCATTCGCATAGGTCACCCAACCGGTGCGGAAGACTTCGGACGCGCCCGCGATATCGGTGAGCTGTGAAGCGACCAGACCGCCGGTGCAGCTTTCGATGGTGGTGATCGTCTGAAAGCGCTCGCGGAGCGTGCGGACGATGACCGACGCGAGCGTGTCGTCGTCTTCACCGAAAATAGCCTCACTGATGAGAGCGCGGATGGCGGATTCATCGCGGGCAATGAGCCGGTCGGCCTCATGCGCTGACAACGGGCCTTCGTAGCGAATGCGGCACGAAACGACGCTGTTGCTCGCCGTCGTGCCGATCAGGGGCGAGCGATCGCGTGCCATGAGATCGCCGCCGGGGGCATCGCGGAATCGCGATGCGATCTCGGATTCTCCGAGCCCGATTGTATGAAGCACACGCACGCGCACGGTGCGGGACTCGTCGGGTTGGAGGAACGGCGCGACGAGATGAACGAACATCGGAACGAGTTCGCGTGGAGGGCCGGGGAGACAGAAAACATCGCACCGGCCGATCCGAGAGCGGATGCCGGGCGCGGTGCCGAATTCGTTCGGAAGGAACGCGGCACGAGCGGGCCTTTGGGCCTGAACCTTGTTGAGATCGTTCATCGCGCGCCCGCGGGCGGCGAACCACGCATTGATCTGGGCGAGGGCGTCGGTATCTTCGACAAGGGTGTCACCTGCCGCGTCGCAGAGTGCGAAGCGGGTGAGATCGTCAGCGGTTGGGCCGAGGCCTCCGGAGCACAGGATGAGATCGACGCGTTCGGAAAGGCGAATGAATGTTGAAGCGATTGCCGCACGGTCGTCGGGGAGCGACACGTGCTCGACCGGGACGATCCCGCGATCAAGGAGGCGGGCCGCGATCCACTTGCTGTTGGTGTCCAGCGTCTGACCGATGACGATCTCGTCGCCTTGCGAAACGATGGCGGCGGTGCGGTGCATGGGGTTCCCTTGGGGATCAGGCATGCTTATGCGTTCGAAGGCCCGCCTCGTCATCGCCGACCTTGTGGATCGCGACGAGATTGACGGACTTGGCCACGCCGAGCGGGCGGCCACACAGGATGACGATCTGGTCGCCGAGGGCGGCGACACCTCGCGCGACGAGGAAGCGATCGGTCTGCTCGTTCCACGAAGCGAGCGGAGAAGGCCCGTCCGGAGCTTTGAGACACACGGCGGTGACGGCGCGGAGAATCGCCATGCGGCGGCAGGCGCGAAGCGAGGAGGAATAGGCGATGATCGGGATGTCGAAATCGTTCTGCGAGAGATACCGGGCCGTACCACCGGCCTCGGACCAGCAGATGACGGCTTTGGCGCCGATGTCGCGGGCGATCTGCCACGCGCCGTGCGCGAGCGCAGCGGTCTGATACTTGCTCTGGATCAGCTGGCGGGGAGCCTCGTGATGTGAGGCGGTTTCGGACATCCGCTCTTCTGCCGCGGCGGAAATGCGACGCATCGTCTCGACGGTAACAACGGGCCATTTGCCGGTCGCGGTTTCGGCGGAGAGCATGACGGCATCGGCACCATCGAACACAGCGTTGGCAACGTCGCTGGCTTCGGCGCGGGTGGGCGAAGCGTTCTCGATCATCGACTCGAGCATCTGAGTTGCAACGATAACGGGCTTGCCCCAGTTGTGTGCCTCGGCGATGAGTTGCTTCTGGACCACAGGCACCCGGGCGATATCCATCTCGACGCCCAGGTCGCCCCGGGCGACCATGATTCCGTCCGCAGCCTGAATTATGGCGGTGATGTTCTCGAGCGCCTGGGGCTTTTCGATTTTCGCGATGACAGGGATCGTCGCGGATTCGCCCCTGAGGTCGGCGTAGCGATTGCTCGGGCACATCGTGGCGAGGCGGGCTTTGAGTTCGAGGACTTCCGAGGCGGTTCGCACAAAGCTGAGAGCGAGGAAGTCGAGTTGATTCTCGACGGCCCAAGCGACGCATTCCCAGTCGCGATCGGTAATCGCGGGGGCGGAGATGGCGCTCTGCGGAAGGTTTATCCCCTTCTTGCTGGTGATCAGCCCCCCACCACCGGGCGTGACGGTGCAGCGGAGTTCACCATCGCGCTCGCGTGGGAGCGCGAGCAATCGGATCGCGCCGTCGTTGATAAGGACTTTGTGTCCCGGCTCGACCTCGCGGACGATGGGCGCGTACGTCGTGGGAAGAATCGCGAGCGGCTCTCCGGTCGGGCTTTTTTCGATGCGGGCGATCTCGAGATCGTTGCGGAACACAACGGTTTGGCCGGGCGCAACGAGAATGCCGGGCGATTCAACCATGCCGACGCGGATCTTGGGGCCTTGCAGATCGCCCAGGCAGGCTATGGGCCGATCCATCTCCGCCGAGATCTGGCGAACGGTGTCGAGACGTTGCTCGTGCGACGCGAAATCACCGTGCGAGAAATTGAAACGAAAAATCGCAACGCCGGCTTCGATGAGCTTGCGGACGGTGTCGGGCGAATCGCTGCCGGGGCCGATGGTGGCGACGATCTTGGTGAACGCGGATTGCGGCTTTGGCGTGGTCATGGCAGCACTTTCGTGCGGGCCTGCTCGAAGAGCCGCACAACTTCGCGATACTGCTGCTGGAAGAACCGGGCGTAGGCGATTTCCGCACGGCGCTGGACGCCAGGACCCTTCCATGCATTTCGAACAGCCTGGAATGTTTCCGGCGTGAAGGGGATTTCCTTGCCGTCGGGCGCGATCGTCATCGGCCACGCGTAGAACGCCGTTTCCATCCGGGAGAGCACATCCTTGGGGAAGGACGAATCTGCTCGTGCCTCGTTCAGCGCTCTCCATGCGGATCGCTGCTCTTCGGAATTATCAATCGCAAACGCGCCCATCATGATGCCGATTGCGGAGCGCCAGCCGGCGGGCTTGACTGTCGAAGCGAGTTCATACGGATTCACCTGATCGATCAGGTAGTTCCAGTATTTCTCGTACATGATGCGGCGAATGGGCATTCGGCGCAGTTCGTAGTGCTGGGGCCCGAGCCGGACGCCGTCGAGCACCGGCGACTTGTCGCTCTGAACGTGAAAGTTCCAGAGAGCCTGGCCCTCGATGCTCAGCACAAACTCGACAAATCGGCGTGCGATCTCGGGATTCGGCCCGCCCCGCATGATCGAGATCGGATCGGCGTCGATCGATGCGGTGCCCTTTGGGTCGATGTAGCCGACGCGAACGTGAGCCGGGTCTTCACCGGGCTTGGCAATTGCCTGCGCCTGGCTGCGCCCGTAGAAATCAATCGCAAGGCCGATCGCGCCCTCGCCGAGGCTGATATCGATTGGCGGCTTGGTCGATGAATTGGTGAAATAGCGGGCGTTGGCGCACATCTCGCGGAGAAGCCGCCAGCCTTTTTCCCAGCCGTAGTTGCTGAGCACGGCGTCGAACGCGGTCGAGATCGAGCCCGACTGGCGCGGATCGGCGAGCGCGACCAGGCCCTGCAATTTCGGGTTGGTCAGATCCTCGAACGATGTCGGATCTTTCAGCCCTATCCGAGACAGCAACTCGCGGTTGAACACAATCCCGAAACCCGAGAGTGCGTTGCCGATCCAATACTGCTCGGGGTCGTACAGCAGCGCGGACCCGATTTCATTCTTGCCAAACCATTCATCCAGCTTCGCCTGCGGGAATCCGGCGGGCACGGACATCGACAGATTCCTCGAAACCACCTTGCCATCGATCACTTCCTTCGTCGACACACCCTCACCCGCCTTCAGGCGGCCGTGATCAAACGAGCCGCCTCCGAAAACGATGTCGTAGTCAATCGTGCCGGGCTTGCACTTCCCCATCGGGTCGATCGCCCCGTTGTTGATCGCCGCGATGTACTGACTCTGGAGCAGCTTGATGATCTCGCTGGTGCCCAGCGGTCCACGCCAATCGACCGAAACAGGCGATCCGTAGGTACGCTGGTGCCAGGCCTCGAACGCCGGACCGAACTCGGCGGAGATCTGGGTGACGTGGGGCGTGATGATGATCAGCCGCGGCACGCCTTTGCCGGGAACCGACGATCCGCCCGCCGGGCGCAGCAGGAAAGGGACGCCGATGATCAGCAGGAACACGACGAAGAGCGGAAGAATGCGGAGACTCACATCCGAAGTCTACCGTGCAGCGAAGTGCCAGCGGCCAAAGCAGGCCAAATCCGGGAGCGGAAAATCATGAATCACCAATCGACTCAGACGGCCGCCCAGTCGGCAACGAAGACGGCAATCTTGACCGGCGCGGGCTCGGGAATCGGGCTTCAGACCGCCCGGTTACTCCACGAGGCGGGCTACAAGCTCATGCTCGTCGGACGCGATCAGGCCAAACTGGACGCGGTCGCGGCAGCCTGCGGCGGAGCCATGACAAGGACCGCGGACATCGCCGATAGCAGCGCGGTTGAGGCGATGGTCGAGGATGCCTCGAAGCGGCTTGGGAGGATCGACGTTCTGATCAATAACGCGGGCTGGACGATCATGAAGCCGATCGGGCAGTACACGGCCCAGGAGATCGAGAACATTTTTCGATTGAACGCGATCGGCCCGTGCGTGGCGATTGCGCGGGCGCTGCCCCACATGGTTGCGGGGGGCGGCGGCTGCATCGTGAATGTGGCTTCGATGGCGGTGGTCAACCCGTTTCCGGGGCTGTTCGCGTACGCGGCGGCAAAGGCGAGCTTGACGCTGATGGTCAAGTCGATCGTGAATGAAGAGGGCAAGAAAGGCGTGCGTGCCTTTGCAGTCGCGCCGGGAGCGGTCGAGACCCCCCTGCTTCGGAGCATGTTCGCGGAGCACACGCTGCCCCGCCGGCGTGCGCTCGCGCCGGAGCATGTGGCGAACATCATCATGGAATGCGTGCAGGGGAAGCGGGATTCAGAGAATGGCGGGACGATCCTGATTCCGAGTCCGTGAGAGAAAGCACCGCGAAAAGAAAGACACCGCCCGGAGGGGCGGTGCCTCGCTCAATGCGGTGCATCGGATGGCCTCAAGCCGGCTTGACGAAGGTGCTCGCGACGTGGAGATCCTTGAGCTGCGCGGGCGTGACGGCCGAGGGCGTCTTGGTCATGAGGTCCGCGCCCGTCTGCGTCTTGGGGAAGGCGATGACGTCGCGGATGTTGTCGGTGCCGACAAAGTTCATGATGAGGCGATCGAATCCGAACGCGATGCCCGCGTGGGGCGGCGCGCCGAACTGAAGAGCCTTCAGCAGGAACGAGAACTTCTCCTGCGCCTGCGCGGGGGTCATTCCGAGCAACTGGAAGACCTTGCCCTGCACGGCACCGTCGTGGATACGCACGCTGCCGCCGGCGATTTCCTGGCCATTGAGCACGATGTCGTATCCGGCGGAAACGATCGACTCGATCGTGACTTCATCGTTCACGTCCGCATTGACAAAGGCTTCCGCCTGATCATCACGCGGGCCGGTGAAGGGATGGTGCATCGCGATCCACTTGCCGGTTTCCTTGTTCTTCTCGAACATGGGGAAGTCGATGACGATGAGGAAGTTCCACGGGCCGCCCTCGGCGCCTGGCTTGGGAAGGATTCCCATATCGCGGGCGACCTTCTGGCGGAGTTCACCGATCGCCTTGGTCGCGATCGAGTAGGTGTCGGCAAGGAAGAAGACCGTGTCACCCGGCTGCATGCCGAGTGCCGCGACCAATTCGGCCTTGATCGGCTCGACGAACTTGGCGATGCCGGTTTCGAGCACGCCCTGGGCGTTCATTTTCACGACCGCAGCGCCGCCCGCGCCAAAGCCCTTGACGAACTCGGTGTAGCCGTCGGTGATCTTGCGTGTGAGTTTCTCCGCGCCGCCGGGGACGCGCAGAGCCTTGACCACGCCTCGCCCGCTATTGAACCTGGGGCGGTCGGCACCCTTGGCGAGCGCATCCCTGAACACGCCGAAGTCGGCCTTGGCCGCGACCTCCGAAATGTCCTTGATCTTGAGGTCGTAGCGCGTATCCGGGCGGTCGATCCCGTAATCCTCCATCGCTTCGCGATAGGGCATCCGCTTGATGGGCGGCACGTCGTATCCCGCCATCTCTTTCCAAAGGCGGCGTACGAAACCTTCCATCATTTCGATGACGTGCTCGCGCCGGACAAACGACATTTCCAAGTCGATCTGCGTGAACTCGGCCTGGCGGTCGGCGCGCGGGTCCTCATCGCGGAAGCAGCGGCAGATCTGCAAGTAGCGATCCGCGCCGGCCACCATCAGAATCTGCTTGAACAACTGCGGGCTCTGAGGAAGCGCGTACCACTCACCCGGCTGATGACGGCTGGGCACGAGAAACTCGCGGGCACCCTCGGGCGTGCTCTTGTAAAGGATCGGCGTCTCGATTTCGAGGAAGCCGTTGTCGTAAAAGTAGTCGCGCGTGACCTTCAACGCCTTGGCGCGGGTGCCCAGGATGTGCTGCATCTTGGGACGACGCAGGTCGATATAGCGGTGCTCAAGGCGCAATTCTTCGTTGGGGAGCTTGCCGCCCTGCGGGTTGTCATCCGGCAGAAATGGCGGGGTCTCGGACTTGTTCAGGACCTCAAGCTCTTCGACGACGACCTCGATCTTGCCGGTCGCGAGCTTCGGGTTCTCGCCGCCGGTGCGGATGCGCACCTTGCCCTTTGCGGCAATGACATACTCGTGCCGCAACTTGTCCGCGGCCTCGAGAATCGACTTGCGCGAGTCCTCGCCATCGAACACGAGCTGCGTGAGACCGAATCGATCTCGCACATCGATGAAGACCAGACCGGTGCCGTGGCCCCGATACGAGTGAACCCAGCCGTTGAGCGTGACGGTCTGACCAACATCCGAATCGCGGAGTTGGCCGCAGTTGTGAGAGCGACGGAGCATGAGATCCCTTTTTCAAAATTGGACGGCGACTATAGGAATCGCGCGGGGGGATTTGCGGCCCGCGGACAATTCGACCCGGGCACGCCCTCGTGCCGATAGACGCATCACGGCGATGGAGTCCGCCCCTCAATTTGTGAGAAACCGGTCGGGGCGCGCGTGCGCCCCGCCTGATGACTCCTACGACACACACGCCCGGACAACAACCCGGTGCATGACGTAGGAGCAACGGATGAACGAACCCGGACCGATTCTTGGCGGCACCCTTGTCTTTCTCGGCTCGGGCATCGGCGGGCTTCTCCGCCACGCGCTCGGATCGGCCCTTCAGCACGCCTGGGGGCCGCGGTTCCCGCTCGGCACGCTGGTTGTAAATGTGAGCGGCTGCCTCGTCATGGGGCTGTGCATCGGCGCCTGGCTCGGAACGACACCGATGAGAGAAGACTTCCGCCTCGCGATCCTCATCGGTCTGCTGGGTGGGTACACCACGTTCTCCTCCTTCGGGCGGGATTTCTTTCTTCTGGCTTCCGAAGGTGCATGGAGCCGCGCGATGATCTATGCGCTCCTGAGCGTTGCGCTCAGTCTGCTCGCGGTGTCCGCCGGCGCAGTGGTTGCCCGGCGCCTGCTCGGCCAGAGCGTCGCCTAGGAATCACGCCGGAGCACGACAATCGTCTGATCATCCGTCGGCGCTTCGCCCGCGCGAAACTCCTGCACCGCGCGCTCGACTGCCGCGATGATTTCGCGTGCCGATCGCTTCGAATGCGCCGTCAGCAGCCGGTCCAGCCGCTCGAGCCCGAACAGCTCGCGTGCACCATCCTTGTTCATGGGCGTCATCGCTTCGGTGATACCGTCGGTGTAGAGCAACAGCACGTCGCCGGGTTGCAGGACGGCCGCTGCCTCCGGATACGCCTGATCGGGCAGGATTCCCAGCGGCAGTCCGCCCGATTCTTCGAGCGGAATGATTTGCCCATCACGAAGCAGGCGCGGCGGGTTGTGCCCCGCCGACGAGAACGCCACCTTCCCGCTCGCGGGATCGAACGTCGCGTAGAACGCGGTCACGAATGAACCCGACGGCGTATACGACCGGGCGAGATGCCCGTTCAGATGCGACAGCACTTCGTTCACCGGCTTGGGAAAGCCCGGCCTTGTGTGGGCGATCGCGTGGGTGATCGCCATCAGCACCGCAGCGGGCGTGCCGTGCCCGGAAACATCCGCGATGAAGACGCCCCACTCCGTTTCACCGATCGGGAAGAAGTCGTAGTAGTCGCCGCCTGCGCGAGCGCTCGTCTGGTAGTGGGCCGCGAGGTCATACCCGGGAATTCGGGGCAATTCGCTCGGCAGCAGCGATCGCTGAATCTCTCCAACCGCCTGGAGTTCACGATCAAGTTCCGCGAGCGCCGACGACAGCCGGTTGCGCAGCACCAGATTCTGGGTTCCGCGGCCAAAGAGCCCCGCCTGCCAGTGCATCATCGGCAGCATCGATGGATCAAACTCCATGCCCGGCGGAAGGAGCGAGATCCCGATGTTCAGGCCTTTCCCGTCTTCGTATTGAGGAAGCGCAACCAGCGTGCCGAAGCCCTGCAGGTAAAACCAGCCCGGATCATCCTTTGAAAGGCGCTGACCGAGGTCGGTCATCACGATCGGCTTGTCCGCGTACGCGATCTCGCCGAGCAGTCCGCCCTTGAGCACCGGCAGCTTCTCGCGCTGCGTCCACGGATTGAAGTGCTCGGTGAACCGCGATGAACGCGTGACGAGATACTTCGGAGGCTCAACGCCTCGTCTCGAGAGCGAGAGGTAGTCGTCGATCGGCCAAAGCTCTCCCACCCCGTCCCAATATACCTGCACCATCTGGTCCGGGTCCGTGATCCCGGAGATCGCCTTCATCGTGTTGTCGATGATCTCGAGTTCTTCCTGCCACGTGCGCCGCTTCTCAAGCATGGCCGATCATACTGAAGCGACCCGCGCTCCCGCGTCAGGCCGGTTCGGTCAGCGCGAGCATGGCAAACGTGGCGAGCCAGTGTTCACCCATGTAATCGCCACTGACGTGCGGGAGTGCCGCGTCGAGGTGCGTCTGGTACGCCTTCCTCGCGAGCGTGCGGCGCGGATCGCTCTCGGGCAAGGCCGATGCAATCGCTCGCCAGCACCAGGCGCGGCTGAGATTCAGCCCATCAAGATGGGTGATCTGCCCATCCGTTCGGTCGCTCACAAAAGCCGGCGTGAACAGTGTCTTTGGCTGCTGCTCCGCAAGATTGGGCAGGAAGCGATCGAACCACGGCAGGAATTCCCCCGATGGCAGAACACGCCTCATGCACTCGACTTCCACAAGACCCGGCGACTGGAAATCCGAACCATCCGGCTCCCAGGCCGGGTAATTGGCATCAGCCAGATACCACTGGCGCGCCTTGGACGTCAGGGCTTCGGTGAGCGGTTGATCCTGCACGCTACGCGCGTAGTCGAGCGAGAGAGCGATCGCAAACGCGGTGTTGTTGTGCGTTCCCACGCGGATCGGATACGTGGCTTTCGGTAGGAAAGCCACGAATCGCTGCGCAAAGGCCCGCGAGAGCGGCGCAAGGGTTTGCCCCCACTGCGTGAGGCTTTGGGCGGTGCTCTGATCCACTCCATCCGCGGCCGGCGCGTGCAGCTCGGCCGCGAGCTTCAGGAGCCACGCCCATCCATACGGACGCTCGAAGGTGCCCCGGAGCGGCTGCGCGAGATACTGGGTCTCTTTCGCGACATTCTCCGGCGTGAAGCTGCTTTGCAGGATCTGCTTCACCTCGGTCGCTTGCCCAAGCGCCGGATAGAGCCGCAGCGCCCGCACCAGCAGCCAGTATCCGTGCACACACGAATGCCAGTCGAAGGAACCGTAAAAAATCGGGTGAAGCTCCCGAGGCCCTTTCACCTCTGCGGCGCTGTTCATCACATGATCGAGCTTGTTTGGGTACTCTCGACCGATGTGCGAAAGCACGACGGCGACAAAGTGATCGATGACTCCCTCGGCGGATCGGGCTCGCATCAAGCGATCCTACCCATCCGCGAACGGGCAATTGTCATTAAGAACAAAGAATAGTTCCTAATGGCTTATTGCTGTTTCTTATCTGTCGGGTAGTCTCGTTGCCACGATGACCACGTCCGCCGCCCCACGCATTCAAACTCCAAGGCTTCAGCGTCCCGTGCGTTCCGCGGACGAAGTCCGAGAAATCGGTTCGGAACTGCGTGCATCGTTGCGCCGCCTGATCGAAGTCATTCCGGATGGGCCTCACTCGCCTTCTCGGGTTGCTCGCCAGCTCGGGATGAACCGGGTCATTGCCAGCAAGCTGCTGAACGCACTGTCGCGTGAAGATGTCAATGAAACACTCCAGCAGATCCCGGGGCCGGAATCGCTCCGGGGGATGACCCGGGCCGCGGCGGCACTGGGCGTGCCCAGGGCGGCGCTCGAGAGTGCGAATCGCGCGATCGAGTCGTTTGCACGCCTGATTCGGGATGACTTCGGAACGCGCGGCGCGCTGCACGCGGCGATCAGCCCGCAGGGCGCGCAGGTGCGCCAGAAAGTCGAGCTCGCAAGCCGGTATCAGATATTCCAGGGGATCCGCGAGCTGCTCGGGGTTGAAGCGGATGCGTGCCTGACGTGCATGATCCTCGCGCCATCTCCCGACGATCCGCAGGCGATCTCCAACACATCCATTCACGGCGCCATCGGGATGAGGCGGCTACGCCCGGATATCAACCTCCATCTGAATTTCGGCCCGCCCAGGCGCGCTCCCGAAGATAATCGCCAACTGATGAAAGCACCGGTAGACCTCAGCGATCTGTACATGCACGACGCGGCACCCACCGAAACCCGCGTCAGTGGCGGCCAGCTCGTGCATCGGCTGCTTCAGGAAAACGTCGGGCGCCACGCGTCGATGGACATGCTGCTCGTCGATCACGACACGCGCGGATCGCGCCGGTACGCAACCCCCGAACGCCCGAAAGGCGGCGGCGTGACCTTTGCCGATCTTCCGTCGCGCGTGATGATCTTTGATGTTCTTCTGCACGACGATGTTTTTCCCGGATCGCAGCCCGAGCTACTCGTCTACAACCCAGGGGCGCAAGGCCCGGCAAGTCCGATGGATCGCTCGCGTGATGTTGATCGGGTCAGCGTTCCGGAGCGTGTTGAATCGCTCGAAAAGGCTGCGGGGCGATTCGAAGTGCCCGAGGTGCCTCGTTACGGCGAAATGATCGAACGCGTCTGTGGCGCGTACGCGCTACGGCCCGGAAGCCTGAGGTTGTACCGCCTGCGGATGGCCTACCCGGTGCATTGTTTTCAGTTTGTCATGGCGTTTGAGGCCCCGGCAGCTCCCGCCTGAGGTTCGCCGGGCCGGGTTGCGGCATTCGGCAATATTGCTTGGCGACCCGAACATTTGTTGTACACTTTGTGGAGCGGGTCGGGCATAGCCCCTCGGGTGGCGGCGTGTCTCGGCTCTGCAGGAGTCGGCAAATGAAGCATCAGAAGATCATCGTTTCGGTTTGTGTGTCGGTTGTGGGTCTGCTTGCGGTGGCAGGTTCGCTCGCCATGGGCGATCCGATGCAGGAGATGAAACCGGCGGGTCAACCGGGGGACATGCAGTTGCCCCCGGGCTGGACTCCTCAGGACATGCAGGCGTGCATGTCGGCCGCGACGCCGGGATCGCAGCACCAGATGCTCGCGTCCGGCGCTGGCACGTGGAGCGGAAAGAGCCAGATGTGGATGGCACCGGGGATGCCGGCGATGGACACGGCGAACACCTGCACGGTCACGCCGATCATGGACGGCCGCTTCGTCAAAACCGAGTTCACGGGCGATATGCCCGGCATGGGCGCGTTCACCGGCTTTGGCATTAACGGCTTTGACAACGTCAGCAAGAAATTTGTCGGCACCTGGATCGACAACATGAGCACCGGCATGATGAGCGGCACCGGCGAGGCCTCGGCCGACGGAAAGGTCATCACCTGGACGTTCAACATGAACTGCCCTGTCAGCGGCAAGCCGACCACCATGCGCGAGATCGAGACGATCACCGGCCCGAATACCAAGACGCTCGAGATGTGGTCGATCGACCCCAAGAGCGGCAAGGAGTTCAAGTCGATGTTCATCGAGTTGACCCGCAAGTCGTCCTGATCAAAGACAGCTGCCGCTTCCTGAACCAGCCGTCCAACCCGCGTTTGCAGCGCGGGTTTTCTTTTGCTCCCGCGCCCGCCGGTCGCCGGATGCAAAGAAGCGGGGTACGCTCGTGCCGGTGTGACCATTTGTCGCACGAGGAGCCAACGACCCATGAACGCGATCCAACCCTCCAACCCGAAAGCGATGCTCTGGAGCGGGCGTGCGCTCACGTTTCTCATCGTCGCGATGCTGACCTTCAGCGCGGCGATGAAGTTCTCGATGATCGAGGACGTGACGAAGGAGTTCACCCGCCTTGGCTATCAGCAGAACGTCATTATCGCGATCGGCGTGGCCGAACTGGCCTGCGCCGTGATCTATTTGATCCCGCAGACCGCGATTCTGGGGGCAATACTGCTCACGGGCTATCTTGGTGGCGCGATCGCGACCCATGTGCGTGTCGGGGATTCCTTCATCGGGCCAGCGGTCGGGGGCGTGCTGGTCTGGCTCGCGATTTTCCTTCGAGAACCGCGCCTTCGCAGACTGATCCCGCTGCGTTCCGCTTGATCTTCAGGCTGCCACCCTACTTCAGCACGGCCTTCTGCTGATACATCACCGGCTCACCCCGATCATTGATGACGCGGCAGATGCCGCTGTCGGGCTTGCCGTTCAGGCGGATCGTTACCATGTGATTCATGCTGATCCCCGGGCGATCCGGCGCTTCGATCGCGGTGTCCGCAATGATCGGGGCGTCCCAGAAGACACAGTACACGCCCAGCCCCCACGCCTCGTGCGTTTTCACATGGTCCGCCACCTTGTACGACGCGTACCCGTGTACCCCATCGTGCATCCACGCCTCTTGGTACGGCGGGTCGTACGGCATCTCCGACTGATAGAAATAGACCGTTCCGCCTTCGCCATTCCACACCGTCTGGTACTCGTGGCAGTGCTCGACGAAAAGCCCGTGCACCGTCACGTCGTTGCCGTTCACGATCAGGCCGTTCTCGTTTCGATTGATGTGCCACTTTGCCCCGGTCCCGTGATCGGCACGCCAGAGCCAGAGATTGTCCCCCACCACGTTGTTGCTGTTGATTGTGACAAAGCTCTTTGTCGATCCGACGCGTGCCCCGCCCGCGCGGCAGAACACATCGAACAAGAAAGTCGGCTCCGCGGCGTGATACAGCGAAGCCTCCGGATCTCCCACCTGCACGAGCGTCGGAGATGCACGCTCATCGGCATCAACTAGGATGCTTGCGATCTTGACTCCGCTGACGTCACCGATCTCGATCGCGGCTGTCCCGTTGGAGGGAACGAGCGTGGCATATCCGAGCCCGAGCACGACCGTGTTCGGACTTCGAACCTTGATCGGCGCATCGAGAAGATAGATCCCGGGCGTCAGCAGCAGGTGCTTTCCGGAGGCCAGTGCCGCGTTCATGGTTGCGGCGCTGTCGCGATCCGGCCGTGCTATGAAAAAGTGCTCGATGGCGATCGGCGTTCCGACCGGCGAACCGCTTTCCCACGTCACTCCCGAGGTCTCCTTTTGCAGGTCCGGCACCATCACCGCGTACCGCCCGTTTTCGTCGACAAAGAGAAACGGCTTCTCACGCTTCAGCGGAGTCTTCTCGATACGCGTGTAGGGTCGTTCCGGCCATTCGCCCTCCGGCGGATTTTCGCAGCCGACAAAGACCATGTTCCAGTTGCCCCCGACCCATTTGTCCCAATCGGAGTTCCGCGAGAACCACTGCTGCTGCGAGCCCGAGTGCACCTCGCCATCAATCTTGCAATCGGCGAGAAAGCCGCCGCTGGACCAGCCGTGATCGGCGAGCAGCAAATCGCCCCGGACGTGCACCCGGCGCATTGAGGCGCCCTGCGACACGCCCCACATGTTGGGGACGTCGATCCGGGTGGGCGTGATCGACAAATTCTCCGCGCTCCGCCAGAAGTTGCACGTCGCGTTGCCCTTCATCCATTTGGCATGCGCCCGAACGGCACCGACAATCTCCACATCATCCGGCGAACGGCCCAACCCGGCGACATGGGTATAGAACCCGACTTGTATGTCGAGGTCATACTTACCCGGCTTGAACAGCAGCGCGTATCGGTCGGAACCGAACTGACTCTTTTCCTGTCGAGCAAAGACCCGATCGACGTGCTTCTGAATATCCGGGGTTGAAGGATCGAACACAAAGACGTTTGGTCCAAAGTCCGGGCTCGAAACCGTTGGCCCATCGAGCGGGCGCTCCGCGATGTTGCAGCCTGCGAGAAGCCATGCGCCGGTGACCAGGAGCAGAGTGCGAATCGTCGATTTCACTGCGTTTGGTGTCATAGGGAGTGCCGCTCCGGGGCGACCCGGAGACGTAACGTATCCGAAAGCATCCGGTTCGTCCGGGCGGTACCGCCGTGGCCGAATCGTCAGAAGTTCCGGGCCGTGCTTTTCGTGTCCCGCCGACGTCCGTGCTTGGCCACCGTAAAGACAACTCGGTTCGATCCACGCGCGATCCGCCATCGCAAGTGGAAGACAGCGACGCCCGGCCGAAGGTAAACTCCCAGCGTGCGTGATCCGATGCTCGACAAGCTCGCCCACATCGTGGTCCATCACTGCGCACCCGTGCGCACCGGCGACCTCGTCACTATTGTCGCCGAACCCGGCTGCACCGCCGGGATCGAGGCGATGTTCGAGGCCGTGCTCAAGGCCGGGGCCCACCCGAGCTTCCATCCCCGCTCCGAATCTCTCCAACAGATACTGCTCGCGCACGGGAGCGACCAACAGCTTCGCCACGTCTGCCCGTTTGAAGAGTTCCGCCTCGCGCGCTGCGATGTGCTGATCGTCCTTCGCTCATCGCACAATACCCGCTTTCTGGGCGGCATCGACTCCTCCAAGGTCGCGCAGATGCAGGCCTCGCGAAAAGGGCTGATGGCGATGTCGATGCAGCGTGCTGCCGCGGGCACCATGCGTTATGTGCTCACGGAAATCCCCAGCCTTGGTGCCGCGCAGGACGCGGAGATGTCGCTCGCCCAGTACGCCGACCATGTCTATCGCGCGGGCCTTTTGCACCTCACCGATCCCTTGCAGGCATGGCGAACCCTTCATGCCCAGCAGGAACGCGTTCGGCTTTTCCTGCAAAACAAGCAAGTGCTTCGGTTCCGCGCGCCGGCCAGCGACGGCACACACGGCGCATTCCGCCACGACGGGACCGACCTCACAGTCGATATCTCGGGACGAACTTGGGTCAACTGTGCCGGCGGGCAGAACTTCCCCGATGGTGAAGTCTTCAGCGGTCCGCGCTCGGTCGACGGCGTGTTAAACGTCACGCATCCCTCGGTCTACAA
Source organism: Phycisphaerales bacterium (assembly GCA_016793015.1). Classification (GTDB taxonomy): domain Bacteria; phylum Planctomycetota; class Phycisphaerae; order Phycisphaerales; family UBA1924; genus JAFEBO01. The sequence continues at coordinate 18,551 of JAEUJD010000140.1, forward strand.
AGGCGCAGAAGTTGACGGGGTGCGGCTGGAGTTCAAAGCCGGGCGTGTGGTCGAAGCGAGCGCAACCCGCAACGAGGAGTATCTGATCCGGCTCCTCGATCAGGACCCGGGCGCACGCATCGCCGGAGAGATCGCGATCGGCACGAACTACGAACTTCGCGAGTTCCTAAGGAACGCCTTCTTTGATGAGAAGATCGGCGGCACGTTCCACATCGCCCTTGGCGCGGGCTACCCCGAGACCGGTAACACCAACCAATCCGGCCTGCACTGGGATTTCGTCAGCGATCTGCGGCCCGGCACCGCATTCCCCGGCAGCCCGGGCGGCACGATCGAAGCCGATGGCGAGGTCTTTCACCGGAACGGCCGATTTCTTGTCGCCGACTGGCCCGGAAACTGAGCGCGGCACCGTGAAAGAGTGGTCACGGCGCCAATCGTTGCCAGTGCGTCGCGCTCGGTGGCCGTCTATCCAGGTGCCCATGCCTCCAACAGCGTTCGGAAGCGGCCTTTACCCATTGACTCGCGACTTCGCTGCCGTTGCGCACTTCTTTGAGCAGTACCTCACGCGCTCCCAGTCTCGCTCCCACTTCTTCCGCCAGGCGAACGCTCGCTTGCAGCGAGCACAGGGCTTGGTGGGCAGGTGATGGTTGGGCACGAATGAATCCTTTGATCGCGGCAGCGAAACGGATGCTCCATCGTACGATGCACTTCAATGCCGCGTACTTCCGCTGTCTCCTCGAAACGCCCTCCGCCCCAGCCGACCCGGGCACGACTTTTCATTATTTTCGGCGACCAACTCGATCTAGATGCGGCACTCCTCCGCTCACTCGGACCCGACGACACCGTCCTGATGATGGAAGTCGTGGCCGAGTCGCGCCATGTTCCCAGCCACACGCAGCGGACCGCCCTGTTCCTGTCAGCGATGCGTCACTTCGCCGCCGAGCTGACGCAGCGGAAGATCCGCGTCCGCTACATCACCCTTGACGACCCGGAGAACACAGGCTCGTTCGCAACAGAAATCGCCCGCGCGATCGCCGCGATCAAGCCGTCCGAGATCGTCTGCACACATCCGGGCGAGTGGCGTGTCCTCGCCATGCTCAAACGCGCCGGCGATTCCAGCGGACTCCCATTGACCGTGCTGCAAGACGGGCACTTCCTCACGACGTCCGAAGAGTTCGCCGCTTGGGCAAAGGACCGTACTTCACTCACGATGGAGTTCTTTTACCGCGAGCAGCGCCGCAAGACCGGCTACCTTGTGGAAGGCGAGGACAAGCATGCGAAGCCCGTCGGCGGCGAGTGGAACTTCGATAAGGAAAATCGGCTCCCCTTCGGCAAAATGGGCCCAGAACCGCGGCCTCGCCCGCCCCTGAGTTTCAAGCCCGACGCGACTACTCGTGCCGTCTTCTCAGCCATGCAACGCGTGCTGCCCGATCTGCCCGGCCAGGCCGAGTCGTTCGCCTGGCCCGTCACACGCGACCAGGCCCTCGCCGCGCTCGATGATTTTCTCACGCACCGCCTCGCCCGGTTCGGCCCCTTCGAGGATGCGATGTGGACCGGCGAACCGACACTCTACCACTCCACGCTCTCTGCTTCGCTCAACCTGAAGTTGCTCAACCCGCGCGAGTGTTGCGAACGAGCGATCGCGGCGTATCACGCCGGCAAAGCCCCGCTGCAATCCGTCGAGGCGTTCGTCCGCCAGATCATCGGCTGGCGCGAGTTCATCCGCGGCATCTACTGGCTCGAAGGTCCGACATATGCCGATCGCAACGGGCTCGACCAGCACGGCACCCTGCCGCACTTCTACTGGACCGCCGACACCGACATGGCGTGCATGAAGGCGTGCATCGGTCAGGTGCTCGAGACCGGCTTCGGTCACCACATCCAGCGGCTCATGGTCACCGGCAACTTCGCCCTGATCAGCGGCGTTCGCCCGCGTGCCGTCAGCGATTGGTACCTGGGCATGTTCGTCGACGGCATCGACTGGGTCACGCTCCCCAACGCGCTGGGCATGGTGATGCACGCCGACAGGCGCGAGCGAGCCAACAAGGGCATCACAGGCCTCGTTGGCACCAAGCCTTACGCCGCCAGCGGCAAGTACATTCAGCGCATGAGCAACTACTGCACAGACTGCCGCTACGACCCCGCCGAGCGCGCCGGACCAAAGGCGTGCCCCGTGACGGTCTTCTACTGGGACTTCCTCATCCGTTCTCGAGATGCGCTCGCCCAGAACCAGCGAATGGCGATGATCCTGAATAACGTGGACCGTCTCACGCCGCAGACCCGCACTCAGATCACGGTTGACGCCAATCTGCTCCGGAGGAAACTCGGCATCGACCGCGGATGATCGGGCACATTCGCGAACGCAGCGAATCCCGCGGGCAATTTCGGTGTCGCTAACCTCCTTTCGCATGAACTCTGCATGCTCATCCACACTGTTTGTGACCGGCGCGACCGGCTACATCGGCGGGCGGCTTGCTCCGAGGCTGGTCGAACGCGGGTACCGGGTGAAGTGCCTGGTCCGCAGCGAGGCCAAGCTGCGAGCACGCCCGTGGGCGGGGAATGAACGCGTGGAGGTGGTTGAGGGTGACGCGAGCGACGAGGATCGACTGGCCGCCGCGATGACCGGTTGCACCGCCGCGTACTACCTGGTGCACTCGATGGACACTGCAGGAGCGGGGTATCGCGGCCGCGATCTGTCGCTGGCGGAGACGTTCGGGCGCGCCGCCGCACGGGCGGGCGTGCCGAGGATCATCTATCTCGGTGGTCTGGGCGAGACGGGCCGGGATCTCAGCCAGCACCTCTCTTCGCGGCGGGAGGTGGAGGCAGCGCTAGGAGGCGGCGGCGTGCCGGTCACGGTGCTGCGTGCGGCGATGATCATTGGGTCGGGGTCGGCGTCGTTCGAGATTCTGCGCTACCTCGTAGAGCGGCTGCCGATCATGGTCACGCCCCGCTGGGTAAGCACCGAGTCGCAGCCCATTGCCATCCGCGACGTGTTGTTCTATCTCATCGCGGCTCTGGAAACGCCCGCGACGATCGGCAAGACGCTCGACATCGGCGGGCCCGATGTGTGGTCGTATTCGAAAATCATGCGTGAGATGGCCTTGGCTTTGGGCTTACGGCGGCGGCTGGTCATCCCGGTGCCGGTCCTGACACCGCGGCTGAGTTCACTTTGGATCCACCTGGTCACACCTCTGCATGCGAGCATCGCTCGTCCGCTTGCTGAGGGGCTCAAGAACCGCGTGGTCTGCCGGAGCGATGAAGCCCTGCGACTCATGCCGCACCAGTGCCTCACCATTAGAGAAGCGATGGATGCTGCGCTGGCGAAGATCCAAACCGGCGAGGTTGAAACGGCGTGGTCCGACGCGGGCGTTATGCCCGGAGATCCACCCTGGGCTGGCGGAACCGTTTTTGTTGATCGTCGTGAGATGATTACGCCGGCGATTCCAACTGCGGTATGGGCGGCGGTGTCTGCTCTCGGCGGCGAACGTGGCTACTACGCCGTCGACTGGCTCTGGCGTCTGCGGGGCATCATGGATCGGCTCACGGGCGGCCCGGGTCTTCGACGCGGCCGACGCAGTTCCGACGAACTCCGACTGGGCGATGCGTTGGACTTCTGGCGGGTCACGGCGATCAACCCACCTCGCCGCCTCGAATTAACGGCCGAGATGAAGCTCCCGGGTGTGGCCACACTCACTTTCGATGTCGATCCCGCAGTCCATCCGGGCACACGACTGGTCATGACGGCGAAGTTCCGCCCGCGTGGGTTGCTGGGCATCGCGTACTGGTACTCGGTGCTTCCCCTTCACGGGATCGTGTTTCGAGGAATGCTCAGGGGACTCGTGCGAGTTGCATCGCAGCGATGACGCAGTTGCCCCGTCATCGGGTATCCCCGCACCCTCAGCGGCATGAGCGCTATGGATACGGTGGATTGCCGCATGTACGACAGGCAGCCGCCGGGGCCAGACTCGTTCTACCCCTTGGGCACTCTCGGTCAGTTCGGTGGCGGACGGGCTGCCACCGCTTGAGAATCCATACCGCGTGCGAACCAACGACGACCCAGCCATAGGGAGACACTCACAAGCCCGATCAGCACCGGCACCTCCACCAGAGGCCCGATGACCGTGGCAAACGCCGTGCCTGAGGCGATCCCGAACACAGAAATGGCGACGGCGATGGCCAGCTCGAAGTTGTTGCCGGTGGCTGTGAAGGCGAGCGTCGCCGAGCGCTCATAGTCTGCCCCCACGCGCCGGGCCATGAAGAACGACGCGAAGAACATGATCACGAAGTAGAGCACCAGCGGTACGCCGATCCGCAGAATGTCCAGCGGCGCGGCCACGATGCGGTCGCCCTGGAGGCCAAACATCACGACGATGGTGAAGAGCAGCGCCACCAGCGTGATGGGCGAGATTCGGGGGAGGAACTTCCGCGTATACCAGGCATCGCCCTTGATGCCCCTGAGGATGAGCCGCGTGAACATCCCGGCGAAGAACGGGATGCCCAGATAAATCAGCACGCTCTTGAAGATGCTCGCCATGCTCACTGCCACGACGACCCCCTTCAGGCCGACCAGCGGCGGGAGCCACGTCATGAACACCCATGCGTAGACACCAAAGAACAGCACCTGGAAGATGCTGTTGAACGCGACCAGACCCGCGGCGTATTCCGGGCTTCCCTTGGCAAGGTCGTTCCACACCAGCACCATCGCGATGCAGCGGGCCAGTCCGACCATGATCAGGCCGAGCATGTACTCGGGCTTGTCGTGCAGGAAGACTGCCGCGAGCGCGAACATCAGCACTGGGCCGACGATCCAGTTCTGCACCAGCGACAGCGTGAGGACCTTCCAATCGCGGAAGATCTTTGGCAGCTCCTCGTACCGCACCTTCGCCAGCGGCGGGTACATCATGAGGATGAGGCCAATGGCGATGGGGATGTTGGTGGTACCAACAGTGACGGTGTCAATCGCGTCACGCACACCGGGAATGAAACGCCCGAGCAGCACCCCCGCGGCCATCGCGAGGAAGATCCAGAGCGTGAGGTAGCGGTCGAGGAAGGTGAGTCGTCCGGAACGAACCAGCGTGCACGGTTCGCAGACCATCGCGGCGTCCTTCGATGTCATTTGGTGGAGGCCCCGATCAGTTCGTGCAGTGACTCTGCGCCCACCGGTGGCTCGGCCTGCCACGGGACGATGAACGTCCGCACCGCACGTCGGTCGCGGACATCCTCGATCATCACTCGCTCGCCCGCAGCGCGGGCTCGAAGAAGCGGATCGGTGGTCGTCGTTGCCGAGAGGCTGCTGTTGATGACCCACGCGTACGGCTCGATCTGTGCTCGCCGCAAGTCGTTCTGAAGCCTGGATGCCTCAAGCACTGGAGTGTTTTCCGCCAGCGTCACGATGATGACCTTGGTGTACGCCGGGTCCTGCAGCTTCATCATGGGCGTGCTGACGCCTTTGACCGACAGGTGCCCGTCGGTGTCCGAGTGGGCGTCATCCGCCGGCCGGAGTTTGCTCATCTGCCGCATCATTTCGCGGTGGTATGAACCGGTGGCATCCAGCAGCAGGAGCGTGTGCCCTGTGGGTGCCGTGTCGATGACGACGAATCGTCGCTTCGCTTCGTTGAGCACACGGGAGAATGCGCGAAACACTGCGACCTCCTCGGTGCACGGCGAACGCAGGTCTTCTTCGAGCAGAGCGAGGCCGGCGGCATCAAGGTCCTTCGCGGACGCCGCGAGCACTCCGTCGCGGTACGCCTTCGTCTCGACCAGCGGGTCAATGCGATCGACGGTGAGGTTCGGGAGCGATCCGTGAACCGCCGCGGAGATATGTGCCGCAGGGTCGGTCGTGGTCAAGTGGACCTCATGTCCACGATGGGCGAGCTCGACGGCGATCGCCGCGGCGATCGTGGTCTTGCCCACGCCGCCCTTGCCCATCGTCATGATGGCTCCGTGCCCCCCGGCCTCTATCTGGTCGATCAGTTCAGCCAGCGGAGGGATCTTGATCTCGCTCAGGCGCGAGGGAGTATCAGCGGTTTCGGAACCCTGTCGCTCATCCAACAGCATGGTGCGGATCGCGTCGAGTCCTATCAGGTTGCGGCGTTTGAGCGGAATCAGCGTTCGGGGCAGAGAGGCAATCCCATCTGGTATCGCCGCGAGCGCCGCTTGCGTGCGTGCCGCCATTGCGTCGGCGATCTCGTCCCCCACCTCAGCAGGCGTGAAAACGCCGTTCACCACCAGCCGCTGGTTCTTGAGCCCCAAGGTCGCCAGTTCATGGCTTGTCCGGTCCGCCTCGCGGAGGGCGCTGGGTTCGGCCCGTGCAACCAGGACGAATGTGGTCTGCGACTTATCTCCAAGCGCGGCGACGGTCGCCTCGTACCGCTCCTTCTGTGCATTGAGACCTGACAGGGGTCCCAAGCAGGATGTTCCCTGCTTGTTGGTGTCGAGGAATCCTGACCATGCCGCCGGCAGGGCCAGCAACCTGAGCGTGTGCCCGGTCGGAGCAGTGTCGAAGATGATGTGCTCGTACTTCTCGGCGATTTCGTTGTTTGTGAGTAGGCCCGTGAACTCGTCGAAGGCCGCGATCTCAACGGTGCATGAGCCGGACAGTTGCTCCTCCATGTGAGCCACGGCGTCATCCGGGAGCACCCCGCGGTAGGGACCGACCACTCGATCGCGGTATGCCTTCGCTGCCGCCTCGGGATCAACGTTGACCGCGTCAAGCCCGGGTACGTTGGGGACTACGGTCGGGACGTTGGAGAGCCGGATGCCGAAGACATCATCAAGATTGGAAGCTGGATCGGTGCTTACCAGCAGTACCCGCTTGCCAGTGTCCGCGATGGTTACAGCGGTCGCGCAGGCGAGCGAGGTTTTGCCAACTCCGCCCTTGCCGGTGAAGAAGAGATAGCGTGTCGGTGAAGTGACGAAGTCCATGACGTAGTCCTTTGGTGTGACAACAAGCAGAGCGGTACAGGGATGCAAGACGAGCGCAGGCCGAGTGCCTCAGCAGCACTTGCCCGGCTTGCAGCCGCACCCGCCGGCCTTGGGCAACGCCGATGTCGCCGACGCCATCAATCCGAGTGTGGTCGCGAGTTGCTCCCGGCTCGGATACTGGCGTTCGGCGATGATCTGGTCATCGACCATCACGATGGGCAATGCTCCTGTGCCACCCGCATTCACGGCCTGAAGGATCTTCGGTTCCGTCGTGAACTTCTCGGGTTGCTGGGACAGCGTAAACCGCTGGACCGCCACGCCCTGGCCTTGGAGCCACTGCAGATCGGCAGCGAAGCGGGCGAGCGCGATGTCGGGGTCCGTTCCGCACACGCCGGAAGAGCAGCACATGGGCGGGTCGAAGACTTTGACGGTTGACATAGGGCGCTCCTTGACCGATCCAGATTGTGGAGCGGTGAGTGACTCGGGAATAGTGAGAATGAATGCTCGAATCTCGTCACGAACGCGTCGGTAGTGCGGCATGGCCTCTTCGTCGTTCTTCGCGACCTTGGCCAGCCGGGGCGGGTCATCGAATCCAACGTGAACGACCCGGGTGCGGGCCGGAAAGATTGGGCAGGACTCGTTCGCAGAGTCGCACACCGTCACGACGAAGTCGAACTCGATGCCGAGATCCTCGGGCCGCTTGCTGGAGTGACCGGACATATCGACGCCGGCCTCCTTCATCGCCCGGATCGCGAGCGGGTTCATGCCGTGCGGATTCGTGCCGGCAGAAAACGCGTCAATCGCGTCCGACTTCAGAGCCTTGGCCCAGCCTTCAGCCATCTGGCTGCGGCATGAGTTGCCGGTGCAGAGAAACAGCACGCGGAGGCGGTTAGCAGCACTTGCCATTGCTCGCCCCTCCCTTCGCCGGACAGCACTCGTCCAACGCATCCGCGAGAGACCGGAGGGAGCGGCACAGTTCGGAGTACCGGACGCGGTAGAACACCGTCCGTCCGTCCTTCGTCGCTTCCAGGACTCCTGAGCGGGCCAGCAGAGCGAGATGCCGGGAAACCACCGAGAAATCCACAGAGCAACACTCGGCGATCTCTCCAACGGAGCATCCGCGCCCGCACTTGGCGATGCACGCAATGAGAGCCACGCGGGTGGGATCGGAGAACGCCTTGAACAGCACCGGGTCAAGCAGGTCGTCCAGAGGCCCACAACACGCCGCGGCCTGCTTAGGCGTAGCCGGAGGTCGTCGCTTGCGTACTTGCGTCATAGTGCAAGTATTGGCGACACCGCACCCCATGTCAAGAGTTACGCCCTGTAAGCAGCGATTGAGGGGTCGGAGTCGATGGTCCGGCCACTTCGATCAGGGGCGCAGGTCGCCGATTGACTCTGGAAAGTTCAAATCCTCTCAACAGCCAGCCAAAAAGGCCGCAAAAAGCGGGGTTGGAACGTGACCGATTGAACCTCGTCCGAGACGCTCTAAGTCCTGTTCCTGTAACGATAAAGCCCTCTGACGGGTTGGTCAGAGGGCTTCATTTCTCGAAAAGTCGGGGTGACAGGATTTGAACCTGCGACCTTCTCGTCCCGAACGAGACGCGCTACCAAGCTGCGCTACACCCCGATTGGTGTGGGGCGATCGTAGCGCGGGGGGCACCCGCAGGCCAATCGCGCCGACAGAATCCGTTGAAGGTGGATCAAAGCCGGAACGGCATCCAACGAACCGCCTTATCGGGGCAGATTCGGGCGGATCGTGTAGACATTGTCTTCAATCGTCGACGGATCGCCATCGGGGCCAGCGGAATAGAAGTACGGACGCCGGCTCGGAGCCGCACCGCCATCCGAGATTCCGACTTGATTCGCCTCGTCCGCTGCCGCAGGAGCCAACGTGCCAACCTTATCCGCCTTGGGGATCCATCTGGTCTTGGCATCCCGCAGGAACGTGTCGTATTTGTAGTCCGTGGCGTTACCTCCGAGCACGTTGGTCATGTTCTCGAACGCTGTCGCGCTCTGGCCGTGTGTGCCGCCGAAGCGCGGATGAACGTAGCGGATGGGATTACCCCAAACATCGAGAATTCTGGTCGTGCGTGAGCCGGTCTGCTGCGAGCTGGAGAATGGGAGACCTTTGCGGATGCCCGTCTTGCGAAGCTTCGGATCGATCTGATGAATCGCGGCGAGCGCCGACGAGCCAGACGATTCCAACTGGTGGATGTACCACGCCGTCGAGTCGAACACCTTCATGCCGGCGGCTTCGGCGCCGCTCGGGTCCGCAACCTGATCGTCGACCAGCGCATCGACGATCGCGACGCGCTTGGTGTTGTTGAGCGTGCCGACAGGATCGCGCACCGTTGGCGGCGGGATCGCGCCGTTCGCCTGGATGTACTCGCCCACAGACGTATCGAGCGCCTGCATGGCCCACTGCGTGCCGCGCTCACGCCCGACGGAAACAACCTTGGTCCCCGCGGCAAGCGTGAGGCTCACCAGGATCGCGATGATCGTGATCACGACCAGCAACTCGATCAGCGTAAACCCTCGTTGGCGGATATTGGCTCGTTCAGACATTGAATCCTCCACGAACAACCATACGGATCGGAGTCCCGCACGGCCGGGGCAAACGCGAACCGCCCGATCGCATCCTTACTCTTGCGGACCGGAAGAAACCCGAATCTCGCCCCCAAGCCCATACGTTTGATGCCCCCCAACGGATTCGCAGAATTACCAGCACGGCAGGAAGGTCGTTGACCACCCTCTCCGCCCTTGCCTATCTTCTAACTCTCCTCGGCCGCATTGAGAGGAAAAAGCCCGTGCAAAGCAAGGTATTTGCTTTGTCACGAGGGGTCTTTTTGCGGGCCGATTGCAAGGACCAGCATCATGGAAACCAACCTTCCTTTCGATAATTCCAAGCCCATATCGGAGATGTCGATCACCGAGATCGGCGGCGCACTCGAGAATGTCACCCGCTGGATCGAGAACGAACGCGTGCGCGAGCGCGAAGCCCGCAAGATCTACGACGCCGTCGCCTCCGAGGTTGAATCCAAAGTCGCAACGATCCGCGCCTACGCGGAACGCCTCCTCAAGGCCAACCGCGACAAGATGGCGGCATTCGACGGCTTGCTCGGAGTCAAGCAGCAGCCGACACCCGGCGTGCAAAGATTCGGCCGCCCACAGGTCCCCGCGTACCTCGCCGAACCAAAGAATCTGGGCGAAGCAATCCTCTCCGTCTGGCAGCAGGACCGCTTTGCCGAGCCTCTCACCACCGACGAACTCGCCGACGCCGTCAAGAGCATCGGTTACGAAACCTCCGCAGCGCCGGCCAGCCTGAAGTCGAGCATCAACCAGGCCCTCGCCAAGCTGTGCAAGGTCGGTCGCGTCATCCGCTATCGCGCCGACGGCAGCATGATCGACAGCAAGGACAAATCGTCCCGTGCCCGCAAGTACCTCGCCGCGACCCGCCTGCCCGAGGGCGTGATCGCCGAGTGATCCGCTCCGGCAACCGCCGAAGCAACAGCGCAACGTAAAAAGGCCTCCCGTTCGCCGGGAGGCCTTTTCATTTTCAGCACAACCGCCCGCGATCAATTCACGCCATACCGCCGCCGATTCCGGCTCCGACATCATCCAGCCCCGGCCCGCTGATGATCGGCATCGGCCCGACCTGAGGTGCGCGAACCGGCTGCGGGGGCGGAGGCGGAGCCTGAGGCGTGAGCTTGGCCTTGAAGACCATATCCGTCACGCGCTCGCGGATGCTCTTGAGCATGCCCCGGAACATCCGGCTGCCTTCCCGCTTGTACTCCGTCCTCGGATCGAGCTGGCTGAAGGCCCGGAAGCCGATCGAGTCGCGCAGCTGATCCATCGCGTAGAGATGGTCCTTCCACGTCGTATCGAGCGTTTCCAGGCAGAGCATCCGCTCGAGCTGCAGCAGTTCCGTCCGCAGGATGTTCTCGACCCGGGAACGAACCGCGTTGGACCGCTCCTCGCCCTCCAGGAATCGCATGTGCTCGGTGACGCCGATGTCGACCTTGTACCGCTGCTTCAGATACGCATCGAGCTCATCGTCGTTCTTGATGGCCAGCGCCGCCGAGATCTCCTCTTCAAGTTTGCCCGACTTCACGAACTTCTCGCTCAGATCCCGCAGCGAGGCAAACACCTTGTTCGGCGGCATCGTGCGCACCTGCTCCGGCGTCCAGCCCGCATTGAGCCGCTGATTCGCCCAGCTCGCGATAAATTCAAACGCCTCGGTCGGGCTGCGCCGAGCGATGATCATGGCCAGCTCCATCGTCATCTCCACCGGATAGACGATCTCACGCTGGAGGTAGAGCTCCTCGGCTTTCTTCATGATCAACTCGGTCGGAGGATGCTCCGGATCGCGCTGCGCCCTGGTGATTTCCTCCGGTGTCACATCGATCGTGAGCTTGTTCTTCGCCCAGTGCACCAGTTGCTGCACGCCGTACCCCGGCTGCAGATACTGCTCGAGCCCGCTGAGATCTGCCGCCTCGATCCGCGCACACGCCGCCGCGTGCAACTTGTCGGCCATGGCGTAGCGGTTGCCGGTATCCGCCCCGTGCAATTCCGCCTCCGTGATCTCGACACCGAAGCGGTTCTTCGCCCAATTGATGAGTCCGCTGGCATCGAAATCCATCTGGATCTCCGAGCCCTCGGCCGGCATGTACTCGCCCAGCGTGATCTCGATCATCTGGCGTGCATCGGCCTTCGCCTCCTCACGCATGATCGCGTCCATCTCGTAGGCTTCTTTGCCTTTGAAACGCTTCGGATCGATCGTGTCGCCCAGCGTGGTGTTGGCATAATCGGCGATGCACTTGGCCGTGTAGTTCTCGTCGAGGTACTCTCCCGCAGAGTCCTGCACGCTCTCGCGGATCCACTCGAGCAGCAAGCCCTTCACGTCGCGGCCTTCCAGCACGCGCTGGCGCAGACCGTAAAACGTCTGACGCTGGTGCTCCATCACCTCGTCGTACTCGAGCACCTGCTTGCGCACCTGGAAGTTGCGTTCCTCCACCTTGCGCTGCGCGTTCTCGATGCTCTTGCTCAGCATCCCGTGCTCGATCGACTCGCCTTCCTTCATGCCCATGCGGCTCAGCAGCTTCATGGTCGTATCGCCCGCGAAGATCTTCATCAGATCGTCTTCGAGGCTGACGAAGAAGCGGCTCGAACCGCGGTCGCCCTGACGACCGGCGCGACCCCGGAGCTGGTTATCGATACGGCGCGCCTCGTGCCGCTCGGTGCCGATCACGTGCAGCCCGCCCATGTCCTCGATGGATTCAAACCATCGCAGATTGTGCAGCAGGAACCGGCCCGATTCGTCCAGCAGCGCACGCAACTTGGGCGCATCGAGCTTGTCGATCGTCTTCGGAGATTCCAGCGTGTGCCGCGCCGCCCAGGCCCGGAGCAGTTTCAGCTCCAGCTCCGCGAACGGCATCTCCTCCGCTTCCTTCTTGCGGACGTCGATCTCCTGCGAGGCGATCTTGCGGAACACGGCCTCCCTCAGTTGTTCCACGCTCGAATCCACCGTCAGCGTCCGCGGCGCGATCCCCCGGCGCAGCCAGTGATCCAGCAGTTGCTCCCGCGTGATCTTGCCCAGCTTGATGTCGGTGCCGCGGCCGGCCATGTTCGTCGCGATCATCACCGCGCCGATCTGGCCCGCGTTCTCGACGATGTGCGCCTCGCGCTCGTGCTGCTTGGCGTTCAGAATCTCGTGGGGCACCGCGTGCTTCCGGGTGAGCATCTGGCCGAGCATCTCGCTCTTCTCGACGCTCGTCGTGCCGACAAGGATCGGTCGCCCGATGTCGTGAAAACCCTTGATCTCATCGGTGATGTAGTTCCACTTGTCCTTCGCCGGCAGGAACACCAGGTCGTTGTAGTCCGCACGCGAGACCGGCCGATTGGTCGGGATCGCCACCACATCCAGCTTGTAGATGTCGTGGAATTCCTGCGCCTCGGTGTCCGCCGTGCCCGTCATGCCCGCGAGCCGCTTGTACATCTTGAAGTAGTTCTGGATGGTGATGGTGGCGACGGTCTGCGTCTCCTCCTTGATGTTCACCTTCTCCTTGCACTCGACCGCCTGGTGCAGACCGTCCGACCACTGCCGCCCCACCATCGGTCGGCCGGTGTTGGTATCAACGATCACGACCGTCGGCTGGGGACGCCCCGTGTACTGATCCTCCTGCGGGATCACCACGTAGTCCTTGTCCCGCGTGTACACGGCGTGAGCACGTACCGCCTGTTCCACCAGGTGGGGCAGATCCATGTTCTCATCGACATAAAACGAGCCGATGCCCGCCACCCGCTGCGCTTCCGCCACCCCGTCGTGCGTCAGGAACGCCTGCTTGCGCTCGATCATCACCTCGTAATACTGCGGGAACTTATTCCGTTCGATCTCCGCCCGCGCCGCTTCCGCGATCATCTCCTTCATTTCCGCCTGAAGCTGCGGAACCTTCGTCTTATCACGCGACTGGCGGATATCGCCCTCCAGCCCCTTGGCCCGCATCTGCAGGTGCTTCACCCGATCGTCATGCTCCGCCCACGGCTTCTGCTTCTCGAGCAGGTGGCGCGCAAGCCGATCCGCCAGTTCGTACCTGGGCTTGTCGTTGTGCGCCTGCCCCGAGATGATGAGCGGCGTACGCGCCTCGTCGACCAGCGTGCTGTCCACTTCGTCCACGATCGCGAACTGGCGCCGGCGCTGCACCTGCTGATCCACGCTCCGCTTCATATTGTCGCGCAGGTAGTCAAAGCCGAATTCCGCCGTCGTCCCGTACGTCACGTCGCAGCGGTACATCCGGCGCTTCTCGTCCTCGTTCTGCATGTGCATCGGGTGGATCGCGCCCACCGTCATGCCCAGCGACCAGAAGAACGGGAATGTCCAGTCACGGTCGCGCTGCACCAGATAGTCGTTCACCGTCACAACGTGCACCCGCGAGTGCTCCGCCGCGGCCATGTAGCACGCGAGCGGCGCGACGATCGTTTTGCCTTCGCCCGTCTTCATCTCCGCGATCTTGCCCTGGCACAGCACCATCGAACCGATCAACTGCACGTCGAACGGACGCGCCCGGAACGGGGGGCGGCTCTCCGGATAAAGCGCCCGAACGGCCTCGTACAGCTCGACCGGGATATCGACGTACCGCCACGCCGGGATCGGCGTGGTGCAGCCGAGAAAAGCTCCGCTCGGCTCCGCATCGGGAAGCGTGGCGATATGCGCCTGCACCGCGTCGTACATCGCCCTCGCTTCCGGGGGCAGCTTCGACGGGTCGAAGCCCGAGGTCGGGTTGAAGATGTTGCGGATGCCGACCGCTCGATCCATGCCCTCGCGTGCCGTGGCAAAGACCTCGATCATCAGCTTGTCTTCCGATTCGCCCTTGTCGAAGCGGGCCCGATACTCGCCCAGCTTGTCCTTGAGCTGCTGATCGGTCAGTTTCCGCATCTCCGGCTCGAGCGCGTTGATCTGGTCCACGCGGTTCATGTACCGCTTGACGAACCGGTCGTTGCGCGTGCCGATCATCTTGTTCAGAATCCAACCGACAACTGGAATGCCTTGCTCTGCCATAAGAACCTTTCCCGGAAGCCCGCGCAGGGCCTCTTCAAGAGGGCCGCCAGCTCGGGGCCGCGTTTCGCAATCTGGATCAACACAACCATCGGAACCGCTTCTCGCGTCCGACAAATCGTGTTCTGGAATGAAGTGTGGAGATACGCCGCGACGGATCAAGCGCCCGCAAGCACGGGCGGCGGCAGAGCGAGCAGGCTGCTCCGAAGCATCCGGGGCGGCATCGCCTCCGTGATCGTGCTTCTGCCTTCGGTCCGAAGGCCCGCACCCGCAAGCTCACGCGTCGAAACGCGGGCCGGGCGCTCTTCCTGTGCCTTGATGGGCTTCGACGCGTAGCGAACGACCGCTTCGGCCAAGGCCCGAATCGCGCTCGTCTGACCCGCCGACTCGCGGAGCAGCGCCGAACTCTGGCCAAGCCCGAGCCCCACCTGCAACGCCAGGGCGACGACGACAAGCAGCGACACGCCTCGCCGGGCGTTGCTCTGTCGGAGTTGGTCGCAGGACTCTTCCAAGACCCTCAAGTATCGGCCCATCGGGCAGTTGAAGCAAGACGAATGGACGACCTGTTTCTACCGATCTGCCGGTTTCCTTGTTCGCCCGGACGCCAGGAAGCGTTTGCACGCCGTTTTGGCAGCCCGATATGTGCGGATGTTTCCGCTGCCTGTCCGATCGGAATAACGGTCAAAGGGTGGACCCGGCGACTTTGCGGAGTTACCTTCGACCCATGCAGGGCGAAGGAACGCCAGATTCGACCGGGCCCGAAAAATCATCGGGCGAGACCAAGGACGGAACCATGATTGCCACACGCGACGTAATGCCGGCGACCCGCGCCTCGATCACTCACAAGTTCATGATCGCCCGCCACGAGGGCTACCTCACCATCGGCCTTTACCCCGACGGACGCCCCGGCGAGATCTTCGTCAAGATGGCCAAAGAAGGCTCCACGATCTGCGGCATGGCCCAGGCCTTCTGCCGCGCTTTCAGCCTGGCACTCCAATTCGGACTTCCTTTGCAAGAAGCCATCGCACGTTTCAAGAACATGCGGTTTGAGCCGATGGGCCCGACCAGCAATCCCGAGATCCCCGAGGCCCAGTCGATCATCGACTACGTCGCCCGCTACCTCGAACTCGAATTCGTCGAAAAGGGTCCGCGCCGCTTCTGACCCGGGTTGAATGCCCGCGGCGACGGTCGCTACTCAACCCGTCACCGGATGCGGCGGCCTTTTCCCCAGCACAATCGCCGCCGCGTTCTCGCACGCAAACTGCGTCATCACCGCCCGGAACCGTGCCGCGGCGCTCCCGATATGGGGCGAAAGCACGACGTTGGTCATGGCCTTCAGGTCCGCGTGCACTTCCGGCTCACGCTCGAACACATCCAGCCCCGCCCCCCACAGCTTTCCGGCCTTCATCGCATCCACCAGCGCCTGTTCATCGACCACGGGACCGCGCGAGGTATTGACCAGAATCGCCCCCGACTTCATCGCGGCAAACGCGCGTGCATCTATCAGATGTCGAGTCTCCGCCGTCAATGGCGTGTGGATGCTCACCACATCCGCCCGCGCCAGACCGTCGTGCAATGACACGCGCTCCGCCGCCAGCGGTGCCATCTCGAATTCGAGATGCTGCGATCGAGCGACGTACAGCACCATCATCCCCCAGCCGACCGATCGCAGCGCTGTTGCGTAGCCGATGCGCCCGGCCCCGAGAATCAGGAGCGTTTTGCCGGTCAGATCCTGCCCCAAGAACTCGGCCATGCCGAGCGGTCCGTGCTTCGCCCAGTCGCCACTGCGGGCGAAGCGATCGGCCTCGATCAGGCGACGCGCAGTCGCGAGGATCAGCAGCCACGCCATGTCGGCTGTGCCTTCAGTCACCGCATCGGGCGTGTTGCCGACCAGAACGCCACGCGTGGCGCACTCGGCCAGATCGATGTTTTCGTACCCCACCGCCAGGTTGCATACACCCCGGATCTGCCCTCCCGCGGCATCCAGAAACTCCGCATCCACCTTGTCCGAATACATCGAAATCACCACGTCCGCACCGCGGATGTGCTGCAAAAGCCCGGGCCGATCGAAGCGGTCTTTGGGCCCGTTCTTCAGTGTCACGGCAACACCCGGCGCATCCACCGCCAGCACGCCGGGAACTTCACGCGTCGCAACAACCAAGGCCGATTTCAATGGAGGCCGGAGATTCATGCGAGGTAGCCTATGACTTGCCGCCCGCGATCGGCGCGCCGCCCGAAAGAGAGAGCCATGCTGCGTCTTCTCCACTGGAACATCCTGCACGGCGGCGGCGCAAGGCGGATGCCCGAGATCCTGCTCAATCTTCTCGAGCACAAGCCCGACTTGATCCTGCTTTCGGAATATCGCACCACCATCGGTGGCCAAATCCGGGGCATCCTTGCCGACCAGGGCCTGGAGCACCAGCAGACTTCGCTTCCCGCCCGGCACAAGAACGGCCTGCTCTGGGCTTCGCGGTTTCCGCTGTCCCTCTCGCAGCAGCCCGCGCCGACGGCGCACGGTCTGAGCAGCCGCTGGCTGGATGTGCTGGTCGAGGGGCACGACCTCCAACTGACCGGCGTGCACATTCCCGACGATTCGAAGCCCACCGCTCGCGCCACCTGCTGGCAGGCGATGGTGGCTTCCGCCGGCTTCAACCGCGAAAAATCGCATATTTTTGTCGGCGATTTCAATACCGGCCGGCACGGGCTGGATGAAGAGGGTCGCACCTTCACCTGCACCAGCCAGCTCGGTGCGGTCTGCACGCTTGGTTACGCCGATGCGTACAGGGTTTTTGCACCAGAGCGGCGCGAGTGGACGTGGCACGCTCCGGCCAGATCGAACGTAAAACCTGCAAATACAGCACGTTCCGGCGGCTTTCGATTGGATTCGGCTTTGGTGTCAAAGCCGCTGCTCCCCCGCCTGACCCGCGCCGACTACCTGCATTCCGTGCGGGAAACGGGAGTTTCTGACCATTCGGCGATGATCATCGAGCTGGCTCCGGCCGCCGCGATTTTACAAAAATGTGAGGATTCGATGCGGGAAACGGCGATTTTTTGACCAGACGGACTTGCAGAGCACGTTGTTCTGCGATACAAACACCGCGAAATCCCCGTGGAAAACAGTATTTCACAGGGACCGAGGCGTGTCCGGAGGACACGCGTGATTCCGAGTCAATGGAGACGACACATGGCGAAATCGAAACCCGCAGCAAAACCCGCAGCAGTCAAGGCCCCCAAGTTGGTCCCGTCTTCGAAGGTCCGCAGCAAGGGTGACGTGTACGGCACCATCGCCGCTCACACGGGCCTTGCGCGCAAGCAGGTCGCCGGTGTGTTCGACACCATGGGCGAAATCATCAAGGCCGATCTCGCCAAGGGCTGCGGCATGTTCGCCGTCCCCGGCATGATGAAGATCACGGTCATCAAGAAGCCCGCCACCAAGGGCGGCATGCGCCCGAACCCGTTCAAGCCGGGCGAGATGATGGAAGTGAAGCCCAAGCCGGCCCGCAAGGTCGTCAAGGTCCGCGCTCTCCGCGCTCTCAAGGCCATGGTTTGAGTCAACGGCTCGACTTGAACGGCCCGGTCTGATTCGGCGAATCGCCTGAATCAATCGACGCTACCAAACTTCGCAACGCCCCGGTCAACGCCGGGGCGTTTGCTTTTTTTGTCCGGGCCGGTTGGACAAATCAAGCCGGTTTGACACAATGCCCCTCATGGCGCGACTCGCACTGGAAACGACGATTCTGACACACGGCGTGCCGCGGGATGCCGCGCTCCCTCTGGCAAAGGACCTTGCACGCATCTGCCTTGACCACGGCGCGGAACCGGCGCTCGTGGGTGTGTATCGCGGACAGCCGATCGCCGGAATCTCCGATCCGCAGCTCGTCGAGATGCTTCAGGCCGCGGATGTTCCGAAGGCCAACTCGGCCAATCTCGGCGCGCTGCTCCATCGCAAGTCGCACGCCTCCACCACCGTTGCAGCAACGATGGAGATCGCTGCGGGCGCCGGAATCCGGGTCTTTGCGACCGGCGGGATCGGGGGAGTGCACAAGGGCTTCGCGCAGCATCTCGATATCTCCGCGGACCTGATCGCGCTCACGCGCTTTCCGGTCGCTGTCGTCGCGAGCGGCGTGAAATCCATTCTCGATGTTGCCGCCACGCGAGAGCTGCTGGAAACGCTCGGGGTTCCGGTGATTGGTTTTCAGACCTCCGAGTTCCCCGCTTTCTACCTCCGCTCGTCCGGAGCGGGGGTCGATGCGCGCTTCGACGATGTCGCCGATCTCGGGGCATTCATCGCGGCCGAGCTCCGTCGGACCGGCCGGGGAATCCTCATTGCGAACCCGATTCCGGCATCAAGCGAACTCGACGCTTTACAGTTCTCAGACTGGCTTCGAAAGGCAGAACACGCGGTCGGGGCCGCAGCGCACGGCCGCAACGCAACCCCCAGCCTGCTGGGAAAGCTGCACGAGCTTTCCGAGGGCAAGACTCTTCAAGCCAATCTGGACTTGATCCGCTCGAACACAGCGCTCGGCTCCCGACTTGCCAGCAGCTTGGGCAATCACTAACTCCCTGATTCGGGTTCTCGGATCGTCCCGGGAGGGGGTGGTGACCCCACCCTTCACGGAACTTTCGCGCCATTCCAAGCCGTTGCTGGAGGCGCAGGGGGCGTTTTCTGGTACAATTGTTAAGAGTTGACCGTCGGAGGATTTCGAGAGAGCCCATCCGGGGAACAACTCGCCGTCGTTGGCAATGATCCGGGTTCCACGTAACTCGCACCGCGCGAGATCTGCGCATCGGTCGGACACCGCATCGGATTGGTTTGTCGGTATTTTTCCAAGGAGAATGAGAATGGATCGGAAGACGAATCTGCTTGCACTCGTCGTCGTCGCTGGCCTCGCGGCTTCGGCCTCGGCCCAAGACAGCATTTCAAAGAACGCCAACGGCGGCAACGGCCTGCCGGGCGACGCACTGGACTGGACGGCCGCAACCGCGCAGCGCGGCCGGTACGTGGTCGAGTCGCAGCGTCTGACCACCTCGTGGGGTGTGAAGTTCGGTATCGTCCCGCTCGTCAAGACCGATCGCCCGGTGAACCCGGCCCTCGGCCAGCAGACGGTTTTCTTCAACAACCTGGCGGGCTCGTTCGGCATGAGCCGCACCCAGCGTACGGCCAATTTCCGGGGCAGCAGCTACGCGTACTGGCAGGCCGCGACGGCGGGCCTGAACGCGACCCAGAACGATCAGAGCCTCAACTACCCCGCGCTGACGCCGACCGGCAGCTCCTATCAGTTCAGCGCCTTCGTCAACCAGTTCGGCGCCGCGACGGCCCCGTCTTCCACGGTGAACTCCGGCATCGGCGCCGTTGTGAACTACGCGCCCGACAATATCCGTCGCTTCTACGTCGACCGCTCGCTGGTTGCAGCGAGCAGCGCCGACGGTGCCGCGGCCAACAACAACGGCTCACTCTCGATCGGCGCGTCGGACTCGAACGGCCTGTTCACCCTCCGCGCCGACAACAACGGCGGCAATTCGGCCGCGGCTCAGCGCATCCAGGGCCAGAACGTCCTCCGCACCAATCTGCTTGGCCGTAACACCTCGGTCAACGCGCTTTCGGGCAGCGGAACCAGCACCGTCGGCTCCGATGCGGGTGCGACGGCGTTTGTCGTGAACGGCTCGCTCACCAGCGGCACGATCTCCATCCCCAGCATGCTTCCCGCTTCGCTGGCCCAGGGCGGAGACGCTCGATATCTCGGACCCGATTTCAACAAGGCCTACGAGTACGAGGGAACCGTCGGCTCCGCAACGACCGTCCCGCAGGGTTCCAGCTACCTCGCAACCGTTGCCACGCAGTCCGGCCAGCCCATCGGCGCGACCTACCCCGATCAGCGCGGCGCGATCTGCGTCTACCCGGGCTCGCTCTTCGGCGGCAGTTCGGTCGCGACCGCCGCGGTCCTCGCTCGCAGCGGCGTCGACGGCCCAAACAACGACTACATCGCAATCTGGGGCGTGAACAACGACGCGAGCATCACCCCCGGCAAGGTCTACGCCCTTGAAGTTCCGGCAACGATCACCTGCAACCGAGCGCCCGCGAGCGACAAT
Organism: Phycisphaerales bacterium; assembly: GCA_016793015.1. GTDB lineage: Bacteria > Planctomycetota > Phycisphaerae > Phycisphaerales > UBA1924 > JAFEBO01. The sequence goes on from JAEUJD010000140.1 coordinate 39,114, forward strand.
TCGCCCGCCGGCCCGGTGATTTTCGACACGATCACCAACCCCGCCTTCCCGCCCACGGTGATCACCCCGACGACGATTACGTTCTCCGGCGACCTCGCGGGTCACCAGGGCGCAACCGCGTTCCAGGGCGGCAACTCCCAAGTCGCGATCGGCAAGGATCTTGCCGGACGCGGACTGGTTGCGGGCCTCTACTACGAGAACTTCAACATCCCCAATGGCGACGCGACGCCCACGCCGAACAACGCCATCGTGGTCGGTCGATTCGATCCCAACAACCCGACGGGCACCACCCAGTGGACCGTTGTTGCCTGGACCTACGGCAACGGCTCAACCGTGAGCGAATGCGACGGCTCCCCGATTCGCGGCGATTGGGGCAACAACGGCCAGTCGGCCTCGGCGCTCGCAAGCCCCGGCCAGTTCGATGGCACGGTTGAACTCAATTCCAGTTCCAGCGTGTACGACCGTCCGATCGGCCGCCTGCAGCCCGCGCTCTCGTTCCCCGGCCCGAGCGTTCTCGGTTCGCCCTCGTTCTCGATGCCCTCGTTCGACTCGGTGGGTAACGTCTGGTTCACCGCCCGCGTCGCCGCGATCAACACCTACAACTCCAACACGCAGAGCACGTTCAGCCGCTACAACAGCGCCCTGATCCGTGGCGTCTACAACCCGGACACCTTCACCTATGACCTTGAGCTCGTCGCGGAGTTCGGTGACCGCATCCTCGGAAAGAACTCGCTGACCCGCTACTCCATCGGCGGATTTGTCTTCGCCGCCGCGAACAACGCTACGTCGCCCTCGACGTTCTTCTCGAGCAGCGTTGCTCCGTACGCGGACCGCAACATGAGCATCTCGTCGGCCATCTCGAATGGCGAAGTGACCACCTGGGGCTCGGGCGGCGCGGTCATCGATCCGCGTTCGCTGGGCGGCCTCGTGCTCGGCGGCAACTTCCTCTACGACGTTGACGGCGACAACCAGTTCCAGGATCCCTCGGGCACCGCTCCGAGCAACCCGAACTCGGTTGACGAGCAGTACTCGGGCCTCTTCTACATCAACTTCCGCTCGTGCGATGCCGACTTCAACGGCGACACGTTCGTCGATGATGCCGACTTCGTGATCTTCGCGCAGGCCTACAACAACCTGCTCGACACCTTCGGCGACCTCAACTTCGACAACCTGACCGACGACGCCGACTTCGTCGAGTTTGCTCAGGCGTACGACCAGCTTATCTGCATCCTGCAGCCGAACTGATCGTGGGTTTGTGAAGTAGATCTATTCACCGCCCCCGGGCTTGATCGCCCGGGGGCGGCTTTGCAAGACAGCAGATGAAGGCCGAACCATCGCCCGGGAAGGCAAGGAGGAGTCCGACTTGATTCGCCCACAACACGCAATCCTGCTCGCGCTGATGTCCGGGGCTTC
>JAEUJD010000151.1 GCA_016793015.1 Phycisphaerales bacterium
AGGCGATCGCCGACTACGACGAAATCCGCAAAGAAATGAAGCTCGCGCTGATGGAGTGCGGCAGAAAGCTCGGCACATACCTGAACAAGCGTCTCAAGATGCGTCGCGAATCGGAGCGTCGCGATGTCTTCGAGCGCTACATCGGCGAGATCGCGAAGGCCTGTAACGCCATCAACGGGGCCGATGCGAAGAAGCTGTACGAAGCGATGCTCATGCAGGCGAAGAAACGCACCGCAATCGCGGATCTGCAGCTTGACGAAGAGGGCAAAAAGGTCAAAGAAGAGGATCCGGCGGACCAGGACGGCGTGATCATCGTCGAGAAGGCGATGGCCCCGATCGCCAATTCCTCTCTCGACGGCGACTCGCCGCCGGTGGGCGTGGAGACGAAGGCCGAGAAGGCGATGAAAGTTGTCGCCGCCCGGGCCCGCCAGATCGAAGAAGACGAACAGCCCCGCCTGATCGAGAAAAAAGGTGGGTCGCCCGCCACCAGATCCAAACCGCCAAAGCCAAAGGTCAGCGGCGATCCAACGCCCAAGGCCCCAAAGCCCGATTCGCCAAAGCCTTCTTCCAAGGCTGCCGGCGCCTCAGCACCCAAAAGCACCTCGCCCGCAGCCAAGCCCAAGATGCGCCTCGTCAACGGTAAACTGGTTCCGGCCGATCAACCGGGGCTGTTCTAACGAAACGAGGTACGTGTGGAGCGGGGCTGTAAGGAGATATCGATTGAACGGGTTCGCCGGTGGTCGCTGCACGCATTTGCTCTGATCGCGACTTCGGCAAGCCTGTACGGCTGCATTTCTCCGGACGTCGCGATGTCGCACAAGCCACAGCCGCGCCCGCACGTGATCCTGCGTGATCCCAAGACCGGTGAGGTGGTACAGGAGCTGACGAAGGTGCAGCTCCAGAACCGGCTCTTTGACCTCTGCGATCTCTGGGCGAGCCAGATGAAGAGCCTGTTCGACCCGTTGATCGACGAAGCCACCGACACCGAGATCCGCTCTTCGCTCACCGAGCAGAAGCTCCGCTCGACAGTTTCCGGCTACACGATCGCCGTCACATCCGATCCGGTCAGCGGCATGCTCGACATGATGGTCCTTTCGCGGCTCCTCGCGAAGTCGTGGGCGCCGGGCCCGCGTACCACCGATTGGTTCGGCGAGTTTGCTCCGCGTGTATCCGCCGGGCTTGCGGCCGCGGAAGCAAAGGTGTGGAACGCGGGCGGAGCGCTGCTGAGCGCAAGCGAACGGGCGCAGCTTGAAGAGCGGATCGATCGCTGGATGAAAGAATCATCCGATCTCACCTCCGTGTCGTTCGCCCGTTTGAGCGACATCGATGCCGGATTCGACGCAAAGCTCGAGGCCGACGTTGCGCGTTCACAGGGCCTGATGGACGTGCTCGACGAGGCGATGCGTTCCGCAGAAGAGTTTCGGCTCCTCGGAGAACGATCGCTCTGGATCGCCTCGCGCGCGCCGATCCTGCTCCGTCTGACAACCGAGGCCAGTCTTGTCTCCGTTTTCGATGTACCCCAGGTGCAGGAAGCGTTGGAATCCACGCACGCACTCCCGATCGCGGTGGATCATCTCGCCGAACGCATTCACGAGGTCGCCTCGACGGTCGACACGCAGCGCCGCGAGATCTTCGCGTCGATCGAGTCCGCTCGTGATTCCGTTCAGCCGATGATGAAACAGATCACCGCCGCGATCGATCGCGCCGATGAGGTTGTGAAGGAAGCACGCAAGCTCGCGTCAGAGCGCAGCCAGGCCGCCGATACCGCTGCCGGGGCCGCAAAGGACCTTCGGGAAGCGTTGACGACCCTTAACGCCATGGCGCAGCGATACTTCCCGTCCGATGCCGCTGGTGCGCCGGGTGGACTCTCGCACACCACGACCGACCTTGCGCTTGCCGCGGAACGTTTCAATTCTGCCGTCTCGACGCTGCAGTCTCTTCTCAAGCCCGGCGACTCGACCAACGCAGTCGCCGAACTCTCGAAGCTCGCCGACGCAAAGGTCGCGGTGATCGCGGCAAGAGGTGATGCCGCGATCGATCGCGCCTTCTGGCGGGGGCTTGCCCTGATCGTCGTCGCCTTTGTGTTGGCGATCGTTTACAGAGTCATTTCACCCCGACTCGCGCCGCGTTCCTGACGGCTGGAATAACTGCCGCGATGGTTCCTGTCTGTGGTCATCTTGGCGTTTGGGCCGGCCTGTACACGCTCGCGGCATTCCTCTGCTTCAGCCAACTTTCGGGCGTGCCGCTTGGACAGCCGCTTCCGCGCTGGGAGGCGATGCTCTGCGTGTTTCTGACGGCGACAGGCGTCTATTCGCTTGATCGCGTCAAGCTCGTTTCTCGATGGCTTGATCCGGCCGACGCTTTGGCACAGCCCGAGCGTTACCAGTTCCTGATACCTCGATCGGTGAGTATCCGCCTCATCGCCGTCATCCTTCTCGTGGCCGCAGCTTTCGCCGGGCATGCGTTTCACCCGCTTGCTGCGGCTCTGGTTGCGCTGGCGGCCCTTGGAACGGTGATCTACGCGCCCATGCCCAGGCGGAAGACCGCTCGCGTCAAAGATCGGCTGTGGCTCAAGAACCTGTACGTGGCACTCGGGATGACGTTGTTCTGCGCCCTGATCGCCGTACTCGCGCAACCGCAAGCCACGAACCGCGCCTTGTCGGAGTTTGTTCTCGCCTCGTGGGTCGTCCTCGCCCTGCCGTTCGCAGCCGTTGGATCACGCATTTTCTTTGATGCAGCCCTCTGCGATATCGACGACGAGCCCACCGATCGCCGTTTCGGCACCGATACGTTCGCGACCCGGTTGGGGGGCAAGTCTGTCTGGAACTGGGCGGGCTATGGACGGCTCGCCATCGCTGTGGGGCTTCTCTTCGCGCGTCCGCTGCCCGCCACCGCTCGCCTCGGATGGGCGGTTGCCATGGTGCTCGGAATGATCGCGCTCCGCTGGCGACATCCGGTGCGTATCCGCGATACTGTCGATCTTCGCTTCCTGCCCGAAGCGTGTTTCGTCGCTCTGATTCTCTGGTTCAATCAGTCACCGATGTCGTAGCGATTGCAAGGAGAAAACCGCATGAGAAAGCTCTTCCTGCTCTTGATGACTTTCCTGTTCGCGCATGCCGCGGCCGCCGCAGTGCAGACAAAGGTCGTTGAGTACAAAGACGGCGATACGGTGCTCGAAGGTTTCCTCGCATGGGACGACGCAGTCGCCACCGACTCCAAGCCTGCCCCCGGGGTGCTGGTCATTCCTGAATGGTGGGGCAACAACGATTACTCGCGCGGTCGCGCGAAGCAGCTGGCCGAACTCGGTTACGTCGCCCTGGCGATCGACATGTACGGCAAGGGCAAGATCACAACCGACCCGAAACAGGCGGGCGAATGGTCGGGCGCGATCATGAAAGATGAGACAGCCCGGCGTGCTCGATCGACCGCCGGGCTCAAGGTGCTGCGGGGCCAGAAGAATGTCGACGCATCGCACATCGGCGTCATCGGATACTGCATGGGCGGCACGCTCGCCGTCGATCTCGCTCGAACCGGTGCCGACCTCAAGGCAGTCGTTGCCTTCCACGCTTCGACATTCACGGCCTCTAAGCCGGAAGAGAACAAGCAGATCAAGGGCACAGTTCTGATCTGTCACGGTGCGGAAGATGCCTTTGTCCCTGCCGGCGAAGTCGACAAGTTCCAATCGCAGATGAAGGAAGCTGGCGTGGACTACGTCTTTGTCGCGTTCAGCGGCGCAGTGCACGCGTTCACCAACCCCAAGGCCGGTTCCTACAACGTCCCCGGCGTCCGGCACAATGCCGAGGCCGATCGCCGATCCTGGGAGTTCATGCAGATTCTTTTCCGAGAGAAACTCGAAAACGCCAAGGCCGGCGGGTGAGCCGGATCCGAGTTTCTAGAATCGCCCGCGGCACTCTGTTCATTCGTTTGAGTCGCCCATGCTTTCAAGGATGATTCCATGGCCAAGTCCAAGCCGGTTATTTCGCAGAAGACCAAAGAGCGCGACAAACGCACACTCGAAAAAATCGTCGCCCTGGCGGACGATCTGTCCAAGAAGACCTTCGCCGGAAAAGAGCCCACGTTCCACATTCCCACGCGTTCAAAGTCCAACACGATCTGGAATAAGAAACGCGGCATCCTCGAAATGGGCGACGGCAAGGCCGACCGTCCTCTCTTCGACCTGAAGACGGCAAAGCAGTTCATGCAGACCGTCCTGCACGGCAGCACGATCAAAGATCTGATCGAAGCCGGAAAGACTTCGAGCCTGCGAGGCGTGTTCTACAAAGCCAAACACACGGTTGCCGGCACCAAAGAAAACACGTTCGATACGCAGGAAGAATCCGATCCGATCCTCGAAGATCTTGAAGTCACGCTCGGCGCCCTGCGCGAAGAGCTTCATGTGTTCGCTGAAAATCGTGGCGTGATCGCGGGCAATATCACCGTGATCGATGGTGGCGACACGATCGATTGCCGCGCCGCGGGCCGGGGCGGGCACGGAATCCCATCCATCGTCGAACCCGACGTCTTCGAGTTCGGCAAGTGCGAGGCGAAGTTCGTGCTGCATGTCGAGAAAGGCACGGTCTGGAATCGCTTCAACGAAGATCGATTCTGGGAAAAGAACAACTGCATTCTGACGCACGGTGCCGGGCAGCCCCCCCGCGGATGCCGGCGGCTCCTGCAACGGCTCAATCAGGAGCTCAAGCTTCCGATTATCTGCGTGCTCGATTGCGACCCCTGGGGCCATTACATCTACAGCGTGATCAAGCAGGGTTCGATTTCCCTCGCTTTCGAAAGTTCTCGCCTGGCGATCCCCGATGCGAAGTTCCTCGGCCTTCGCGCCAAAGACTACGAAGAGTGCAATCTCGGCGATGCCGTCAAGATCGATCTCACGGAGAACGACATCAAGCGCGCCAAGGAAATCGCGGCGTACCCGTGGTTTGAGAACCACAAAGGTTGGCAGAAGGAAATCCAGAAACTCCTCTCCAACGGCTTCAAGATGGAAGTCGAAGCCATGATCAACAAGGGCATCAGCTTCGTCACCGAGGAGTACGTGCCCGCGCGTTTGAAGGCGAAGGACTGGCTCGACTAGTTCTGGAACAGCACATGCACACCACACCCCCAGGCAAGATCCGCTGCCCCAAAGACGCCACGATCATGGAGAAACTCTCCATCGGCAGCAGCGACCTCGTGGTCGACCACTGCGGCCGTTGCGGCGCGATCTGGTTCGATGCCTACGAACTCGAACGCGCCATCAAGGCGAAGGAGCAGGGGGCCGACCTCGATGATGTCGACTATGGCACCGCCAAGAACAATTACGAATACAAGGTCCTGCGCGACGATTTCCTTGAATGCCCGCGCGATCATTCCAAGTTGCTCCAGGTCCCCGATCCGCGCCAGCCCCACGTGATCATCGATCTCTGCCGAGACTGCGGCGGAGTGCTGCTCGACGCCGGGGAACTCAAGGATCTCAGCGAGTTCACGCTCGGAGAGCGCGTCCGTAGCATCTTCCGCAGCAAGAAATAGCCGTCGGCCCGGGGATCCACGCCCTTCTATTCCGCCGCGGGCTTCGCGGCCGGCGCGGTTTCATTTGCCGTCGCCGGGTGCGTGTCGCGCGCCGTGTATCCGCGCGTCGCCCACGCCGCGACCGCTGTCCCGAGGACGGAAAAGACCGCGCCGAGGAAGAACGACGCTCCCGGAAGGTAAATCGGGGCGTTCTCGGAGATGAAGTATCCAAAGGCGCGCGTCGCCATCAGCGGTCCGATGATCTGCGCTACGCACTGAAGCGAAGTCAGGGCGCCCTGGATCTCGCCCTGCTCGTAGGGTCGCACGGTCTTGGTGATGATCGCCTGTGCCGCGGGCTGAGCGATGCCGCCCAGCGAAGCGAACGCGATGATCACATAAATCATCCATCCCTGAGTCGCAGCCCCGTATCCGACGTACGCCAGGCTTCCGATGCCGATGCCGATGAGCAGCGATCTTCTCTCGCCAAGCCATGGCACGATCTTCCGCACGAGGCCCGCCTGCACGATCACCGCGCCCACCCCGACGCAGAACAGCGAGAAGCCGACGTACATCGGGCTCCAGCCGAATCGGTGCTTGGTGTAGAGCACCCACGTCATGTGCAGCCCGAACATGGCGAGGTTGATCAGGAACATCGCGCCCGCAAGACCGGCGACCACCGGGTAGCGACCGAGCCCGAAGAACGCCCCGATCGGGTTGGCCCGCGCGAGCGTCACGTGCGACCGGTGTTCGGCGGGAAGCGACTCGGGAAGAACCAGATAGCCGTAGAGCCAGTTCGCCAGCGAGAGCCCGCCCGCGACGTAGAACGGGAGATGGATATCGATCTCGCCCAGCAAGCCGCCCCCCAGCGGCCCGAGGATGAAGCCAAGCCCAAAGGCGGCGCCCACCATGCCGAACGCCGCGGCGCGTTTCTCCGGAGGCGTGATATCCGCGATGTACGCGTTGCACACCGTCATGCTCGCGCCCGAAAGCCCGTTCAGCGCTCGCGTGATGAAGAAGAAAAAGAGCGTGGGCGCAAAGGCCATCGCAAAGTAGTCGATGCCCGACCCCAGGATCGCAACCAGCAGCACCGGCCGCCGCCCGACACGATCCGAGAGCGCGCCGAGCAAAGGCGAGAACAGGAACTGCATGATCGCGTACGTGGCCGCGAGCCAGCCGACGACATACGCCGCTTCCGAATCCGTGCCGCCCTGGCCGTCGTGCAGCAATTTCTCGATCAGGCGCGGCGCCACCGGAATGATCACCCCGAACCCGAGCACATCGAGCAGCAGCGTCAGAAAAATGAATCCGATTCCGGGTGTGGACTTTGATCGCACGGCCGGGCAGCGTAGCGGTGCCGCCCCCGCCGGGCGCGTGATTCATTCAACCCCGCATCGACGCGGCAGATGCAACTTCAATCCGTCTTTCGAACGGTCAATTCAACACGCGTCGGATGCCCGAACCACCCGTTCAGCCCCCCAGGTCCGGGGTATTTCTTTTCCAGCAGCTCGGCAACTTCGGCGATGTTGCCGCGTGCATCGACCCAGCCTCCATTGATATCCGGGAAGTCGATGCAGCACTTCTCGCACTTCTCCGGCGAGCTGTATTTGATCGGGCACCAGAACGATTCGACGTTCCGCAGCATCTCGCTGCCCAGGCTCCACACGCCCGTCATCCAGTCGCAGTAGAGGCACCAGATCAAGTCGTACCCGACCAGCCCGCTAAACTTCTGCCGGCTGATGTTGATCCACTCGTTCACGTTGTACTTGGGCAGGCGCACGAGCCAGTGCAGCGGGGGATAAAGCAGGATCTCTCCGAGACGAATCATCGTGAAGAGAGGCACCGCCCACGCCGTCCACCAGACCGCGGCATGATTCCGAAACCAGCCGACCCGCCGGTTCAGCGTACTGACGATGCGGGGCCCCTTGCGGATGCCGGGGTTCATCGCCTCGTGCATCCACGACCAGAGCACGAGCGTAACCATCTGCGCGAGAACAGCGGTGCCGATCACGGCTGCGAACGAAGCAAACGAGTGGTGCAGGCGTGAGACGAGAGGATCGCAGTTCCACCACCAGATGATCCCCGCCAACCACGGCCCATGCGTGAAGTAGAACACCGTCAGGTCGAGCAGATATCCCTTCGTGCACGCATCGCAGATCGCATTTCCGAACTTCCCCATCCGTGCCAGCACATGGAACACGATCGCCGACAGCAGCAGCCCGACCACGCACGCGACGAAAAACCAGAGCAGTGGATGCATGATGCGAGCGTATCAACTCTTGGCTCGTCTTCGCCTTGATGCCTCGGTGCCTCTTGCCTCGATGCCTTCTTTCCCTTCAACAACATTCCTTTGCCCCGTTCGAATCCGCTCGGAGCCCATCGAACCCTTGGAGTCAAAGCTCTTTCGGTCCACTCCGCGCAACTCCGCCCTCTCCGCGCCCTCCGCGTTCTCTCCCCGTATCCTGTACGCGGATGAAAACCAAAGCCGACATCGTCCGCGACTGGCTCGTCCGTTACACCGGGCGTCCGCTCGAGCAGTGGGGCAAGTACATCCTGCTCACCAATTTCGGAAGCTACGTGGATGCCTTCGCTACACGCTTCGGTGTCGAGGTCGTCGGCCGCGACAGACCCATGCAGTCCGCAACCGGAGCCCAGGGCACTCCCGGCGAGAATCTCTCGATCGTGAACTTCGGCATGGGCTCGGCGATGGCAGCGACGACGATGGATTTGCTCAGCGCGGTCGAGCCCGAAGCGGTCCTCTTCCTCGGCAAATGCGGCGGCCTCAAAAAGACCAAGCTCGGTGACTTCGTGCTTCCCATCGCCGCGATCCGGGGCGAAGGCACCAGCAACGAATACATGCCCCCCGAAGTCCCCGCGCTTCCCTCGTTCCGCCTTCAGCGTGCCGTCTCCACAGCCATCGTCGAGCACAAGTGCGACTACTGGACCGGCACGGTCTATACAACCAACCGCCGCGTCTGGGAGCATGATGAGAAGTTCAAGGACTATCTCCGCCAGATCCGCGCGATCGGCATCGATATGGAAACCGCCACACTCTTCATGGTGGGCTTCGTGAACTCGATTCCGAAGGGAGCGCTCCTCCTCGTGAGCGACAATCCGATGTCCCCCGAAGGCGTGAAAACCGGCGAAAGCGATCACTACGTCAGCGAGAACTTCGTCAAGAAGCACCTCGATATCGGCATCGACGCCCTCATCGATCTCCGCGACAGCGGCGAAAGCGTGAAGCATCTGCGTTACGAGTAACGTGGCACCGGCCTTCCGGCCGGTGTTCTCTGAACTTCTGTGGCCCGCTCTCGTACTCCGCAAATGCCCGAGATTTCTGCAAACCTCTCGCTCGTCCAGTCCCTCTACACCGCCTTCGCCTCGCGCGACCGCGAGCGCATCCTCGCGATCATGCATCCGGACATCGAGTGGATCCAGAACGAGGGCTTTCCAGGTGGCGGCCTCCACAAAGGCGCGGCGCATGTCCTCGACGACATCCTTTCGCAGTTCCGCCGCGACTGGGACAACTGGCGTGCCCGCGTCACCGAATGGCACGACGCCGGCGACACGATCATCGCGATAGGGGTGTACGAAGGGACCAACAGAGCCACCGGCAAGCATCTTGCCGCGGCATTTGCCCACGTCTATACCGTGAACAGCGGGCAGATTGTGCGGTTCCGCCAATACACCGACACGGCTTTCATCCGCCGGGCAATTTCACCGTCCTAAACCGCCGCGGCAACTTTCTCCCGCAAATCCGGTACTCTTCCCACTCACCCCGGAGCTCCCGCACCCATGCGAATTTTCTTCGCTTCCGCCGCCCTCACCCTTGCCCAACTCGCTCTCGCTCAGTCCGCGACGACGGCCGGCCCCAACCCCAACCCTCAAACCCACGGCTACTACCGCCAGCCCGCGATCAACGGCGACACCGTCGTCTTCGCGAGCGAAGGCGACCTTTGGCGCGTCCCCGTTACCGGCGGCATGGCCGCTCGCCTCACCAGCGGCTCGGGTGACGAGTATCACCCCTCCATTTCGCCCGATGGCAAAACGGTCGCCTTCGTCGGCACCTACGAAGGCCCGGCCGAAATCTACACCATGCCCATCGAAGGCGGCTTGCCGGTTCGCCAGACGTTCGGCGCATCACGCATCACGTTCGTTGGCTGGACGCCCGCCTCCAAGATCATCTATTCAACCCGGGAGTTCGCAACCCTTCCGTCGAACCAGCTCGTGACCTTCACGCCCCGCGCCCGCGAAGCAAATCCGTCCGAAGCGCCCGCCATCGAGCGCATCCCGCTCTACGAAGCCGATCAGGGCGCGTACTCCGCCGACGGCAAAACGCTCTTCTTTACGCGTCTCCCCTTCCAAGGAAGCTTCACCAAACGCTACCAGGGCGGTTTCATCCAGCAGCTCTGGAAATTCGGCGTTGGCGATGCCGAAGCCACGCCCCTCACGACCGACTTTGCGGGCACCAGCAAAGACCCGATGATCTGGAACGGCCGAATTTACTTCGCCACAGATCGCGACGGCATCATGAACATCTGGTCCATGGATCAGGGCGGCAAGGACCTCAAGCAGCACACAAAGCACGCCGAGTACGACGTCGCAGCGCCCGACCTCCAGAACGGCCGTGTTGTGTATCAGCACGGTGCCGACATCTGGCTCCTCGATCTCGCCAGCGGCAACGACGCTCAGATTCCGATCCAGATCTCCAGCGATTTCGACCAGATGCGCGAGCTCTGGATCAAAGAGCCCGCCCGCGCCGTCGCGAGCTCCTCCATCTCCGGCAACGGCGATCGCCTCGCGCTCACCGCGCGTGGCCAGGTCTTCGTCGCACCCGCCAAACAAGGCCGCTTTGTCGATGTAACGCAAAAATCCGGCACACGGTTCCGCAACGCCACGTTCCTTCCCGACGGCAAGTCGGTCCTGGCCTTCAGCGATGCTTCCGGCGAAGTCGAGATCTGGAAGCTCCCGGCCAACGGCATCGGCGAAGCGACCCAGATCACAAGCGACAGCGCGATCATCCGCTTCGCGATGCTCCCCAGCCCCGACGGCAAGCTCGTCGCGCACACCGACAAGAACCAGAAGCTCTACATCACCGACATCGAAGCCAAGACCACCAAGACCATCGTCCAGAACAAAAACGGCGACATCGGCGATATGGCCTGGTCGCCCGATTCCAAGTGGCTCGCCTTCACCGAGCCCGCGGCAAACGCCAACGGCGCCATCAACCTCTACAACATCAGCACCGGCCAAACCACGCCCGTCACCTCCGACCGCTTCGACAGCGCCAGCCCGGCATTTAGCGCCGACGGCAAGTGGCTCTATCTCCTCAGCGACCGCACCTTCAACTCAACCGTCCAAAGCCCCTGGGGCCCGCTCGCCCCTCAGCCCCACTTTGACAAACGCACCAAGATCTACCTCGTCGCGCTCAAGAAGGGCCAGCGCTCGCCCTGGCGTCCGAACGATGAGCTGAACGCCGAAAAGAAGGACGAGAAGAAGGACGAGAAGAAAGACGACGCCGGCGCCAAGGATGACAAGAAAGACGACAAGAAAACCGACAAGCCCGTGCCCGAAGTCGTCATCGACCTCGACGGCCTCATAAGCCGTCTCGAAGAAGTCCCGCTCCCGGCCAGCAACTACCACACGCTCACCGCCTCCGAAAAGGCCCTCTTCTTCTGCGATTTCACGCGAGGCGACCCAAAGACCAATCTCCTGGGCGTCAACATCGGCAATGAAAAGATCGAGACCAAGACAGTCTCCGCCGACATCCGCACGTATCAGCTCTCTTCCGACCGCAAGAAGATTCTGATCCAGAAGCAATCCGGCCCAGGCCCGGCTTCATTCTCCATCGTCGATGCCACTCCCGCACCCGCCGATCTTGAAGGCAAAGGCGTTGACCTTTCCAAGTGGCGTTTCAGCCTCGTGCCCGCCACCGAATGGAAGCAGATGTACGCCGATGCGTGGCGCCTGCTCCGCGATTACTTCTACGCCGTCAACATGCACGGCGTCGATTGGCCCGCGATGAAGGTGAAATACGCACCGCTCATCGAGCGCGTCCGCACCCGCGCCGAACTCAACGATGTCCTTTCGCAGCTCACCGGCGAACTCTCCACGCTGCACCACTTCGTGCAGGGCGGCCAGATCCGCGAAGCGACCGACGACATCGCCAATGCCTTCCTCGGTGCGGATATGGCAAGAGATCCGGCAGGCTGGCGCATCCAGCGCATCTACAACTTCGATCCCGACGAGCCCACGCTCGTCCCGCCTCTCGCACGCCCCGGCGTCGATCTCGCGAGCGGCGACCTCATCGAACAGATCAACGGCATCCCGCTCGCCGGAATCGCCGACCCCGCCTCGCTCCTCCGGGGTAAAGCGGGCCAGCAGGTGCTGATCCGCGTCAAGCCCGCATCGGGTGAAGCACGCGATGTTATCGTTTCCCCGATTTCCGGATTCGATGATGCCAACCTCCGCTACACCGACTGGGAATACACCCGCCGCCTCGAAACCGAGAAGAAGAGCAACTCCGACATCGGCTACGTCCACCTCCGCAACATGGGAGGAGGCGAGATCGGCCGCTGGGCAAAGAACTTCTTCCCCGTCTACAACCGCGCCGGTCTCATCATCGATGTCCGCCGCAACACCGGCGGCAACATCGATTCCTGGATTCTCGGCGCACTCCTTCGCAAAGCCTGGATGTTCTGGAACGCCCGCGTCGGCCAGCCCGACACCTGGAACATGCAGTTCGCATTCCGGGGCCACATGGTCGTCCTCGCAGATGCGTTCACAGCCTCCGATGGCGAAGCCTTCTCCGAAGGCTTTAAACGCCTCGGCCTCGGCAAGGTCATCGGCACCCGCACCTGGGGTGGCGAGGTCTGGCTCAGCATGGATAATCGCCTCAGCGACGGAGGCGTCGCGAGCGCAGGCGAAACCGGCGTCTTCGGCCCCGACGGCATCTGGCTCGTCGAAGGCCACGGCGTCGTCCCTGATATCGAGGTCGACAACCTGCCTCACGCTACCTTCGAGGGCAAAGACGCCCAGCTCGAGGCCGCGATCGCGCACCTCCAACAACTCATCAAGGAAAAGCCGATTCTCCCGCCGCAGACACCCGCGTTGCCGGACAAGTCCTTCAAACGCGCGAAGTAGCGACGCCTTCCTGCAAACGCGTTCATAGTCACCCGCGGCGTGCCGTACGAACCCGAAGCGCAGCGAGGGACGCGGTTGCATGCATCTTCTACGAACGCTCGGGGGGTTCCCCAGCCACCGCATCCCGACGCTTCGCTCGGGTTCGTTCGGCATGGTCCCGGAAACTCCGAAGCCCGAGCCGAGCCTCCGCCGCCGCGAACTCGCTATTCGTGCACAAACAACCAGCGACAGACCAAACGAACCCGAAGCGCAGCAAGGGACGCGGTTGCATCCGTTCAACCCGCAGCCTCCGAATCGCTCGCAGCCTTTGCCCTTCGCTTCGCTCGGGCTCGTACGGCAGGGTCCCGGCCCTTCCGAACCGCGCGCCGAGCCTCGGTGTTCGCGCGTCGAGATTCTCACATCGAACTTCTCCGCGCCCCTCCGCCCTCTCCGCAACTCCGCGTTCTCTCCCGCTTTTACCGCCTTCTCCTCGCCGCGAAAGCTCCCGCCATTCCCATCACCGCGGACGTCCCCGGCCCCGGAATGATCGTGATAAACGCCGGCAACTGAAACGTCCCCGCGCTCCCCGTCGCAAACACGCCCACAAACGCGCCCGTCACGGCGTCGTACTTCAGAATCTGATTCGTCCCCCCGGACCCGACGTACAAAAACCCGTCGTATCCAAACGCCATCCCGATCGGCGTGTTCAACCCGCCCGACCCGGTCGCCATCCACGCACCCAGACTTGCCCCCGTCGTGCCGTTGAACTTCCGCACCGCATTCGCGCCCTCGCTCGCCACATACAGCGTCCCGTTGAACCACTCAAACTGCCTGGGTCGATTCACGCTCGCGATGAAGTTCCCCATCGAGGCGCCCGTCGTCCCGTTGTAGCGGATCACGCGGTTGTTGTTGTAACTCGGGACATACAAGTTCCCATCCGGCCCGAACATCATGCCGTTGTCCGCGCCGCTCAATCCTCCGCTGCCCGCCGTGACAAAGTCACTCAAGTACGCACCCGTCGCGCCGTTGTACTTCCGCACCTTGTTCCCGCCGAAACTCGACACGTACATGTCGCCGTTCTTGTCCCACGTCACGCCCGTCGGCGAGTTCATCCCCGCATCCGCGACGAACGTATCCACAAACGCCCCGGTGCTCGCGCTGTACCGCACGATCCGGTTGTTGCCCTCGCTCACCACATAGATCTTCCCATCCGGCCCCATCCGCGCCGCCAGCGGGCCAGACAAGTTCCCCGCGGCATCCAGGTTCCCAAGAAAGTTCCCGCTCATGTCGTACCGCGCCACCGAGTTCGATCCGAACCCGCACACCAGCATCTCTTTCGCGCCGGCATCAGAAACGCGCACCGCCAGCGCCGCAATCCCCGCAGCCGCCAGCAAAATCCAGGCTCTCGTCTTCATCTCGTCTCCAGTCTTCCCCATCGAACACACACAATCCGCCACGCCACCCGCGGCAAACACCTTCCGCGCGCGGCATCACCACTTTGAGTGTGCCATCCCCTTTCCGCCCAGGCTTGCATTCCCCTGCCCTTCTGCTCCCATCGTGGCACCGCCCTTCCGGGCGGTGTGAATTTTGGTGGCACCGCCCTTCCGGGCGGTGTGCCTTCGCCTTGACGCCCCCCTCCCTCTCCGCATCCCCCCCGAGCCCTTTCGAGTTATCCCCTTCCACCCCCATGAACCCCCTCCCCCGAGCGCAAAGATTCCGCAAAGAAACGCCGTCCCCTTCCATTTTTGTTCAAGGTTTTCACCCCGAACGCACCCTCGCGCATAGCCTTCACAGTCCCCGAGTTCACTCGAAAGTTCGGGAATCGTCCGGTCAGCCCGCCCGCCACTTCCAGCCACTTCCCTGTCGGTTCTCGCACCACAGATGCCCGGATTCTGGTATGCTGAGGGCGTCTTTACCGAACGTCTGGTGTGTGTGGGGGTGTAAGAGGATTGGGGGGACGCTCGGTTTCGATGCTCGGTTTCGGCTTCTGATTTTCGTCAGCGTCCGCAATTCAGTTCAGAGGAAGGGGCCGCGGCAACGCGGCAGGAGTCAGCAAGGATTCGACTCCGGAAAGGTTTCAGTCATGAAACAGCGCCGCCCAGGATTCACCCTCATCGAACTTCTCATCGTCATCGCGATCATCGCGCTGCTCATCTCGATCCTGCTGCCGTCGCTCGGCGCAGCGAGGCGAGTTGCACGCGGGCTTGTTTGCGCGAACAACCAGCGTCAGATTGCAGTCGGAACGGTTGCATACGCCGAGCAGAACAAGGAATGGCTGCTTGGTTCACCGATGACGACCGGTTGGGCGGCGATGGGAAGTTCCAAGTCCGGGAGCACGGCTCAGTTCAATGGAACTGCGATTCAGATTTGGGATTGGACCGGCCCGCTGCTGAGTTTCCTTGGTCAGCAAGGCCCCGGTGAAAGCATCTCGATCACAGACAGGAGCGAAGGCGCGACGGAACAACTGAGGTCGGATCGACTCGACTTCTATCTCCGCACTCCGGCAATGAACTGTCCCGAGAACAACTTTGAAGCCCAGCCCTACCCGCGAGCTGGCGGGCCTTGGCAGGTCAAGCGCATGCCATCGTTCTGCATGTCAACGGGGTTTGTCGCGACGGAAGATGCAGCACCGTTCGGTGCTGGAGATCGCAAGGGCGAGGGGATCGATCGCCGCGGCTACCTGCCGAGATTGTCATCGCTCGGTACCGCATCAATGAAGGTGTTGGTGTTCGATTCTCATCGATTCGCTGAAGCTGGCGCGGCCGGAACGCAATCTGGATCGCCCACGTACAACTACGACATGCAGACAGATGCCAAGTACGGCGGTTCATTCGCCGACGTCGGCGCCTGGTGGTACACAGGCGCCGATGGAACAAAGGCTCTGCACAGAAAAGCGACCGAGTCGGGCGCACCTTGGGCTCGCTACGTTGACGCACGGTTCTGGGCATTCCGGCACGGTAACAAGCGGATGGATCCTTCTAGCGGTGCAGCGAGCGGGGGCGGAGCGGCCGGCGTTCAGTGCATGGGCAATGTCGCTTTCTATGACGGTCACGTTTCGAAGATGGACGACAACGCCGCAACGAATCCGATGATTTGGTTCCCGACCGGCACCAAGATTTCCCGCCCTTTGTCCACCTGGACATCGACCAAGAAAACCTTTGCGGATCAAAGCGGCGTTGGTGCGACCGCTGACAATCCGTACGTTGTCCCCTAAGGTGCCCTCGACGAACGTCACTGATGTCAAGGCCGGAGCAATGACGCATGCCGAGTGGGACAAGTTCTGCAAATTCCTCGTCGTTGCTCGATGACGCGGATCAAGCTACCGACAAAAAAACTCGCAAGGAGAAGCCGGATGCAGAGGGGCGTCGAAACCTCTTGATTGCCGCCGGTGTCTCTGTTGTCGCAATCGCCATTCTGGTTTTTGTGTCTTGGACCAGCCTTTCGGCGTGGCGAAATTCTCCGGAAGTTGCCGCTCGCACGATGCCCGTTGTCGACATCGAAACCGGGAAAGCGATTACGGACTTTCGCGCGGCTCGCGGAGCTTCGTTCCCATTTGTGAATCCAGCGAGCGGCAAGGCCACGTTGTACCCTGCGGAAGCGTGCTATTGGACAAAGGATGGCAAGGCAAAGTTTCCGCCGGATTATGTCGTTCTAAACGAGCGACTGGGCAAGCCTGGCCCCACACGTTGCCCCGTCTGCGGCCGCAATGTACGGCTCTTTAATCCGACTCCGCCCGACTCCCTGATGCAGCAGGCCTGGGATGCGCAGGCTTCGTCGAAGAATCGTTAGACCAGCACAACACGACGAGCTGTCAACGCACGTGCGACTCGATTTTATGATTGTGCCAAGCGTGCTCGCTCTGAGCGCGGTTGTCAACCATCTCGCGACGATCCTTCGTAGCTCGCCCGGTTTTCAGCACGCGGCAGTTGTGCGGCTGCTTTCCACAGGTGTTTATCTTTCCAAGAATGCCCTCATGACGAACGCTTCTTTCTCCGCTTCCGACCACCTCACCAAAGTCACCTCTCTTCTCAAGTCCGGCGAAGCCGCGCAGGTGCGCGAGCTCATCGACTGGCTCAAAATCCCCAGCATCAGCACCGATCCGGAATACAAGAAGCACTGCGTCGCCGCGGCACAGTGGGCGTCGGATCATCTTGCCGCCAGCGGGTTCAAGTCGGCGCTCCGCGAGACCGGAACGAAGGACTCACCGGGCCACCCGATCGTCCTCGCGCACGCGCCCGGCGCGCCGAGCTACAAAGGCCCGCACATTCTTTTCTACGGGCACTACGACGTGCAGCCCGCCGATCCGCTCGAACTCTGGAACAGCCCGCCCTTCACGCCCAAGCTCGTCGATGATGCTTCGGGCAAGGACGGCCCGCCCCGCATCATCGCGCGCGGCGCGGTCGATGACAAAGGCCAGGTGATGATGTTCCTTTCCGCCATGCGCGCGTGGAAGGAAGTTTCGGGCCTCGCAGCGGGGGGCGTGAAAGTGACCGTGCTGCTCGAAGGCGAAGAAGAATCCGGCTCGGTCCATCTGGATGCCTTCATCGACGCGAACAATACCGAGCTCGGCGAGTGCAAAGTCTGCGTCATCAGCGATACCGGTATGCTCGACCGCGGCAAGCCCGCCATCACCTACGGCGTGCGCGGGCTCGCCTACACCGAAGTGATTCTCCACGGCGCGAACCAGGACCTGCATTCAGGGATGTGGGGGGGCAAGTCGCCCAACCCGATTTCCGAGCTTGTGAAGGTGCTCGCCCAGCTCTGGGACAAGGACCGCCGCGTCACGATCCCCGGTTTCTATGACCGCGTCCGCCCGATCGCGCAGTCCGAACGCGACGAGTGGAACAAGCTCGGCATCAACCCGTCCGAAGCGCTCAAGAAAATCGGTTTCCCGCCCGACGCCAATGTCGGCGAAGCGGGCTACTCGTTTACAGAACGCGAATGGGCGAGGCCGACCGCCGAACTCAACGGCATCGTCGGCGGCTACACCGGCAAGGGCGCCAAGACCGTCATCCCCAGTCACGCGAGCGCAAAGGTCTCGTTCCGCCTCGTCGCGGATCAGGATCCGATCGAGATCACAAAGTCCTTTTTCAAATGGTGCAGCGATCGCACTCCGCCCGGCTGCCGCTGGGAACTGATCGACCACCACGGAGGCAACCCCGCGACCGTCAAGACCGACTCGCCCGAACTCGCCGCGGCAGCCCGCGCCATCGAACGCGCCTGCGGCGTTCGCCCCGCCCTCATCAAAACCGGCGGCAGCATCCCCGTCGCCGGCTCGCTGAAGAGCAAGCTCGGCCTCGAAACGATCTTCATGGGCTTCGGCCTCGATGACGACCGCGTGCATTCACCGAACGAGAAGTTCGAGCTCGAGTGCCTGCGCATGGGCACGATGAGTCATGCGTATCTGGTGGATGAGTTGTTGAGGATGTAGGGGAGAGTTCGTGGCACCACTCGCGGTTCCTCCGCGAGTGGTGTGGTGCGCCGCATCTCGCCCTTCGCGTCGAGATTCTCTGCACCATGCCGAACGAACCCGAAGCGCAGCGAGGGACGCGGTTGCATCCGCCTTCTCTGCAAGCCCAGGCAGTCCCCACGCCACCGCATCCCAACGCTTCGCTCGGGTTCGTACGGCATGGTCACGAACACTCCGACGCCCGAACCGAGCCGCCGCCGCTGCAAACTCGCTATTCGTGCACAGACAACCAGCCGCAGACCGCACGAACCCGAAGCGCAGCGAGGGACGCGGTTGCATCCGCCTTCACTGCAAGCCCAGGCAGTCCCCCAGCCCCCGCATCCCAGCGCTTCGCTCGGGCTCGTACGGCAAGCGATCGAGCGCTTCGAACGACCGCTGCAAGCCTCATCGGCAACGGAACTCGTTTCACCAGTCACGGCTTCGGATATCGATGCCCCCAGCCGATCCAAGAACGGTTGTCAACTGTGGAGCCGTACTTGTCGCCCTTTGTGTACGCGTCTCGCCGCGTGATGTTGCGGATGCTCTGATCGCCGAAAAGATAGTTGTTCGCTCCGTCAAGAGCATCGCCGGTATTCAGCGAGTCTTCGCGGAACTTCAATGGCCCGTGCCGCGGACGTTCGGTGTAGCAATGAACGCTCAGACACATCTGTTGCACCGCGACCGCATCTGTCTGCACTGCCTGCAACGAGCGAACCGAACGAAACGAGGCTCGCCATTCAATCGCAAGCCCGCGACAGCTTGATTACCGAATCAAAGGAGTTGAGCTACCTGCCGCCCTTATTACCTGCCGCAGAAGCCGCGGCACCAGCTCCCCAAGGGCTTCGGCTCGACATTTCGGCTCGCTCCTGGTTCAGCCGATTCACCGTTTCCTGCCAATCCCTCGCCGCAACAAGGATCCCCGTCGGCTTTCCGGTTTTCGGGTTGACGATGCCTTGATCGGCCTTCAGGTCTTGGCCCATTCGACGAAGCTGCTCTTCAAATTCGCCGCGAGTGAGCACCATTTCGTCGCCCGTATCTGCAAATCGAATTGTCACCTTCTCGGTCATACGAGAAAGGTCGTAGGTGCCTTTCGCGAACATGCCTTGCCAGAAAAACCACAGAGCCACCAGAATTGCCAATCCGGCGACGGACCAACCGACGGCGGGCTTTTGGAGCAGATTGCGAATTGAATCCATGACGGAGCGATTCCTATTTCGGGGCGGGACGCAGACCCCAATCGTAAAAGCTGCCTTTGTTTCCAGAGGGATCTGGAGCATCGCCCGCGCCATAGAAGGAGATGTCAATCGATTTTACACTGAGGTCGCCGAAGAGAAAGTTGTTCTGCCCTCGCTGCTCAACCCCTTGGGCAGTACTCAATTTTCCCTCGGAGACTATGACCTTTGCGTCCTTCGCAAAGTGCCGCGGGAATCGATCGAGTGCGTCGGTCGCAAAGACCGTCCACTGTGGGAACGGGATGTCCATGATTCGGCGCTGCGAAATACCGCCGATAATCGATCCTTTTCCGCCGGACGAAGTTTGGGCGAACGTCGGAGCGGAATCATTGAAGTAAAACTCGGTCCAATGCTTGATGTCCGCGCCTTTCGTGAGCACGGAAGCAAAGGTCAAGTCGTCGGCTAAGCCATATATTCGCAGACCTGAAGCCAGCAGCCGGAAGCTCTCAAGCGATCGAACGCTCGCCAATCCTTTCGCAGCTGGACAACTGAAAGCGGTATTTCCTGTATTGCCCACAAATTCCTGAAGCGCGAAATTGACATTCACGTGCTGTTTCGGCATGCCTGCGTTGGGATTCGGAGGCGTGATCTTCGTCTTCGGATCCATGTACATGTCAAACCAGACGGGAGATTTCTGATTGTCGAAATACATTTGAATCGCAGTGCCAATTTGGCGCTGGTTGCTCGCACAGATGACTTTCCAAGCGGTTCGTCGCGCTTGTCCCAGACCTGGAAGCAAAATTCCAATCAGCATCGCAATAATCGCGATCACCACGAGCAACTCGATGAGCGTGAAAGCGTGACGCTTCCCAGTCGTGTGCTTCGCTCGGTTGTTTCTTGGTTCCATACCGCCGACTCCTATTCCCCGCGCTTCATCGCCCGAACGGGCTCAGCGCGGCAGTCCACTCACGTTCGCTGCGATGCCGCCTTCGGCGTCGCCCCCGTGGGTTTGGCTTCCGCCGCACCCGAACCAGTTGCACCGCTGGAATCAGCGGCGCTCCATGACACATATACGTCCAATATGTCGTGCTGGCCCAAAGTTTTCAGCAACGTTTCAGTCAGTATTCCTCCCGGAATCGGCTGACCCGCTGCCCCCACGCCCCCCACACCACCGGCGGAACCCACGCGAACCACGGCCGGCTTCCCGGCCACAAACCCGCGGCTGTCAAACCGCACGCGAACCTTCTTGCCCCGCCATGTCCGAACCGCATCCACTGTTCCAAACTCCACCGGCGGGACAGGATCGATCAGCAGCCCGGCTTCGCCCGACTTCGTGAAGACGGGGCGAATGCCCAGGATCCACTCGAGACTCACGCGGTTCAACCACGCGGCAGAGCCCGTGTACCACGTCCAGCCGGCTCGTCCCGGCTTATCCGAGAGCGGGCCATCCACGTTGCCGGGCGTCACATACGGCTCTGCGAAGTAGCTATCGGCGTTCTGCCCGCGAGTGGGGGGCGAAATGCTCTTCCAGATTCGGGCCACGCTCTCGACATCGCGGCGCTTGCATGCCGCGGCCAGGGCCCACGTCGCGGCGTGCATGTACACGCCCCCGTTTTCGCGGCTGCCCGGGCTGTAGCGGGTGACGTAACCGATTGTGGGGTCCGGAATGGTGTACGCGGGGTAGAGCAGCAGCGGGCCGTAGGGGCTGAGAAGGTTCTTCTTGACGCTCTCCCAGGCCGAGGCGGCGCGATCTTCGGGGGCGATGTCGGTGAGAATCGACCAAGTTTGGGCGTTGAGGTGGATCTTGCCTTCGGGGCTTTGCGAGCTGCCGATCCACTCGCCACTGTCCTTCGTGCCGTACTTGTACCACGCGCCGTCCCACGCGTGAGCGTTCACGGCCTTGGCGTACTCATCGCGCTTGGAGCGGTAGCGCTTGGCGGCGTCCGCATCGCCGTTTCGCTCGACCACGGTCGCGAAGTTCTGGAGCACTTCGCAGAGGAACATGCCGAGCCAGACCGATTCGCCCTTCTCGTCGATGCCCATCGCCGACAAGCCGTCGTTCCAATCGCACGAGCCGATGAACGGGATTCCCCGCTCGCTCGTGCGTTTGAACGTGCGCTCGATGGAGCGTTTGCAGTGATCGAGGATCGTGGCCTTGGCCTGCGGATCATCGACGAACGGCGCGGTTTCTTTCAGAATCGAGTCGTCGCCGGTCTCGCGGATGTAGTTGCCGACGAGGAAAGGCAGCCAGAGGTAGTCGTCGCTGCAGGCCGTGTGATTGCCGAAATCAGCGAGCGCGTGCCACCAGTGATAGACCGAGCCATCAACAAACTGCCGCTCAGCGTGCAGCATGATCTGCCGCTTGGTTCCCGCCGGATCGAGGGGCAGCCAGACCTGGCTGTCCTGCAACTGATCGCGGAAACCGAACGCGCCCGACTGCTGGTAGTAACCCGTGCGCCCCCACATGCGCCCACTGAGTGCCTGATACGGGAGCCAGTGGTTGTTGAGCAGATCAAAGTCCGCGCGATCCGACTTCACGGTCGTTGCGCCGAGCAGGTTCTTCCAGAATTCATGAGCGCGCCGGGGAGTATCCCAAGCAACCTTCTCGTCGCTGTACTTGTCGACGTTCGCGATGCAAGCCTTTTTGTCGGCGCCGATCGTGACGACGAAGTGAAGTTTGACCGTCGCGCCCGGAGCGATCGAGAGATCGCCGCCCAAGGCAGCCGCGGCATCGCCGAACCGGCCAAAGCCCGCCTGGCGCAGACCGGCGATATCGCGCACGGTCATGGCCTGAGGAGTCGCTGTCGCGCCATACTTGCCCAGGAACATCTGCTTGTCAGCAACCGCGAGAGGCCGATCGAACTGTGCCCCCGCAACGCTGTGTGCCGCGACGTAGGGCCAGGGAATGTTCCAATGCTCGCGCTCGGTCTTGGGCCGAATGTCCCACATGTTCTTGGTCGAAACAATCGCACGCCGGGCCGCAGTCTCGTCGAACGAGACATCAAAGAACAAGCGATGGAACTCGCGCTTGACGTCCGGGGCGACGCCGCAGGTCCACTCGAAAAACGAAGCGACCCGCAGGCTGCGAGTTTTGCGAGTCGTGTTGGTCAGTTCCACGCACCAGACTTCGACGTGGTCTTTCGGATCGACCGTCAGCGTCCACGCGGCGCGAATGCCCGAGCGAAGCGTGTGAAACGTGCTACTGCCGAGCGCGTGCGTGCACGAGTACTCGTCGTACGGGCGGCGACAGGGCGCGGGCGCGAGCGACCAGACATCCGGGGCATCGAGCGGTGCATCAAGATCCGCGATGTAGAGGAACTTGCCATAGCAATCGCGGACAAGGTCCATCTCCCAGCGGGTCAGCACGTTGTGCTGGGCATCATCAAACCACGAGAACCCGCCCCCGTTCTGGCTGATCACAAGACCGTACCGCCCGTTGCAGATCACGTTCACCCACGGCATGGGCGTGTCGTGATCGGTGATCACAAAGGAGGAGCCAGAAGGATGGGCGTTGTCGAAATGTCCGAAGCGGCTGGAGAGCATCATGCAGCAACCCAAATGTCGATCAACTGGAACCGCGGTACGCGAAGAGACGCGGTAAAAAGCACGCGATTCTGGATGACTGAGGCCATGTAAGCGTTTACATCGTGACACATTCCAGGCCCCCTGTCAAGTCCCCCTGTCGCTTCTTTCGAGTTTTCCACAATTCGGACCTCACCCGCCAAACTTGGGGGGATGGAGCTGGTTAGAAACCGACCAAAAACGACCGGCCCGCGGCAGTTGCCGCGGGCCGGGTGGTGCAATCTGGATTTCATCGCCAAACTCAGCCGGTGGTGACGGCCTCGCCCGGAGAAGTCAGATTCAGGCGCGACGACGACGAGCTGCGACGAGGCCAGCGAGGGCCAAGAGCGAAGCGGTGCCGGTCGAGGGGACGATCGCAACATCGTAATACTCGATGTCGTTCACGGTGCCGTCGGAGCCCAAGGTGGGGTTCCGGGTGTGCTGCCAGCGGAAGCCAACCCACGAGCCATCGTTGAAGCCATTCGGATCGGCTTCAAAGGTGTTGATGACCGTCTTGCTGAAGCCGGTCGTGAGGTTCTCGAACTGAACGGCGTATGCAGCCGTTCCGCCGTTCGGGGCGTAGTACGTGTAGCTCATGGAGAGCACATCGCCCGGCGCGAAAGCGGGGGAGACGTTGCCTTCGGCGATGAGGCTGAACTTCTGGCCGGCGCCACCGACGAACACGGTGCCGTTGGCGACGACGAAGATTCCGCCTTCATCGATCCAGCCGCCGCCGCGATCGTTGCCGAAGAAGAGGCCGCCTTCGGGCTTCTCGGGCCACGCGCCGACGTTCGTGTTGAGCTTCATCTTGTACGAGATCTTGAACGACTCGTTCTTGTTCATGGCGAGCTTGGAAGCGCCGCCGTCTTCGCTCAGGAAAGCGAAGTGACGATTGGCGAACTTCTGCGGGTTGTCGGGATTGACCGGGCCCATGTTCTCGGTGATGCGGGCGTGCGCGGTCTGATTCGCCGCGATGTCGGTCGTGATGACCGAGTTCGGGTAATCATTGAAGTTGCGCAGCAGCACGTTGTACGCATTGGCGTTGGTCACGCCGGCGGAAGCGGAAGCGGCAGCACCTGCGATAGCGACGACAGCGAAAAGTCCACGAACTTTCATTCCATACTCCTCTCGAGAGCAGGGCTGCCGGCTAGGCAGGTCGTTCCTCGCGAGTACTCACGCCACCACGGCGGGAGAGAGGTTCGATTCCTGTAACCGTTTTCAGCCACGAGAACAACAGAGAGTTCCCGCAAAAAGAAAATGCCCCGGATTGGCGGTAAAGCCAGCAAAGTCGCTACTTTGCGCGCGATTGTGCGGCCGATAACCGCCATCGAGCGTATGTAACGGTGTTTCATGGAGCCGGTTTGAGCTTGAGCCGTTCCAGACCCGCCACAACGTACGGGTGCGCTTCGAACCAGCGCCACACGTTTCCGGTGCGGGCGTTCTCGATTGCGAGCAGCAGCGGCCCCTGATCGATCGCGAGATAGTCCTTCGCAGCCCAGGGCTTGCCATCCGGACCTTTGAGGTTGAAGGCATCGACGAAACCGAAGCCGCCGCCTTCTGCGACCGGCTTTGACGGATCACGCCAAGCGAGGAGCTTTTGGTCCGGTGTTGTGAGCGATCGGTAGTAGCGCATGGCCCGCATCGCGGCATCGGGCTGGAACAGGATCGCGCAGCCCGCGCCGTACGGCGCGACAGTGCCGTCGCCGAAATCGTCCTTGGCGCGGAACGTCGAGTAATCCCAATCCGGGCGCGAGTTTGGCATCGCGATGGAATCGGGGTACACGCCGGCAACGAGATAGCCCTTTGGGTAATCCGATGCTGTGAGTCCCCAGGCATCGACTCCGAGCGTGGGGAGTTTCTTCGGGTTTTCGATTGCCTTGAGGCGGTGCAGGGTCGTCATGCGCCGGCTGTTTTCCCACCAGTCGGTTGGGATGCGATTGGCGACGCCCAACGCGCCCGGATTGTCCACGCCGAGCGCCGCGTAGTTGATCCACAGATGGCTGAACGTGTTGACGAAGAGCGAGCCGGAGAATGGGAACCAGACGACCGTACCCGTTTGTTTGTCGAGATCGGCGGGGAGTTTCGATGCATCGCCGACGAAACTGTGCCTGCCCTGCTGACGGCGCAGTTTGTAGTAGATCGCCGGGTCGATGCGGAACTTCTCTTCCGGAGCGCAGACGGCGAGGAAAGTGGTCAGACGGTGCTCGCAACCCGAATCGGCCCAGTAATAGGGCAGGCGTGCTCCGTCACCGGCGGGCTTGGCTTTGTCTTTCGGTCGCCAGCCGAGCGAAATGAACCCTTTCTCGTAGGGCTTGGCCTCGTCGCCCCCTTGGAAGAACTTCCAATCGGCCTGGGCGAACATGCCATCGGCGAGCGTCGCGACTTCGCCCTTGAAGTAGGACGATGCGGTCAGCATCCCGGCGAAGAGGAGCGCGGAGTCGATAGTGGAAACAACGTGTTCAAGGTTCTTGGCGGGGTGGATGCCGCCGGTCGCGCCGTCGAGATAGTGCTGAAAAAGGCCGGCCTTGCGGATATCGGGCGCCTTCTCCAGGGTGCGGAGCACAAGCAGGGCCCGCTCTTCACCCTGCTCGCGCGTGATCCATTTGCGCTCCACTGCGACCGGAAGAGCCGAGAGCAGAAAGCCGACTCCGGCAACGCTGACGGTTGGCTCGCTGAGGCGATCCGGCGGCATGCCGTTGGCGGGATTGCCCGTTTCCCACAGATACCGAAACGCGGCGCGCTGCACTTCTTCCAGGAACCGGTCGTCCTCGGCTGAAAACTGGAAAGGAGGCCGCTTGACCTGCGAAGGCGATGCAATCACTTCCGGCGCGGGGCGTGCCGCCTGCCCAAGTGCGGAAACCCCGATCGCCGAACCGGCGACGAGACAGAGGAGTGAGCGTTGGATGAGATGGATCATGGGTGTCGTGTAAAGGGTATCCGAAAAAGAAAGCGTTTTCATCGCGTGCGGAATCTGTTTGAATTCGGGGCCCGGCAGCGGGTGAAAACGGTTATCAGCCGATAGCATGAGACTGGGCAGACAGGCCAGAACGTGGGAGCCAGATGAGGCGAATGAAAGCCAACTCGATGATGAAGAGCGGGACGTCCATACAAGACGTTGCTCGTGAGGCCAAATGTTCGATCGCGACGGTCAGTCGCGTGCTGAATCAGCCGGATTTGGTGACCGCCGAGACCGCCGGTCGGGTGCGCGAAGCGATCAAGCAGCTTGGGTATGTTCCGAACGCGTACGCCCAGGGCCTCAGCCGGCGGCACGGAAAGGTGCTGGGGATCGTCCTGCCGGATATTCACGGAGAGTTTTACTCCGAGTTGCTGCGCGGGGCGGACGGTGAAGCCCGGCGGCTTGGGTTCCATCTGCTGGTGAGTTCGGATGCCCACGACCACGGCAGCCCGACGCGGACGGAGAATCTGGCGTTCGGTTTGATCGACGGCCTTGCCCTGATGATGACCGAGCCGAATATGGAATTGTGGCGTGAGACGCTGGATGCAGCGCTCCCGACGGTCGTGCTCGATGCGGATATCAACGAGCCGGGCGTGGACAGCGTTGTGGTCGACAACGTGATGGGAACGCACGAGGCGGCGGAGCACCTGCTCGAAAAGACCCCGGCATCGAACTGCTATTTCGTGGGCGGACCGCGCGAGAACTTTGATACCGCAGAACGTGCGGCGGAATTCCGCAAGGCGCTGGCGTCACGCGGTCACGCGGCGCGCGACGAGCAGTTTGCCTTCGGCGAGTATTCGGTCGAGTGGGGGCGGCAGTGGGCGGCGGACCGACTGAGCAAGGTGGGTCTGAAGAACGCGGCGGTGCTCGCCGGCAACGACGAGATCGCGCTCGGGATCATGCAGACCGCGCAGGACGCGGGGATCAGTGTGCCCAAGGAATTTCGGATCGTCGGCTTTGACGACACTCGCATCGCAACGCTGGTCAGGCCGGCGCTCTCCACGGTGCGCGTGCCCCTGCTCGATATCGGAGCGGCGGTGGTACGGCTGCTGGTCGAGCGGGTCGGGAACAGCGAGAAGCCCGCGACGCGGGAGAAGCTGCCGACGAAGTTGATCGTGCGCGAGAGCAGCCGGGTGTGAACGCGGCACTCGATTAGGTCGTGAACGGTTCCTGATCGAGGTGCGCGCCGTTGCCCGCGATCACCTTGGCGTACCAATACGCCGAATCCTTCGGCGTGCGCTTCTGCGTCGTGTAATCGACATGGACCAGCCCGAAGCGCTCTTTGTATCCCTGCGACCACTCGAAGTTGTCGAGGATGGACCAGTGGAAGTAGCCTCGGATGTCGCTGCCGGCCTTGATGGCGTTTCGGAGTTCGAGCAGGTAGCGACGGGTGAAGTCGATGCGCTGGGGGTCGTGGACCTTGCCGTCCATGCTGACCCAGTCGATGCCGCTCATGCCGTTTTCGGTGATGTACACGGGGAGCTTGTATCGCTCATAGGTGTAGCGCGGGCCCCAGTGGAGGCTCTTGGGTTCAACGGGCCAGCGGATGGCGGTGGTGGGGTGCGTGGGCGTGCGTTCGACGGCCTCGGGCCTGCCGGCTTCGTTCATGCGCACGGGGGTGCCCTCGTAGATGTTGACGCCGATGAAGTCGATTTTCTGGGAGATCAGGTCCATATCGCCGGGCTGGATGGTTGGAGATTTCGGGGCGTCGGTGCCGAAGACTTTCATGCCGTCTTCGGGGTAGTGCCCTTTCACGATCGCGTCGGCGTACCAGGTGTTGTTCCAGATGTTGCGTTCGGTGATGGAGCCCATCGCTTCGATCGCGGCCTTCTGATCCTGCGTCGAGTCGGTGGCGGGGTACTTGGTCACGCAGACGGGCGCGTAGCCGATTGATTGCGTTCCTTTGCAGCGGGCGCGGAGAACCTGCACGGCAGCGCCGTGGCTCATGAGTGCGTGGTGGCAAGCGACAAGGAGTTCGCGCGTTGCGAGGCGAAGGCCGGGCGCGTTGTGGGCATCGGCGTGGCCGAACTGCAGGAAGACCTGTGGCTCGTTGAGCGTCATCCAGTTCTTGACGCGATCGCCTAGGCGATCGGCGACAGTCTGGGTGTAGTCGCTGAACCATTTCACTGATTCACGATTGAGCCAGCCGCCCCGGCGGTAGAGTGCTTCGGGATAATCCCAGTGGAAGAGCGTGGCGTAGGGGGTGATACCGGAGGCAAGCAGTTCGTTCACAAGGCGGTCATAGAAATCAAGCCCCTTCGCGTTCACCGCGCCCGCTCCATCCGGCATGACGCGCGTCCACGCGATCGAGAAGCGATAGGCCTTGAGGCCGATCGACTTCATGATGCCGACGTCTTCCTTGTACTTGTTGTAGTGATCGCAGGCAACGTCGCCGGTGTGACCCTGATAGACGTTGGGCTTCAGCGGGTTGTAACCGGGGCCGCCCTCGGTGGGAACGGCGTGGCAATAGGTGTCCCAGATAGATGGTCCGCGACCGTCCTGATTCCAGGCGCCCTCGATCTGATATGCGCTGCTGGCAGCGCCCCATGTGAAATTGGCGGGAAATGACATAGTGTGGGACGATCCTCAGAAAGGTGGAATGTCACGGGCTCGGCAGGGGCCAATCCTTGCACGCGAGTTCGAGTTGAGTCAGAAGAATCGGGATGTCTTCGGTCGCGGTCTTCCAAACACGCTCTTTGTCCACGCCGAAGTACGCATGCACCAATACGTTGCGCATCGCCACGATCTGGCCCCAAGGGACCATTGCTGCGCGGTTGCGGCCTTCGTCGGAAACCCGTGCCGCGGCTTCGCCGATCTCTTGAAGTGCGTTGCGAAGAGCGCGAAACAACATGACATCGGAATCGAGATCCGCACGTGAGCGGCCTGCGACGAAAGCGTGCGAGTCTTTGGCTGCTTCCAGCATGTGCTGGATGCGGATTCGGTCGTCGGGGCCGGAGCTGCCGCGCTCACGCGGCATGAAGTGTCCTTGCGGCCTTGGCAACTGCGGGGGCGAAGTAGGGAGAGAGATCGTTCAGCGTGCGCAGGTCGACTCGACGGCCGAGCAACTTCTCGAAGTCGAGGATCATCTGGCCAAAGCCGAGCATTCCGGGCGTCTTGCCGGGATGAAATTCGACCAGCAAGTCAACGTCGCTGCCGGGATTGGAATCACCGCGGAGAACGCTGCCGAAGAGCGATAGCCGTTTCACCCCGTGCAAATCGCACAGCGCTCGAAGCTGGTCTTCGGGAAAATTGATGCCGTCGACAACCATCGGACCATTCTATAGCGGGGAGGCTTGGGATGGATATCACGTGCGGGAGCAGCAAGCGAGAAACATGGCGCGAAACGGGGATGCGACGAAGACACCGCCCGGAAGGGCGGTGCCACGAAGATCGGTCAATTGCAAAGAAGGTCGTTGTACGCGGCGACGAAGAGCACGAAATCGCTGTCATCGCAGAGGCTGTCGCCGTTGAGATCGCCCGGGCGGAAAGCGCCGGGAACAAGCAGCTCGTTGTACTTCGCGACGAACTGGACGAAATCGGAGTCGTCGACGAGGCCGTCGTTGTTGAAGTCGGCGGAGCACGACGCAAGGTTGAGCAGTTCGCCCGCGAGCACGCTCTGCACCGCGCCGGGCTTGATCAGTTCTGAAAGCCCGAGAGCGCCCAATGCGACGTCGGGCAGGCCCGCGGAATTCGGATCCCATGTGGGGTAGACGCTCGAGCGTCGATACAGAATGCTCGCCCCGCTCTTGAACGTCTGACGCGCTCCGATGCGGTACGCGTGATACGCGCCCGTCGCGGCGGGAACGTGCGGGGTGCCGGACCCGTCCCCTGCCGCGAAGGCTTCGAGCGATGTGAACGTGGTGTTGTTGTCGGGATGGGTTCCGACTGAATCCGCGAAGTAACCGGTGCGGGTCGTGCCCGCCGAAAACACGGTGTTCCAGCGCGGAGCGAATTCATCGGTCCAGGCGTAATTCGACAGGCGCAGATTCCGGATCTGGGTTCGCCATTCGGCGCTGTTTCGATAGCCGTCGACGAGCAGCAACGCATAGAGATTCGTGAACGCGGCCTGCGAGCCGTTGGCCGAGTCGGTCGTTACCGGATAGCCCGTGACGAAGGTTCCGGTCGGCCAGAGGCTGCGGTTGAGCCATCGTGAGAGCGCGAGTTGCGAATTCGGACCGCCGTACGTCGCGGCGGCGTTCACGAACACGATGCCCTCGTTGTAGCAGACGGAAGGCGAATTCGTCGGCCCGCCTGCGGCGTTGCCGAGGAAGAAGAGCACGCCGGAGTTGGCGATGAGATACGAATCCCAGTTCTTGACTCCACCGATGATGGCTTTGGCCGCGGCCCGCACCTGCGGATCGCCCGGGTAGAACATCGCGGCCTTCGCGGCAGCGTGCACAATCTTCATTGTGCTCAGGGTGGCGTATCCGTCGGTCCATTCCGCCTGACCGGTGGCCGGATTGATCCAGTGCTGGTAGATGCCGTCGGCGGAGCGATCGGGTTTGATCCCGTCCGGCGCGAGCCCGGCGTAGCGCGTGAGAACGCTGCGAACGACCGGCAGATTGGACGATGTGCCGCCGAGTTGGTCGCTCATGAGGCAGAGAAACACGGTCCATGCCGCGGCATCCGGGCTGGCAGGGTGGAATCGATCCCACGATGGAAGGACATCGCCGTCGATGACCCAGCCGGGCGGCTCGCCGTCGGGAGAAACCAATCCCTTTCCGAATGAGACCACCTGAGCGATCTCATCCGAAATCCAGTTCTCGAATGAAAGCCGAGTATCCGCCGAGTCGCGGATCTTGCTGACAGTCGGCCCTCTGGCAAGAAGCAAAGTTCCTTCGCCTGAGGTTGCGATGGACTTGCCGGCTTCGGAAGGTCCCGAGTACACGACCGGGGCGAACGGTTGCGTTGCGCGGGCCTGTGCGAGCGGCACCTGAACGATCGTGGCGCTGGTTCCGGTGGACGTGAGCGCATAAAGACCCGCATCCGAGGGGCCGCCATAGTGATCGGAGAACGCGAGGTCGCGCACGTTGTCGAGCGGGCCGAGCGCGGTGAACGGGAGCGAATCGGACCCGATGCTGCAACGCCAGAGCTGGCCATTCCACGCGCCGAGCATCGCGAACTGAGTGCGGTCGATCACGAGCGAAGTGGGGGTAAAGCCGCCGCTGATCGCCGTCGAAAAAAGCACCGATCCGGTGGTCGTGTTCCGCCCCGCGCTGTAGCACCGGATGGTGCCGTTGCTGGCGACGTACAGCCGGTTGCGGTAGTGAACCATCCCGATGTGCGTAAATTCCGCGTTTGTCGGAGCCAGGTTCACGCGGGCGAAGAGCGCAAGCGAATCGGTCTGCGTGTCGTAGCGCAGAATCGCATCGGCGGGACTTGCATCGGGCGAAGCGCTCGTCGTGTGCAGCGCGATGAAGAGCAGGCGGCCGGACTCGGAAAACGCGAGCGAGACAGGGCCATCAGCAGAAGTGTTGAGCGCCATCCAAGGCACCAGCGCCGTCATGCGGGCGCGGGAAAGCGAGGCGAGAAGCGTCCCCCGGGTGTCGCGAACTTCGATGGAATCAGAAACTGAATCAGCCGCGGCTTCGTAACCGGAGAGCGTGCTTCCGGCGACGGCGGCAATCGACGCGCCCGGACCAAAGCCGGCAGGCCACGAAGAAGCGACGGGCGCAGCGTTGGAGGCGGCACCATGGAGCCCAAAGCAGAGCGAAACGGAAACGAACGTGCGTGAAAGCCTCATCATCCTCCTGTGCGCTCCGTAAGAGCGGCCAGATTCACCATACTCTGTTCGATTGACGATGGCCCGGAGTTTCGGCATACTGAAAGCGATTTCATGCTTGGGAAAAGCGAAAGCACGGCTGGTGGCAGTTTGCGATCGGGTTTGCGGACCACCAATGGCAAAGCCAACCTCGGGAAGGCTGCGGAGAGCTTCATGATCGACTGGAAGAAGACGTGGGTGCCGGTTCTGCTGTTCGTCGCGATGCTGGGATTCGGCCGCGATTCGGCGCGGGCGGATGTGGTGTTTCGGGATGATTTCGCGGACCTGTCGAAATGGACGCTGCAGGCCAGCGACGGCGTGGTCGCGGAGATCGAGCCCGGCAGTCGCGACGGGACCAAGAGCCTGAAACTGAAGTACGATTTTCGCGCGGGGAGCGGATTCGTCGTGGTGCGCCGGAAGATTGGCGCGAAACTGCCCGAGAACTACCGGCTCAGTTTCCGCGTCATGGGCAGTGGCCCCGCGAACAACTTTGAAACCAAGTTGCTCGATCCGAGCGGCGACAACGTGTGGTGGGTGAACCAGCGCGACTATGTGCCGAGCGCGCAAGGGACAATGGAGCGGTTCAAGCGCCGGCATTTTTCGTTCGCCTGGGGGCCGAGCGGCGGGAAGCCGATCGAAGAGCTGGGCGCGATCGAGTTTGCAATCGCAGCGAGTAACGGCGGCAGCGGCGACATGGAGTTTTCCGATCTGACGCTGGAGAGTGTGCCCCGGCCGTCAAGTGCGCCAGAGGATCCGAAGATTCTGTCGTTCGACGGCACGGCCGACCACGCGGATGAGGCGGCGATGGTCAGCAGACTCGCGAAAGTGATCTGGTGGACGGAGCCGGGAAAGGATGGCGGCTCGTTCACGGTCTCCCTCGGCGGCGTGCGGGAATTCGGCGGCATCGTCGCGCGGTTTAATACCGGCCGCGAAGAGCGGATGGCAAAGACGGTCGAATTACTTGGATCAATGGATGGTAAGACATTCACGTCGCTGGCCACACAGCAGATACCGAGTTCGGGACTCGTGTACGTGCCGCTGCGCGATGCGGAAGCGGCGTTTCTGCGATTGACTGTCGCTGGAGCTGGAAGACATGGTTCAGTTCTGGACAGTCTGGAAGTCGCACCATTGTCGTTTGGCGAAAGCCGCAACAGCACGTTTGCACGAATCGCGAAGGATGCTGATCGGGGGCATTTCCCGCGATACTTTGGCCCGGAGCAGACGTATTGGACGGTGGTTGGCGTTGCAGACGATGGGAAAGAGGGATTGCTGAACACCGACGGCGCTCTTGAGGTCGACAAAGAGCGATTCTCGATCGAGCCGTTTGCGGTAGAGACGTTAAAGGGAACGGATTTCTATTCGACTTGGGCAGATGCCAAGAGCACTCAAAGTCTCGTGGACGGCTATCTGCCGATTCCAAAGGTGTCGCGAAATCAACTCGATGTCGAAGCATTTGCGTTTGGACCACCCGGCAAGAGCGTCTTGGCTGCGAGGTACACCTTGCACGCGGGAGGGGAGATTGTGCTCGCGATCCGCCCGTTGCAGGTCAATCCGCCTTGGCAGGATTTGAAGACAAGCGGCGGAGTTGCTCGAATCGACCGGATTGAAACCAGCGGCGCGCAAGCGATCGTTTCGCGTTTGAATCCCGCAGATCGGAAGGTCTTGCGCGTGATCGGCGACGATGTGGAGTCGACAGCGTGGAAGTTTGACGAGAGCACTTCGTTCTTCGGCCCCCGAAGAGGGGCGCGAACGGTCATCGATGAGTACGGGCTTGCAGCAGGCCTCTTCCGATCGAGCGATCAAGCTCGGACGAACCACGAGATGCAGTGGGCGGTGCTCGTTCCGCTTCACGAGGCCTCCGAGATGCCGACATGGGCATCGCTGCCGACGACGGAAGCGCTGGCAGCGCTCGAAAAGGAGCGCCAGGCGGTCATCGGCTGGTGGCGTACCGAATTGAACCGCGTGACTCTGTCAATTCCGGCGGATCGCGCTCTTGAGAACACGTATCGCACCGCTCAAGCTCACATTTTGATCAATCGGGATGGCCCCGCGATTCAGCCTGGATCGCGAACGTATGAGCGCTCATGGATTCGCGATGGATGCCTGACCAGCAGCGCGCTCCTTGCAACCGGTCACGCGGAACGCGTTCGCGAATTCATCGATTGGTACGCGCCGTATCAGTATCCGTCGGGCAAGGTTCCGTGCGTGGTAGACAAGCGCGGGCCCGACCCCGTTCCGGAGCACGACAGCCACGGGCAGTTGCTCTATCTGCTCCACAAGTACTACATCTTCACACACGACACGGCAACGCTCGAAAAGAACTACCCGCACGTGCTGAAGGCGGTGGAGTACATCGAATCGATCCGCGCGACACGGATGACGCCGGAGTACGCGAATGCGACGGGGATCAAACGGGCCGAGTTCGGCCTTGTGCCGGAATCGATCAGCCACGAGGGCTACAGCGCCAAGCCCATGCACAGCTATTGGGACGACTTCTTTGTGGAGAAGGGTTTGCAGGATGCCGCGGACATCGCGCGGATTCTGGGGAAGGCGCAGGATGCCGAACGCTTCGGCAGACTCGCGACCGACTTCCGCGCGAGCGTGCTCGATTCGGTCAATCGCACGATGGCGCACCACAAGATCGACTACATCCCCGGATGTGTCGAACTCGGAGACTTCGACGCGACAAGCACCACGATCGCTCTTTGGCCCTGCGGCGGCCAGGCCTGGCTGCCCGATGCAGCGCTGCGAAGAACGTTCGAGAAATTCTACGAGTTTGGCATGGGACGCATCGACGGGACAAAGAAGTACAACGAGTACACGCCTTACGAGTGGCGCATCGTCGGCGCGATGATCCGCCTCGGCTGGCCCGAGAAGGCGTGGAAACTCGCGGATTTCTACATGGCCGATCGGCGTCCTGCGGCATGGAATCAATGGGCCGAGGTGGTGTGGCGCGATCCCAAGACCCCCAAGTTCATTGGTGACATGCCCCACACTTGGGTCGCGAGCGACTTCCTGAATTCGGTGCGATCCATGTTTGTCTACGAGGATGAGGCCAGCCAAGCGCTCGTGCTCGGCGCGGGGATCAAACCGGAGTGGCTCGCGGGCGAAGGCGTCTCGATCGGCTCTTGGCCGACAGAATTCGGTGTGCTCTCGTACGCCGCGAAGCGCGATGGCAGACGCGTCACGCTGAACTACGAATTCTCCGGAGCACTGCCAGCGGGCAAGCTCATCCTGTCGCCAAACCTCGCGGGGCGGCAGATGGTCCTTTCCGAGCCGAAGGGCATCGTTGAAATCGAATTGCCCTAAATTTCCCGATCACTCCGGGTTTGCGGTTGAGTTGAAGCGTTCGCGTGGCAATTTCCCGATTGCTGCGCCATGTTTGCGGAGTACGGCCGCACTTGGCACTCTTGCGATATCCGTAAAAATGCGGGCAAACGACCAGTGAACAGCAATTTGTGCTGTTTTGCAGGAATTCGTTTGACGGTATTGAGAATAAGTCTCAATACTGGTTTGTGTCCGAGCTCACCCCTGGAGAGAATTCCGTGCGCATAGCCATCGCCCTTTTTGCGGCCACCGTCGCGAGCAGCACATCTGCCCTTGCCCTGACCGTTCCGTTCACAGAAAAATTCGAGTCGGCAGCCTCGAACTGGAGCATCGGCGCAGTCCTGACACCACTCACGTACGTCTCGAATGGCGGACCGGACGGATCGGGCTATGGCAGCCGGTCGTTCAGCTTCACCGGGATCAGCAGCGGCTCAACGCCGATCCTGTTCCGAGGCCAGAGCAACTTCAACTCGAGCGGGAACGCCTTCGTCGGTAATTGGATCACGGGCGGCGTGACAAAGCTTCAGTTTTCGCTTCGCCACAACGTCGATGCCCCGGTCACGTTCTTTGCACGTATCTCGCCGGACCCGGTGACGAGCGCGAATCCGGGCGGCGTGATTGCGCTGACCGCACCGACTGCCGCGAATCAATGGACGACCTTCACGGTCGACATCGGGCCTGCCTCGCCGTTCATCTACGAGGGCACCACGTTCGAGAACGTCTTCTCAGCGGTCGCCCGATTGCAGTTTGGCGTCTTTGTTGATGCTGGCACGGCGAACAAGGCCGGTCCGTTCACATTCGACATCGACAACGTCGCGATCGTTCCGGCGACCAGCACTCTGAGCGTGGCGGGCGCGGGCCTGGTGCTCGCGGGACGTCGCCGCCGTCGCTGATCGAGAATGGCCCCGCCCGGATTCGAACCGGGAACCAAGCGATTATGAGTCGCCTGCTCTAACCGTTGAGCTACAGGGCCGAGGACAAATCGAGCCGGACGAGCAAGCGTATCAACGGAAGAAATGAAAAAGCCCACGGGTACGGACCCGTGGGCCTTGTTTTTTCGGTCGAAACAATCAGTGGAGCGAGAGCATCTCGCGATAGCCCGGCAGGGGCCACAGGTCGTGGCTCACGCGGATCTCGAGTGCATCGACGACAGCGCGGAGTTCGCCCATGGCGCCCAGCACATTTTCGTGCAGGTGGTGAGACTTCTTGTGCTCATCGGGAACTTCGGTATCGATGGCCTTGTCGAGCTTGGCGATCTTGGTGCGGAGTTCGGAAACGAGTTCGGCAAAGTCATCGAGTTCGGCCTTGAGGCTCTTGGCGTCGCTGCCGGCGGCCTTGGTCGCGGCGACGGCCTCGGCGATCTCGGTCTGCTGGCGGAACGCCGCGGGAAGGATCAGCGTGCGGGCCATGATCGAGGCGGTCTCGGCTTCGATGAGGACCTGCTTGTTGTATTTCTCGATATAGATGTGCTCGCGGCTCTCGCTCTCGACCTTGTTGAGCACGCCGTACTTCTTGAAGAGCTCGATGTTTTTCTTCGAGGTAAGCACGGGGAGCGCATCGACCGAGTTGCGGAGGTTGGGGAGCTTGCGCTTCTTCTCGGCCTCGGTGTGCCAGGCCTGGTCGTAGCCGTCGCCGTTGAAGATCACGCGTTTGTGCTGCTTGACGGTCTTCTGGAGCAGGCTCTTGACCGCGCTCTGCAGCTTCGATTCGCTCGGGTTGGAGCCGAGCGTCTTCTCGAGCTGCGTTGCGAGGTAATCGAGGCTTTCGGCCACGATCGTGTTGAGAACCGTTGCGGGCCACGCGACCGACTGGCTGCTGCCGACGGCGCGGAACTCGAACTTGTTGCCGGTGAACGCGAATGGCGAAGTGCGGTTGCGATCGCCGGTGTGGCGGGGGAGCTGGGGCAGGGTGCGAGCGCCAAGGTCGAGCTTGCCGCCCTTCATGGTGCTCTTGGGCGAGCCGCTCTCAACCTGATCGATGATGTCGCTGAGCATGTCGCCCAGGAAGACGGACATGATCGCGGGCGGGGCCTCGTTCGCGCCCAGGCGGTGATCGTTGTTGGCGCTGGCGACGCTGGCGCGCAGCAGGTCGGCGTAGAGGTCGACGGCGCGGATGACCGCGCACAGGAACACCAGGAACTGCATGTTGGTGTGCGTGTCGTCGCGCGGATCGAGCAGGTTGGTGCCGGTGTCGGTGGACATCGACCAGTTGAGGTGCTTGCCGCTGCCGTTGATCCCGGCGAAGGGCTTCTCGTGCAGGATGCACTGGAGGCGGTGGCGATTGGCGACCTTCTTGAGGGTCTCCATCACGATCATCTGGTGATCGCAGGCGAGGTTGGCCGTTTCGAAGATCGGGGCGAGCTCGAACTGGCCCGGGGCCACTTCGTTGTGGCGGGTCTTGACCGGCACACCGAGGCGATAGAGCTCGCGTTCGGATTCAACCATGAACGCGATCACGCGCTGCGGGATCGAGCCGAAGTAATGGTCTTCGAGCTGCTGATGCTTCGGCGGCTTGGCGCCAAAGAGCGTGCGATCGCATGCGAGCAGATCCGGGCGATCAAAGTAATAGCTCTGATCGATCAGGAAGTACTCCTGCTCGGCGCCGGCGGTGCAGAGGACGCGTGAGACGCCCTGATCGGTGCCGAAGATCTTCAGGATGCGCATCGCCTGTTCGGAGAGCGCATCCATCGAGCGGAGCAAAGGAGTTTTGTGATCGAGCGCAACGCCGGTCCACGAAACGAACGCTGTGGGGATACACAGCGTGACGCCGCCGCCCGCGCGGTTCAGGAACACCGGGCTGGTCGGATCCCACGCGGTGTAGCCGCGGGCTTCAAACGTGGCGCGGAGACCGCCCGAGGGGAAGCTGGAAGCATCGGGCTCGCCCTGCACCAGCGCGCTGCCGCTGAATTCGCTGAGCGCGCCGCCGGTGCCATCCGGAACGAGGAAGGCATCGTGCTTCTCAGCGGTCGTGCCGGTGAGGGGCTGGAACCAATGGGTGTAGTGGGTCGCGCCGTGCTCGATCGCCCAGTCCTTCATCGCGGCAGCCACGATGTCCGCCAGTTCGTGATCCAGCGGCTCGGCGTGCTTGATGGTCCGCTGCAACTGCTTGAACACATCCTTGGGCAGACGCTGACGCATCACCCGCTCGTTGAAGACGTCTGCGCCGAAGGTCTGAGTCACGGCGTCGCCCGAAGTCATGCGGAGTGCCTCCGGCCGATGGCCGTTGGAGTGGTGGGGGTGATGGGAATGAGAATGATGGTGGGTGATTTCGAGCATCGCGTCAGTTCGATTGGGCATGGGTGGTCTCGACGAGGAACGGTTCGGGCACCCAAGCCGGTTCCGGCGGCAGGGTGAAAACAGCTTCATACCGCCACAGCCCGAGCGGCCGGAACAATCCGGTTGCCGGGCTTTGAGCGTCGAACACGCTTCAAGCGTGCCCAAGAGTGCGTACGGGACGGATTATTGGCACTTCTCCGCCTCCCGGGAAGGCCTCAGGACAAGCCCGCCGCGAGTTGTCGGCAGAAATCGCCCGCGACTTGGGCCGGCGAGTGATCGGAATCTGCATCCGACAGCCGTCGTACCAGGGCGCTCCCCACGATGGCGGCATCTGCCGTCTGCACCACGTGGCGCACATGCTCGGGTGTCGAAATACCAAAGCCCACTGCAATCGGGAGTTTGGAGACCTTTCTCAATTCAGCGATGCGTCCGGAGAGATCTGGCATCTCGGACCGCTCACCGGTAATGCCGGAACGGGCCAGCAGATAAAGGAAACCCGTGGAAGCCTGCGCGATCCTTGCGGCGCGCTCGGGCGAAGTGGTGGGGGAGATGAGGAACGTGCACGAGAGGCCCGCTTCTGCCGCGGCGGTGCGCCAGGCGCCCGACTCTTCCAGCGGCAGATCGGGGAAGATAAAGCCATCGATGCCGGCATCGCGGCACCTCGCAACGACCGATGCCGGGCCGGAGTTCGATGCCAGTCGCTGCATGATCGAGATGCTGACCATGGCGACCAGCCCGATGCGAAGCTGATCGCGCACCGAGGCGATCTGGTCGACAACAACCCCGGGCGTGCAGCCTGCCTGGATCGCCTTGTGCATCGCGGCGGCGATGATCGGGCCATCGGCGATCGGATCGGAGAACGGGATGCCGACTTCCACGATCGATGCACCCGCATCCTGAAGCGCGAGCAGGAGTTCGGGCAAAGAGTCGGGGCGTGGATGGCCCGCGCAGACGAACGGCATGAGCGCTTTTCGATTCGCCCCTCGGAGTTCTTCAAAGATGGTTTCTATGCGGCCCATGTTGCGGGCACTATACAGACGCGGCGCACGCCTCGCGCGCTACACTGGCGGGTGAGCGGAACAGGAAAACTCACACCGGCGGATGTGGATGGGGCGTACACCGCGGCTCAAAAAGTCGTGGATATGCACCGCGCGCTCGTCGGCTATGTGCGCCCCGGAATGACGCTCGCGCAGATCGACCGCTTTGTGGCCGCGACGCTCGAGTCGATGGGCACATCCTCGTGCTTCCTCGGATACCGCCAGTCGCTCCGAGGTCCCAAGTTTCCTTCTCACGCCTGCCTCAGCGTCAACGACTGCATCGTTCACGGGACGGCGGGCTCGCTGAATCGCGGATTGATTCCCGGCGATCTCGTCAAGATCGATATCGGTGTGTCGTACAAGGGCTGGATCGGCGACGCGGCATGGACATATTCGATCGGACCTGCGTCGCAGCCCGTGCGCCGGCTGATGGATGCGGGCAAGAATTCACTCAAGCTGGGGATCGAAGCATTCCGCGTCGGCCAGCCTCTTTTGCTCTGGGCAAAGGCGGTCGAGCGCTGCGTGGAAACAGAATACGGATTTCGACTGATTCGGGGGCTGGGAGGCCACGGATACGGCAGACGTCTGCACGCCGAGCCGTTTATATCGAATTCCGTGCCCTCCTATCCGGGCGAGTGGCCCGACGGGTCGCTCCCCTGCACGCCGGGGATGCTCCTCGCGCTCGAACCCATGATCGGCGTGGGAACCGGCAAGCAACGCTCGTCGAATGGCCACGACTGGCCGGTTTACACGGCCGACGGATCGCTTGCAAGTCATCACGAACACGATGTGCTCATCACGGAGAGTGGGCCGCGTGTTCTCACAGAAGGGTTGGATGAACTTCCCGACGAGTTACCTGTGTGACTCTTCGGGTGGTGTGCCGGACCGTCCTGCCCGTATAACTCTTTCGTGCAGAAAATGCCGACCGAATGCCGAATGAGGATTTCGAGCCGGAAAGTCTTGACAGTTGCTCGTACATGTGCTGGTATGACTCATGATCGCCCGGAAAAGGGCGGTGACACGGAGATGATTTTCATGCGGACTATTTCTCAGGCTATTGCTCTCTCGGTCACGCTCCTCGGCGTGCAAACGGCTGCGCTCGCGCAGATCTCGACGCCCGTCCAGGTGAAGGCCGCGGATGCCGCGGCGAACCGGAATTTCGGAAACAGCGTCTCGATCAGCGGCGACACAATGGTGATCGGTTCGCCCTCGAATGCGAACGACGGATCGGTGTATGTGTTCCGCTGGAACGGCACCGCCTGGACCCAGGAGCAGAAGATCTCCGGCCCCAACATCGTCGCCGGCCCGCAGACAGGCTTTGGTCGCGTGGTCGCGATCTCCGGCAACACGATGGTGATCGGCGCGAACGTCGATGACACCGCCGCGACCGACGCCGGTGCGGCCTTCGTCTACGAGCGCATCGCGGGCGTGTGGAACCTTCAGCAGAAACTCACGGCGAGCAACGCCGCAGCGAACGACAACTTCAGCGATGCAATCGCGATTGACGGCGACACGATTGTCGTCGCGGCTCCGAGCGCGGACGCGGGCGGTACAGATCGTGGCTCGGTCTACGCCTTTGTGAGGAGCGGTTCGGTCTGGTCGCAGCAGGCCATCCTGCCGGCGATCACGGGCGCCGCCAACGGCGACAAGGTCGGCGAGGGTAACGCGCTTTCCATCAACGGCGACACCGTCGCGGTCGGCGCTCGCAGCGCCGCGTCCAACAACGGGCGTGTCGGTCTGTACAAGCGTCAGATCGCAACTTGGAACCTCGATACGACCCTCTCGAGCCCGGATTCGGGCACCGATACGACGGGCCGCTTTGGTTCTTCGGTTTCGGTCCGGGGTGACGCGCTCGCCGTGGGCGCATTGACGTCCGTCAAGACCGTCACGACCGGCGGCGGCGCGTACGTCTATCGGCGCACCTCGGGCACGTGGGGCGCATCTTCGTCCGGCGTGCTTGTTGTTCCGGCCGGGCTTGCGAACGGAGACAATTACGGCGGCGCTCTGTCGCTGGGGAACGACTTCCTCGTCGTCGGCGCCCAGGGCGGCCCCGCGAACACCGGCTCGGCCTTTGCCTTCCGTTTCCGCGACGGTGCCTGGCAGGCGGATACCAAACTGATCCCGCTCGACGCAGCGGTGGGCGACTCCTTCGGCTACGCCGTCGCGGTCGATGGCGATTTCGCCGTTGTCAGCGCTCAGGAGGACGATCTCCCCAGCCTGACAAACGCGGGCTCGGCGTGGGTCTTCTCACGCGATAACAACCAGTGGCTCGCCGGCGACATCACGTTGACCGGCACCTCGGCCGGGGCCAACGACCAGAACGGCCAGGCATGTGCCATCGATGGTGATTACGCAATCTCGGGCGCTGAAGGCGCGACCGACACGGGCGCCGCCAACTCGGGCGTCGCGTACATCTGGAATCGTGGTACCTCCACCGGCTGGGCTCAGC
Source organism: Phycisphaerales bacterium (assembly GCA_016793015.1). GTDB lineage: Bacteria > Planctomycetota > Phycisphaerae > Phycisphaerales > UBA1924 > JAFEBO01. Next base: position 41,606 of record JAEUJD010000151.1, read on the forward strand.
AGCTCCGACTCACCTCCGGTTCGCAGGAAGCAAATCAGCTCTTCGGCCGCTCGGTCGCGATCAGCGGCAACACCGTCATCGTCGGCGTGCCGGGCCGCGACTTCGGTATCGCCACCGACCAGGGCTGCGTCTTCCTCTATACCCGCAACGGCACGGCCTGGCCCGCGGCATCCACCTCGATGGGCGCGATCGCCATTCCCCCGGGGTATCTGACTTCCTCGACGACCCCCTCGGCCAACGAATACTTCGGCCAGTCGGTCGGCATCAGCGGCGGCACCGCCATCGTCGGTGCCTGGGGCTACGACGCTCCGGGCCTGTCAAACTCCGGCACGGCGCACATCGCTATCCGCAACGCCAACAACATCTGGCAGATGAACTCGCGGATCGAAGCGGCCGACAAGGCCTCGAACGACAACTTCGGTTACTCGGTCGCGATCAGCGGCGATTACGCCGTTGTCGGTGCGTACGGCAAGAACGGCAACACCGGCGCGGCCTACGTCTTCCAGCGTAACGGCGCTTCCTTCCGTCAGATCCAGAAGCTCAGCTCGAACGATCTCGCAGCCGGTGACGGCTTCGGCATCGGCGTCGCTATCGACGGCGACACGATCGTGGTCGGCGCGTACACCAAGAACATCAACGGCAACGCCGCTCAGGGCGCTGCCTACATCTTCTCCCGCGCAACCAACGCGGCCACCTTTACGCAGGTCGCACGCATCGTCGCCAGCGACGGCCAGCCGGGCGATAACTTCGGCTACAGCGTCTCGGTCTCCGGCCGCAGCGTGACCGTCGGCGGGTTCAAGCACAACGTGAGCAACTGGAACCAGGTTGGTCAGGTCTACCTTTTCGTCAACCTCAGCGGCGAAACCAATGGCCCCTGGATCGGCGACACGTTCAAGTACACCCCGGCAGCGATCCTGGCCCAGTCAAGCCCAACCAACAGCTACACCGGCCGTGGTCAGGCCGTCTCGGGTCAGACGATCTTCGCTGGCTCGTACGGTGCAGGCACCAACCAGGGCCGCGTCTCCTTCACCGACTTCACCGATGCCACCCAGACGGGCATCGCCAACATGACCGCCCAACAGACCGCGCTCACGCTCCCCGATGCGATGTCCGCAGCCACTGCGGGCCAGAACATCGTCGCGACCGGCGGCGCGTTCAACACGGCGTCGGTCAACTACGGCGGAAAGGCCATCAACGTCCGCAGCCGTACCTCGATCGCCCAGAACAGCATCTCGCAGATTGCTCTGGCCGATGGTGCGACGCTCTCGACCGGTGGACCAAACTACCCGGTCAACCTGTACGGCACGGTCCGCACCGCCAACGACTCGGGCCGAAGTGAAATCTCCGGCGGCACGATCCGCCAGGGCAGCTCCGGCTCGATCATCGTCGGCAAGCACGAGATCTCGCTCAACTCCTACTCCACCAACCTCGAAGGCCGCGCATCGCTCGAGACCGCCGACTCGGCAATCTCCTCGAACGGCATCCTTTCCTTCCGGGGCAACCTGAGCGGACTCGACGGCGGACGCATCACTTCTGCGTCGGGCCTGCTGTTTGACGGCATCGTCAATCTCCGCAACACCAGCATCTCGACCGGCGGCCCACTGACCGTCGCGACCAACACCAACATGACGGGCGTCAACGTCGCCTCGGCCTCCAACGTCGTCACCAGCGGCGGCCGCTGGGTCTTCGGGGGGACCCTGATGGGCCCGCTCAACAATACCGGCAAGGTCATCACGGCCGGTGCGTCGAGCATCTACGGCTCCATCGTCAACAACACCGGCGCGATCATCGATCTCACCGGTGGTGCAACGGCTCTGTACGGCAGCGTCGCCAACTCGGGCACGCTCACCGGCTCGTTCTCGGGATGCCCGACTTGCATCGGGCTCCCGGTTGGTCTCCGCATCGAGTCCGACCTGTCCATGGCCGAAGGCGGCGGACTTTCCATCGCCGGCGGCTCGGTCGAGGTCGGCCGCTCGTTCTTCTCCACCGCGTTTGATTCGCAGCCCTTCAACATGCTGGCCGGCGGCATCCGCATGAACAACAGCGGCCAGGGTGCTTCCACCATGGAGGCCATGAGCCGTGACTACGGCCCGGCCGGTGCGGCGCTGCGTGCTGATATCGACAGCAGCTTCCCAGTCGGCATCCTCGAGGTTGGCCCGAATGCAACCGTGCTCAACCTTGTCGATGCCTTCGACAACGACGCCCGGGGCCAGTCGGTTCGCGAAGCCGTCTACGTCGAGACCCTGATCGTCAATGCCGGCAGCCGCCTCAATACCGGCGGCATCAAGGTCTACGCCCGCTACACCTCGATCGCGGGCACGGTCGACAACATCAACAACATCATCACGCTGGGCGCCCGGTGCGATGCCGATCTCCAGATCGACGCCGTTGTGGATGATGTCGACTTCTCGTCCTTCATCACCGCGTACGACGTTGCCGCGTGCTCGGATTCGGCGATGCCCCGCTTGGGCGGCGGAGGCTGCCGCGCCGACCTGAACTACGACGGCATCGTCGATGATGCCGACTTCCAGGTCTTCGTGGTTGCGTACGACCAGTTGCTCTGCAACTAAGCCCCTTTGATTCCAGGTCCAAACAGCGGCCCCGCAAGTTGCGGGGCCGTTTTTCTTTTGGATGGACTCGTGCAGCGCGAACCGCGGCGCCAAACGCTGCCGAGCTCTTCGTTCACGCGCTGGCGTAGTACCGCGCAACGTGTCCGCCCACGATCACGGCACGCACGGGGTCGCCCCCCAGCTCGTACGCGAGCTCGCGATAGTCAGAGTGTCGCAGCAAGACGAGATCCGCCCGCTTGCCCGATGCGATCACGCCCCGGTCCTTGAACCCCAGCATCATCGCGGGATTGATCGTCACGGCTGTCAGAGCTTCATCCACGGTCAACCCGCAGAAACGCACGCCCAGCGCAACCACCAGCGGAATCGAAATCGAGGGCGCGGATCCGGGATTGGTGTTCGTCGCCAGACACACCCGCCCGCCCCGATCGACCAATTCCCGCAGGTTTGCAAACTTGATCCCCGCCGACATTCCGGTAAACGGGGTGCCCTTGGCCGAGTTGCCCAGGTTGATCGCGGTGATCGGCAGCCCGACGCCGAACGTCTGGCTCTTTGCCAGAAGGTCGAGCTCGGTGCCGGCTGTTTGCTCAAGATGGTCCACGCTCAGGACGCCCATGCGAACCGCCTCGGTCACCATGCCGCGGCTGGTGAACTGATCCGCGTGGACGCGGAGCGCATGGCCCAACTCCTTCGCGGCATTCAGCAGTTGAAGCGAATCCGAAAGCGTCCAGGCGCCTTCTTCGCAGAAAAGGTCGACCGCCACGCCCGGAAATTCCGCATGCACGGCGGGCAAGGTCTCATTGATCGTCCGTTCCACGAACGCCCGGTCGCCGATGCTCGTGTCCATCGCGTGTCCGAGCAACGCCGTCAAAACCACCGTCCCCGGCCAGGTCAGTGCCGCGTCGCGGATCGCGCGGAGCATTTTCAGTTCGGCTTCGGTGTTCAAGCCGTACCCCGACTTGATCTCGATCGTCGTTATTCCCTGGCGGAGTGCCGCATCGAGCCGCTTGCGCAATTCTTCCGTCAGTGTGATCAAAGGCGTCTCGCGCACCGCCCGCACGGTGCTCATGATGCCCCCGCCATCCTTGAGAATCTGGAGGTAGCTTTCGCCCGCGAGCCGGCGCGTCCACTCGTCGATGCGGTTGCCCGCCCAGCAAAGATGCGTGTGACAATCGACAAAGCCGGGCATCAATACATCGCCCCGGGCATCGATCACCTGCCCGCCCGGAGGCACCGTGAGCCCGTCACCGACCGCTTCAATCCGCCCCGCCCGCACCAGCACATCGACGTTCTCGCGCACGCGCAACCCACGCATCGCCTCCCCGGTGCGCACCCCGACGAAGCCCTGTGGGGCCTCCATCGAAAGCAGGCGGCAACGGCGAATCAACAGGCTCATTCGAGTCCTCGACAGAAAGCCAACGTGCTCGTTCCCCCGAACCTCCAAACGCAGCGTATCACATTCGCGGCTCGAACGGTCATCCGTTTACAGGCTGGCGCATCCCCACGCCCCGGAGGAAAGACAGCAGCAAGTGTGCCGCCACCCGCGCCGTGCGCCCGCCCTCATCGTGTGGGGGGCAAAGCTCCATGAAATCAAGACACCGCACGTTGTAGTGCATCCCGAGCCAGTACATCGCCGACGCCAGTTGATGCGGACTCAGCCCCGCCGGATTGGGCGCGCTGACCCCCGGAGCGGCACTCATCTCGATGACATCGAGATCGACGCTCACAAACGCTCCCTGCGGCTCGATGCCCCCCAGAGTTTCGGCCCCCTCCGGTGCGATCGTGCAGCCACGCTTCACAAACCACTCCGCATGCTCCCGCAGATTGACCAGCGGATTGAACCCGGCGATGCGAAGGTGCGACGCGATGCCCTCCTCGAGAAGCTTGCGAAAGGCCATCCCGCTGCCCACGGTATCACGCACATCGAGATGCGCATCAAAGTAAAGTCCAGGCATGGGCTTCTTGCCGTGGGCACGCCACACTCCGCGAGCCAGGGCATAGGTCAGATCGTGCCCACCGCCAAGGCCCAGTACGAGCATGTTGCTCCGCGCCAAGGTCTCGGCGCACTCGCTGATCCGATCGTGCGTCTGGGCGAGTGCCGCGCCCGTTTCCCCTTCCGCCGGCATCACGTCTCCCGCGTCATACACCCGCGGCAGATCGCATAGAAACTGCTCCGCCACCCCGTAGCGCGCCAGAGCGTCCCGGATGGCTTGAGGCCCCTCCTTCGCACCCGGCCGTCCCGAATTGAGGCGGACGCCTAGGTCGTCGGGCATGCCGAGCAACGCGATCGAACAGCCCTCCGGCGTCGTCGTCGAAATGGTTGATGCAAATCGGGTCGCGGGGATGTCGAGGGGGTATTGGGCGGGCTGGCAATGGGGGAGCGAAAAAGTCGGCATGTGCTCAATGTAGCGGGAGGCAACCGGGCCCGTCCGCGAACCCGATCAGTTCGATCGCATCGGGATATCGATCTTCTGGTCCTTCGCACAGGCCTTGGCTTCGTCGTAGCCCGCGTCCACGTGCCGGAAGACACCCATGGCCGGGTCGTTCGTCAGGACCCTTCGGAGCCTCGCAGCAGCGTCGGGGGTGCCATCCGCCACGATCACCTGCCCGGCGTGCTGGCTAAAGCCGATTCCGACACCTCCACCGTGGTGAAAACTGACCCACGACGCGCCGCTGGCGACGTTGACCATCGCGTTCAAAATCGCCCAATCGCTGACAGCGTCGGTCCCGTCCTTCATGCCCTCGGTTTCGCGGTTGGGGCTGGCAACGCTGCCGCAGTCGAGGTGGTCACGGCCGATGACAATCGGGGCCTTGATCTTGCCGGATTTGACAAGGTCGTTCAGCATGACGCCGGCCTTGTCTCGCTGCCCCTGGCCCAGCCAGCAGATGCGGGCCGGAAGCCCCTGGAAAGCGATGCGCTCGCGGGCCATCTTCAGCCAGCGGTGGAGGCCCTTGTCCTTCGGGAAGAGTTTGATGAGAGCCGCGTCCGCCGTGAAAATGTCCTCGGGGTCGCCCGAGAGTGCGACGAAGCGGAACGGTCCGCGCCCGACACAGAACTGCGGCCGGATGTACGCAGGCACAAAACCCGGGAAGGAGAACGCGTCCTTGAAACCCTGATCAAGAGCACGCTGGCGGATGTTGTTGCCGTAGTCGAAGGTGATCGCCCCGCGTTTTTGGAGCGCGACCATTGCCCGCACGTGGCGCTCCATGGTCTTCATGCTCTCTTCTTCGTACTTCTTCGGGTTCTTGGTGCGGAGCTTGGCGGCTTCATCGAGTGACATGTCGGCGGGGACGTAATTGAGTGCGTCATGGGCGCTGGTCTGGTCCGTCAGCGCATCCGGCGTAATCTTGCGGGCGAGGAGGCGATCGAGCATCTCCACTGCATTGCAGCAAACGCCCACGCTGAGTGCCTTCTTTTCCTTCGCATACTTCACGGCGCGATCGATGGCTTCATCGAGTGTGGGCGCCACTTCATCGAGATAGCGATCCTTCACGCGGCGATCGAGGCGGGTCTGATCGACATCCGCGATCAGGCAGGTGCCGCCGTTCATGGTGATTGCGAGAGGCTGAGCGCCGCCCATGCCGCCGCAGCCGGCGGTGACGCAGAGTTTGCCCGCGAGGTCGCTCTTGTAATGCTGCTCGCCGAGTTCGCGGAACGTCTCGTACGTCCCCTGCACGATTCCCTGCGTGCCGATGTAGATCCACGATCCGGCCGTCATTTGGCCGTACATCATGAGGCCCTTGGCCGCGAGTTCATCGAAGTGTTTCTGCGTTGCCCAGTGGGGGACGAGATTGCTGTTGGCAATCAGCACGCGGGGTGCATCCGGATGTGTTTCGATCACGCCGACCGGCTTGCCGGATTGAACCAGCAACGTCTCGTCGGGTTCGAGGCGCTTCAGTGTCGCGACAATCGCATCGAATGCGGGCCATGAACGCGCCGCCTGCCCGCGCCCGCCGTACACGACGAGATCGTCGGGCCGCTCGGCAACCTCCGGGTCGAGGTTGTTCATCAGCATCCGCATCGCGGCCTCGGTCTGCCAGGTCTTGCAGGTCTTCTTGTTGCCGCGGGGAGCGCGGACGATGCGTGGGCCGGACACCGGAGATTGTGACTTCGTCGCATCAGCGAGGATCTTGGAAACCTTGTCGGTCGTTTCAGAAACTTTGGACGCCATTCATCGCTCCTCAAGCATTCGTCTGGAAGCCCGAGTGTAGTGAACGGGGGCTCGGCAGCGAAGCCCGCACCACCCGTATTCTCAGCCCATGCGTTGCGGCGGCTGCGGCTATTCCCTTGACGGACTCTCGCTTCGGAGTCGCTGCCCTGAATGCGGCAGTTTCGAGCGGGACAGCGCGGATGCTGCTGAAATTGGCCGCCTTCTCCGATCCAAACTCCGCCAGTCGATCTGGGTCCCGCTTGTTTTGGCTCTGGCAACCGTACTGCTCGGGCTGATGCACCCGTTGCTGGCTCCGCTCGTCGGCCTCTTCATGATCACGTTCGTCGGGATCCTCGCGGAGGATGTGACGAGGCTGAGGGGATTCCTCCACCCGGATTGGACGCCCGGTCGGTGGCTCGCGACGCTGCTCGTTCTTCTCGCGATCTACGGCGCGTACTTCATCGGCGCATGCTTTGCGTTCTGGTACATCGCACAGTCCGTGCTGGCGTAGTGTTCGCTGAACGCTTGATCACCTTCGACTCCGGAGCGGATTCTGATGCCTTTTCGCCGCAACGCGGCGGCACAGTGGAACCCGACTCGCACCGCGCACGGGTCGAAGACTCTCTAAACGCCCGCGAATGCGCCGTCGCGAATAAGTTCGGAAACGGCCTCGATGTCCGCCGTCAGCGGTCGATCTTCGGTGAGTTTCTTCACCTTCGACCGTACGGTCTTGTACGCCGCTTCGACGCCCTTGCCGCTCTTGAGCGGCCGATGGGCCTCAAGCCCTTGAGCGGCACAGATCAATTCGATCGCGACAACGTGGCGTGCAAGATCCAGCGAGCGAGCTGCCTTCGCAGCGCTTCGCGGCCCGAACGAGTTGTAATCCTCCATGCCGGCGGATGTCGGAATGTTGGCCACGCTTGCGGGTGTCGCGAGTCCAACCATCTCATTCACGCACGCCGCGGCGGTGTACTGAGCAATCATCAAGCCGCTTTGCAGGCCGGGCTGGGGCGAGAGGTAGGGTTTGAGGCGGCTTTCTGGCTCGAAGGCGCCGGTGATGAGGTAAATGCGACGTTCGGCAATCCCCGCGATGTGGCAGAGCGCGATCGCGAGCGTGTCGAGCGGGATCGCGAGCGGCATGCCGTGGAAATTTGCGCCGGACAAAATGTCGCCTTTGCTACCAGTCGTTGGAAACACCAGCGGGTTGTCGGTCACGGCGCCGAGCTCGTCATATTCCAGGACGGCATTCAAACTGCCCATCGCGGCCCAGCACGCACCAAGAACAGTGGGGGAGGCGCGAAGGGAGTACGGGTCCTGCACTCGCGGGTCATCGACAACGTGGCTCGGAACGATTTCGCTGCTCCGAAGCAGCTCGCGAATCCGCTCCGCCACGAGCCGCATGTTCTCGCTGGCACGCGCTCGATACAGGCGATCGTCCAGGAACTCATCCGTTGCCCTACACGCATCGATCGACATGGCCGTCGCGATCGTCGCCGCCCCAAACACAGTTGAAGCCTCGTGCGAAAGCAGGCTTCCCCATCCGGCCATGAGGTGCGTGCCATTGATGAGCGCAAGCCCTTCTTTCGCGGAAAGCTCGACCGGCCTGATGCCAGCAGCCTTCATCGCGGCCCCGCCGCCCATCCGCCTGCCCTTGTACTCCGCTTCGCCCTCGCCGATGGCAACAAGTGCCGCGGCAGAAAGCGGGGCAAGATCTCCCGATGCACCGACACTTCCCACACTCGGAACAACCGGCGTCACGCCCTTGTTCAGCATGGCCACGATCGTCTCGCAGACCACCGGCCGAACGCCCGAAAGGCCTCGAGCCAGCGATGCCGCGAGCAGCAACATCATCGCCCGAACCACATCGCGTGGCAAAGGCTCGCCGACTCCCGCAGCATGCGACCTCACCAGATTCCGCTGCAACGCTGCGAGATCAGCTTCCCCGATCCGCTGCTTGCTCAGGGAACCGAAGCCGGTGTTGATCCCGTAGTGCGCATCCCCGTCTTTCAGCGCCCGCTCGACCACAGCGCGAGATTTCTTCATCGCGGCGATCGACTTTGAAGACACCTCGACGCGACCGCCTTCGCGCGCGACACGAACGACATCATCGATTGAGAGTGCGCCTTGTTCGAGTTTTACGCTGCCGTTTGCCGCAACACGCTTCTGTGCAGCCGGGCGAGTCGAAGACCGGAGTGCGGACGATTTGTTCGTGTGAGCCATAGGTAGAGCGTTCAATCCGTTGGAAAGTGGAGGGACGTTTTCGCAAACGATGGGCCGAAACAGGGCTCGCATCCTACCAGCCCGCCACGCTCAGAAAACCCCTATTCCCAAGGGCGCATTGCGGTTATGACTTTGCACCGGCCCTGTGCCCTTTGCTCCGTTCAAGCATCCAAACTCACTCGGGCAGCGTCCGGCCAGCCTGCAAAAGTGGCAGCCCGATCCTTCCCGGCAAAGAACGGAGTTTGACATGTCCCAGAAAATCTCAGGTCTCCACCACGTCACCGCCATCACTTCCGATGCCCAGAAGAACATCGACTTCTACTGCGGCGTCCTGGGCCTTCGGCTGGTGAAGCGCACGGTGAACTTTGATGACCCGCGCAGCTACCACTTGTATTACGGCGATGAACTCGGCCGGCCCGGAACCATTCTGACCTTCTTCGCCTGGCCCGGAGCCTATCGGGGCAGGATCGGTGCGCCGCAGGTTTCCAGCACGGCGTTCGCGATCCCGAAAGGCTCGATCGACTTCTGGAAGAAGCGGCTCGAAGCCAGCGCCGTTTCGTACGAAATCGTGCCCGCGCGATTCGGCGATCAGGTTCTGACCTTCACGGACTTCGATGGGATGCAGCTCGAACTGGTTGCGACAAACGACCCTCGTGCCCCGTGGGCGGCAGGCACAGTCCCCACCGAACACGCGATCCGCGGCTTCCACGGTGTTTCGCTCTCTGAGAGCGATCAGGAAGTCACTGCCGAGGTACTCACGAAGACCATGGGCTTCACCGCCGCTGGCGTCGACGGCAATCGCTTCCGCTATGTCGGAGCCGACGCAAGTGGGGGAGTGGTCGATCTGTTGCACGTCCCTGGGAGCAAAGCCGGCTCGATGGGAGCAGGCACTGTTCACCACGTCGCATTCCGCACGCCCGATGATGCCTCTGAAGCCAAGTGGCGTCGCCAACTTACCGAGGAAGGCTTCCACGTCTCCCCCGTGATGGACCGCAACTACTTCCACTCGATCTACTTCCGCGAGCCCGGCGGCGTGCTCTTTGAGATCGCGACCGACATCCCGGGATTTGCCGTGGACGAGCCGGCCGCCACTCTCGGCATGGAACTCAAGTTGCCCGAGCAGTTCGAATCGGTTCGCGCCTCGATCGAATCCCACCTGCCCAAGATCCGTTTGCCCCAAGGAGCAAACTCATGAGCGAGAAGAAACTCTCATTCACGCACCGCTTCATTCCCGCCACCGATCCGACGATCACCGAGACACTTCTGCTCCTGCATGGCACGGGAGGCAACGAGAACGACCTCCTGGGCCTGGGCAGCCGCCTCCGCCCCGGCGCTGCACTCCTATCCCCCCGAGGCAAGGTTCTCGAGAACGGCATGCCCCGGTTCTTCCGCCGCCTCGCCGAAGGTGTCTTCGATGTGGAAGACCTCAAGAAGCAAACCCACGCGCTCGCGGAGTTCGTGGCCGAGGCTGCGCAGGCCTACGGACTCGACGAACACAACATAACCGCGGTCGGTTACTCAAACGGCGCGAACATAGCAGGGGGGTTGCTGCTGTTGCGTCCAGAGACCCTCGCTGCCGCGGCACTTCTTCGGCCCATGGTTCCCCTGCTGCCCGAAAAGCAGCCAGACCTGAAGGGCAAGGAGATTCTCATCCTGAGCGGGCGATCGGACCCGATCGCCACCCCGACCGAAACCGCGCGGCTTGTGAAGTTGTTCAGCGATGCCGGAGCGGCTGTGAAAGCACACACGAAGCCCGGCGGGCATCAGTTGAGCGAAGAGGACATCCGCGCGGCAGAGGCATGGTTCGCATCGCGATCGACGAAGGCTGAAAGCGTTTCGAAACGATGAAGCCGGCAAGCGGAGTTGACCGCGTTTGCAGCGTCGTGCCAGTTGCGTTATGAAGCTCACCCTTGTAGCATTCTCCGCTCACCAGCGGAGAATTGCATTCGTGTGTGGCATTCGACCGAGACGTTTACGACAACAGCATCGCCAAGCAATCGTCGGTTTGGCGCTGGTGTGCTTGATTTCTGGCTGCATGTCGCACGAGCCCGCGCAGTCGGTTTCCAACCGGGAGTTGACATCGACTCAATTCGCGATGCCTCCTACCGATGAGGTTTCCGCGAAGGCAATCCTCGAATCAATGCCAGAGCAAGTTCCCGAGTACGTTTCAAGGCCGGGAGCGAGCCTTGACGAGTTAACCGCGAAGCTCCTTGAACGGCAGTCCCGATTTAAGGTGAGGCACAAACTCCAAGCCGGTGGTTGGCTCTTTGTGGACGGCGAGCGAGAATTCGGCGCGTCGAACAGACGCTCAAGTCGCCGTAGTCAGAAGGATGAGCCACTGCTCTTTTGGCGCGCGGTCCCCGTGCCCCCGGATTGGCAAGAATTGACGCAGTTAACTTGGATCAAAGATCCATCGCGACCAGACACTTTCGGATTGAATCCGGTCTTCAGTGTGATTGATTCGTCGCGCGAACTCCTCTTCATCCCAACAGTTTCACCTGAAACCTCTCCCGGGACGGTTGTCTGGTTCGGGGGAATTGCGCAGAGTTGGCAATTCGAGTTGGACACACAAGTCGACTTCGTCCGTCGCGGGTTCACGTTGATCGCACTTCGCGAATCAGGGCTATCGAGACAAGTCGGAATCCGCGTCGTTCTCCAAGACCTGCCATCCGACCCAATGAATCGCTTCACCTTTGAGTTTCAGCAATCGATGGAAGAACTTTCTCGCAGTGGCCGCTTTCTCGAAATGTACAGCGACGCGGCTCAAGCGGGGGAGTCCCTCGCCCGCGACCTGAACAAGAGCGTTCTTGATGCCGCGTTCGCGGGTGCCGGTGGACTCGTGCTTCGCGACAAGCATGCGCCTTCACAAAGCGATAAGCCGCTGATTGTCGTGGGGTGCAGCGGGGGAGCGCCGGCCGCGGTGGCTTTCGCTTCGCTGCATCGCGATCATCTCGCCGGCCTGATTCTGGTTGGAGCCGGGGGCGATCTTGTTGAATTGCTTCAGCGAACCGACCTGAACAGCGACCGAGATGTCGTGAAATGGCGCGACGACACCCCCCTCTCCGAGCAACAAAGAGCACTGGCCACGAGCTTCAATTCCCACTGCCTTGTCGATCCGCTCATAACCGGCAAGTCCATTCCGACTGATCGAGTACTGATGGTCCACGCTCGCTTCGATTCGGTCGTGCCGTCTGATTTGGGAGACAAACTCTGGGAATCCCTCGGCCGCCCCGAACGGTGGAAGTTCTTCGGAGGCCACAGGCTGCTCTTCTACCGACTCAGTTCGTACTCGAAAGACCTCGCCAACTGGGCCGAAAGCCGGGCGTGGGCGTTCCCTGGAACGACGGTTCCGAACTAGATACAACGTCCTATAATATATGTTATGTTAAATACAACCAGGTGGCTTTCCGGCTTCGTCGCGACGCTTGCTGGGAACCCCGGGCTGAACATCGGCGCGTCGCTCCCAAAAGCCTCGAACAGGTTGATTTCTCTCTGAAACGACGCCTTGTCCGAGTATCGTCCTGAGGCCCCGAGAATCTACTTGGGCGGCAACGGAGCGTCTGTTCATGCATGCGGCTTTCTCATCGGTCTTGTGTTGCTTCGCCGCCATCTTTTCCGCGCTTGGCGGTTCAGCCGATGCCGCCCCGCCGCCTCCGTTCCAGGTCGAGTCGTTCCAGATCCTGACCGGCACGGCGTTGCCGAACGGGGCTCTGCAAAGCAAAGTGAACGATGCTGGTCAGTTCATTCATCTGCTGAATCTTGATGGGGGGGGGCAGGCATACCGGACCGGTTCATCCACCCTCGGACCGTCGCTCGCTGCGGATCCTTTCGCCTTCGCGATCACCCGATCGGGTCAGATCTTCGGCAATCGGTTCAGCACCAATTCGTCCACCGGAACCTCCAGTGTTGGCGTGACGACGTTTGTGGGTTCGTCCACCAGCAGCTTCGATCCCGCTAGGCGTCACTTCAGTGCGTCCGACACGTTCGGCAACACGGTGTATGCCGCCACGCCCAACATACCTGGCACTGGCATGGCCATAGACATCGCGTTTGCGAATGGCGTCAAGAGGCGATTTCTGGACGACCCCCGCGTCCGCCCGACCCTGATCGCCGATCGCGACGACCGCGGCAAGACCTACTTCGATCTCGTCCAAGTGAACTTTGACGATCCGCCGCCGACCGAGTTGCTGATCGTCAACACCCCCACGTTCAATGAGTTCAAAACGTCGTACCTCGACCTCTCACCCATCGGGCCCGCGGGTATCAAGGACGTCGCCCCCAACGGGAACATCGCGCTCACCTCCAGCAACGGCCCGGGCGGAACTCACCGGGGCCACGCCTTCATCCAAGGCGAGTGGTTCACTCTCGCCCCCACCACTGGTTTGCCAGAAAGCGAAGCCTTGGGGGTCACCTCTGTTGGCGTGGTGATCGGAAACGACTACACCAACGGCGATTCCACGCCCTGGCTCTGGTTTCGAGGCACCACCATTCGCCTTGACACGCTGCTCGGTGTTCAGCTGCCTGCCGGCGTGACGCTCCGCACCGCCACCGGTGTGAGCGACACCGGCTGGATCGTCGGCGAACTCATCCAGGATGGCGTGCGTCGCACCTACCGCCTCAAGATCAACATCGACTCCGACGCGGACGGCATGCCCGACATCTGGGAGATGCCCGTCGAGCAGGGGGGCGGCGTCTACGTCGATGCCGACAACATCGTCGACATCGATTTGCACGCGATGGGTGCTACGCCCGATCACAAGGACCTTTTCGTTGAGATCGATTCATCGCCCAACACGATGATGTCCGCCGCGGCGGCCGATCTCGTGACCAAGGCATTCGCCAAGGCCCCCATCGACAACATCGATGGCGTACGCGGCATCCGGCTGCACATCATCCGCGATGAGGCCATCACCAGCGGGCTGATGCCCCCGACCGGCCTCGCCGCCGCCGCCGGGCTGAGCGCGGCATTCCCCGTCGAGGCAGCGAGCGTCACCGAGGGTCATTTCGGGACGCTTCAAATGCGCTCCAAGCCCAATTGGGCTCTCGTCCGTCCGGCATGGGAGCAGATCGCCCGGTACTGCCTCGCGTTTCACGACATTGTTCGATCCGACAAGGTCGACGTAAGGCCGTACGTCGGCCTTGCGGAGCTCGGCGGCGATCAGTTCGTCTACTCGTTCAAGGGCGCCGAAACGCTGACCGGAAGTTCGCTCACCGAAAAGGTTGCCGCGGCCTTCATGCACGAGCTCGGGCACACGCTCGGTCTGGACCACGGCGGGCAGGATCCCATCAAATACAAGCCCAACTACCTGAGCATCATGAACTACCTGCTGGTGACGCCCCGCCCGTTCTCGAAGTATTTCTATCGCCTCGATTTCTCGCGTGCCCAGGCACGGTCCCAGAGCGAGGAAGCCCCCAACGAGAACAACGGTTTCGCGCCCGACCCCAATGACCCGGATGCATCCGTCTACGCCCGATACCGGATGCCGTACATCGACGACACGGGAACGATCAAGTTCGCGAAGCGGGGGATGGCGCCGATCGATCTCAACGGCAACGGGAGCATCGAGTTCTTCCTGCCGCCGCGGGAGCTGAACGCGTTCCCGAATTCGGCGGCGTTTCCGAGCGGCCTCAACTCGCCGTCCCTGCCGCTGTTCGCTGAGCCCATGCCAGCGTGGGACGACTGGGCGAACGTTCGGCTTCGCATCGATCGCAACGGGGTGTTCTCGGCGCTCTCGATCCCAGATCACACGGGCTATGACCCCGACTCACTGAACGCGATCGATGGCTTTGCGGAGGGATGCGGAGCGGATTTCAACGATGACGATCTCGTCGACGACGCGGACTTCGTGGTGTTTATCGGGGCGTACAACCTGCTTGATTGTGCCGACCCGGCCATGCCCGCAGCCTGCCCGACGGACCTCAACCTAGATGACTTCGTCGATGATGCCGACTTCGTCATTTTCCTGGCGGCGTACAACTCATTGCTTTGCCCATCTTGAACGCCTCAGTCGGGGCAACTGATTGCCGCGGCTCTGTTCCGCCTCAGCCGGCTCGGGCGATGACCGAATTCCCGCAGAAACGCGTTCGAGAGGTGGGCCTCGCTGCAGAAGCCGCAATTGGACGCGATTGAGATCATCCGCTCCTTGGTGTCGAGCACGCATGCAAGGGCCTGACGCAGCCGGAGGCGCTCCAGGTAACGGTGGACAGGCAGGCCGGTGTGCCTCTTAAAAACGCGGCAGAGGTGGAACGGTGACATGCACACCCCCGCCGCCAGATTCTCAAGCCTGTGTGGGAGGTGTGGGTTTGTGGCCAGAACCCGGCGAACCTCTTCGACCGATGCCTGGTGAAACTGGGCCTGAGCAGCGGAGGGGCGACGGCGCCGGACCGTGCCTCGGGCTTCGACGTTGGCCTCGATGATTTCGGAGATGACCTCGAGCACGGTCTCCTCGACTCGCAAAGGGTCGTGATTTCCCCCGTCGGCGAGGACTGAATTCAGCGCGTGAACGCGTAGCAGGGGGGTCGTGGGTGAGGGACCGAAGCTCCATGGGAATCGAGACGTCGGTTCGTGCCGCTTGCCTGTGGCGGCGGTCAGCATGTCGGCGAGCAGCTCAGGGCGGATATCAACCCAGTCGTTCTGCAGCCCTTGAGGCAGCAGATTCCGGCGCCGGTACGTGGCCCCCACGTTCGTGAAAAAGACCGTGTTTCGGTCCGTCACAACGGGTGCATCCGATTCAACCTTGATCTGGTAGGGGATCCGAGGCAAGCCGATCGCGGGCCAGCAGTAGCCGGTGCGATCGTGGTTCCATTCGGGGTGATTGGAGGGGATCTCAAGGACGCCGATGCCCACGAGCGCCGACTCAAAGAGTGGTTTGGCCCGATCGGTCGGCGCCATGTCGGGTCGTTTGGCGATCCCGTCAGGAATGTGCAAGCGGGGCAGCATGCAGGTCTTTATCCGGCAAGAGCCCCCCACCGGTTCGATTTCCTTGTTGATTGCACCGCGTTTTCGGACATCAGACCGAAGAAAAGCAAGCAAATGCAATTTGGTCCCGAGCTGCTGGATAGCACCCCCCGCCTACCCGAGCCGGAGGCCCAAGTAGATCGTTTCGGCTTTCGGGTCATCGTTGTAACGCGGGATATCGACAAATCCGAGAGAGCTATACAGCTTGCACGCGGCCGCGAGCTCGGGCTCGGTATCGAGCTTCATGAGTGTGTAGCCGGCAGCCTTTGCGAACCGAATGAGCTCTTCGCAAAGCAACCGTCCGACCCCCCTGCCGCGGGCTTCGGGTTTGGCGTAGAGACGCTTCATTTCGCAGATTCGTTCGCCGGGCTTGTCGTGTGCCGCGGCGGCGATCGGGCGCAGAGCGATGCAGCCAATGGCATGATCACCGTCCATGGCAAGCAGAATACATCCTTGAGGCGTCGCGTACTTGCCTGGGAGCGATCTCAACTCGCCTTCGAGATCCTGCTGCGCGAAACTCGCCGCGGCAAGGTGCTCGATGCTCTTGGCGTATTCGCGGAAGAGAGAGCGGGCGACATCGAGCCGGGGAGCATGTTCAGCGTGAACTGGGCGGATCGTGGACAAGTAAAGATGTTATTGCCTCCCAGCGGGGCGAAGTGAAAGGGCGAATCCTGAGAATTCGTGAGCGACAAGACGTCTCTAGAATGCTGTGTGCTCCCGCTCTCTTCGGACATGACACTTCTCGAAAGGATGATGCTCGGCGTGGAACGCGTGCGAGATCGACTTCTGCGGGCTTCGTCGGCGCTTGATGCAGCCAAAGTTGCGTACGCGGTGGCTGGCGGCAACGCCGTCGCCGCTTGGGTGGCGACGGTGGATGCAACCGCCGTTAGAAACACGCAGGATGTCGATATTCTGCTGCGTCGCGACGACTTTGAACGGGCAGCCGCAGCACTCGAAGCCGCCGGGTTTATTCGTCGGCATGTCGCGGGCATCGACGCTTTCCTGGACGGCAGCGAAGCCAAACTGCGGGATGCTGTCCACATCGTTTTCGCCGGAGAAAAAGTCCGGCCTGAGTACGATTCACCCTCGCCGGACATTACCGAATCATCGCGTCCCGGCGATGGACAATTCGCGGTCGTGTCGCTCGAGTCTCTGGTACGGATGAAACTGACTTCGTTCCGCCGAAAAGATCAGGTGCATCTGCAGGACATGCTGGAAGTCGGATTGATCGACGCATCCTGGACACGGCGATTCAGCGCACCTCTCGCGGCACGACTTCAGGAACTCATCGATTCACCCGAGTCGTAATTTCGACCTGGGGCCGATCAGGAATTGATAACCGCCGCACACTTCGCCGCGACATCCGCGAGCGACACAACCTCGCCCTTGCCGGTATCGCGGCGAGTCTTGTACTCGACGCCACCCTGCTCGAGGGCTTTGTCGCCGATCGTCAGGCGAATCGGGATACCGACGAGGTCCGCATCCTTGAACTTGACACCGGGGCGTTCGTCTCGGTCGTCGATGAGAACATCGACGCCCATTCCTGAAAGCTCGCACGCGATCTTGCCGGCGACCTCGTTGTGCTTCGCATCTTCCGGCTTCATCAGCGTGATCAGCACGTGATAGGGCGCGATCGGCGCGGGCCAGCAGATGCCGTTCGCGTCGTTGTTCTGTTCGACGCATGCCGCCATCGTGCGGCTGACGCCGATTCCGTAGCAGCCCATGATCACGCTGCGCTTCTGCTGCTTGTCATCCATGATGCTGAAGCCCATCGCGTCGGAGTACTTCGTGCCGAGCTTGAAGATGTGCCCGACCTCGATGCCCCTTGCGGCGACGAGCTTCGCGCCCGGAGAGCGAGGTGAGGGGTCGCCCTCCACGGCGTTGCGAAGGTCCCCCACTTTGACTTTTTCAGCGCTATCAAGCGCTGAACCAACATCGCGCCGCCAGTTGAAATGCTTCACGTGGTAGTCGGCCTTGTCGGCGCCGGTGGCCCAGAACCCCCCCATCGAGGCATCGCTATCAACCAGCAACAGCGTGCCCGGCACAGTGTTCACTGTCTTCGGTGAGACATATCCAATCGCAAAGCCCGCGGCACGCGCCGCCTTTTCATCCGCCATCGCGATTTTCTTGAAGCCGGACAACGCCTTCACTTTGCCCTCGTTCACATCCTGATCGCCGCGGACGGTCGCGATGATCCACTTCACGCTCGACGACTCACCCTCGCCGACGCTGAAGACGATCGTCTTCAGCATCCGCTCGGGCTTCACACCCATCTTCTTGCCGACTTCGTGGATGCCGGGCAGATTCGGAGTGTGCACTTCGAGCAGGTCGCCGGTTGCGGGCTCCTGGAACGTGCCCTTGGCACGCTCGCCGATCTCGCACTTCTCCATGTTCGCGGCATACCCCGTCACCGGGCATTTCAGAATCGTGTCTTCGCCGCTCGCGCAATTGACCATGAACTCGTGGCTCGCGCTGCCGCCGATCGGGCCGGATTCGGCCTCGACGGCCGTGAAGTCGAGACCGCAGCGGGTGAAGATGTTGGTGTACGCCCGGAACATCGCGTCGTAGGTGGTGTTCAGCCCCCCCGCTCCTTCGATATCCATGTGGAACGAGTACGCATCCTTCATGATGAACTCGCGGCAGCGGAGCAACCCTGCCCGGGGACGAGCCTCATCGCGGAACTTGGTCTGCACCTGATACAAATTCAGCGGCAACTGCTTGTAGCTCGTGATCGAGCCCTTCATGAGGTCGGTGATCACTTCCTCGTGCGTCGGCGCCAGAGCGTTCAAGCGGCC
>JAEUJD010000173.1 GCA_016793015.1 Phycisphaerales bacterium
GCATCGCCAAAGAGCGAGACCGGTACCGGGTCGAGCGTGGTTAGGTGATCCGCCCACACACCCCGCTCACCCATGCTGCGTGCGAGCGAGGCGACGAGCGCGCCGCCGCGACTGTGGCCGATGAGGTGGAACGGGTGCGCGAGCATCGACTTGCCGCCGTAGGACGCGGACTCGAGATAATTGAATACGGCCTGCGCGACGTTCTGTGTCGGCGTGGCCTCTTCACCGGGTGGCAACTCCGGCTCGGGCGTGCGCGCGAAGGAGTCGATCGCGGTCCAGTCGAGACCGATGACAAACTCGCCGGTGGTGAAGGTCGCGTCGGGCGCAACGGCGACGGGCGAGGGCGTGACGACGAGATTGCTGCCGGACTGCGTGACGACAAGATTGAGGCGTGAGACGGTGACGCCCGGCGTCCCCGCACGCGCGGCAATCGCGTTTGCCATGGCGTCCACCCAAACCATGTCGGCGTTGAAGCCGTGGGTGACGATCGTGACGCCGCCTGCGAGCGAGATCGTGGGAAGTGTCAGCGCAAGCGACCCGATTGCAAACCTGAACAGAGGACCGCGCATTTCACTCTCCCTCTTCATTGTGGCACCAAAGCCGGCGGCACAGAACCCGCACCATGCGCACCGGCCTCTGATTCCGCCCCAGTCCGCGCGGCTGTGGGCCGGCCTGGACACTGCGGCCCCGGCGACCAGTGTACCGGACCGTCAAGCCGATCACGGACACACGAGCGCGTTGTACGCCACCACGAAGAGAACAAAGTCTGCGTCGTCAACCATCCCGTCGCCGTTCAAGTCGGACGGACACCCCGCGGGCATTGCCGGTTCGGCGCAGTCGAGGGTGTCGTACCCGCTGGCGAAGACGGCAAAGTCGGCGTCTTCCACCACCGAATCGCAATTGAAATCGGCGCGGCAGAGCGCGAGCGGCGCCGGATCGCTGATCACTTCGGCGCAGCCATTTGTGACGATGCAGCGCACCGCATACTGATCAACGCCGGTGCAGGCAACGAGGGAGATGTTCGTCGTGGGCTCGGTGGGTGAGGTCGCCGAGGCCGTGCCGCCGCAGGCGAGCGCGACGGGCTGTTCGCTCAGCGCGGTCCATGTATTTGGAGCGGTCAGAATCTGCCACTGATACGAAAGCTGCCCGATGCCGGACGCCGCCAAGGAGAATTCGGCCGACCCACCCGGGCAGGTGGTGGCGGCTTCGGGCTGTTCGGAAATCGAGGCGATCGGCTGCACGGTCAGTGTGCCGACGTTGCTGATCGCATCCGGCGCGTTGCCATTGGAGACGATGACGCGATAGGCTGCGCCATCGTCATCGAGCGACGCGGACAAGACCGTGTAGCTCGGGCCCGTGGCGCCGGGGATGTCAACGGTGTTCTTCTGCCACTGATAGGAAAGCGTGCTTGCGCCCCCCGCGACGACCGAAAAGGTCGCCGTGCCGCACTCGTTGATGTTCAGGGTTGTGGCGGGCTGCGTGATGAAGTAGGGGGCGAGCGTTGTCGCGTACCGGACGCGGTATACGCCGGCGTTCGAGCGGGAAAGGTAATAAAGCGAGCCGTCGGGCCCCGTCTTGAAGTCGACGGCGCTCCCGGTTCCCGTGGCGAAGGTGGTCACGGTACTGGTGGCGTGGTCATATCGGCGGATCCAACTGCCACCGGCGTCGCCGAAGAAGTAGTCGCCGACGTATTCAAGGGGGAACGTGTAATTGGCCGCGTTGTAGAACGTGCCACCGGAGATCACATTGCCGGTGTAGCCGGGCGTCGGGAAGGTGAGCGTGCTGTTGGAGTGGTGATACGCGATGAACGGATAGGTCATACCCGCGAGTCCGGCGGGGCTTGGTCCTTCTGCGGTGCGCCAGCCATAGTTTGCACCCGCGGCACCCAGGTTCACCTCTTCCCACGTGCCCTCACCCACATCGTTGATGTACATGCGGCCCGTGCCAGGCTGGATGGCAAACGTGTACGGGTTGCGCAGCCCGACCGCCCAGATCGCCCGGTTGTTGCCGCTGGGCGATCCCGCGATGTTGGGGAAGCTGGTCGGGTTGTCGGATGGAATCGGGTTTGCCGGATTGGGGTTGAGCCGCAGCATCTTGCCCAGGCGATTGGCGAGCGACTGCGAGTTCGCGCCGTTGGCGTTCTCGCCGACGGCGACGTACAGCTTTCCGTCGGTGCCGAAGTGGATTGCGCCGCCGTTGTGGTTCGTGGCCGAACTGAGGTTGTCGAGATCCATCAGCGTCACTTCGCTCCCGGCGACAACCTGCGATCCGTCCGCGTTGGCGGTGAAGCGGCTGATGCGGTTGTGCACCGCGGGAGTCGTGGCTGTGTAATAGCAATAGAGGAAGCGGTTGTTGGCGTAGTCGGGGTCGAACGCGATCCCGAGCAATCCACGTTCACCGGCCGAGCTGACGGTGAGGGTACTGCCGGTGAAGAAATTGCCGCTGGGGGCGATCTGTGTCCAGGTGACCCCGCCACCGGAGAAGACCTTCATCGTTCCGGCCTGTTCGAGGACGTAGAGCTTGCCATCGGGCGAGAACTGCATCGCGGTGCCGCTGTTGGCGGTGCCGATCTTGGTTTCGGCGAAGTTGGCGGGGAGAGTGGCGGCAAGCGCGGGAGCGGCGAGCGACGCTGCCGCGCCAAGCCCTGCGGCGAGGCGCACGACTCGGGTGCCGCGAAGGTCTGAGAGGGCGGCATGAACGGAACGGACGGCGGATTCGATCGCGGTCGGCATCTCTTCGATCTCCTGAGATTTCGGATTCGGCGGGACGAGGCTATCAGCCATTCGCGGAATAGCCAAGGAAAATCGCGGAGCGCTTCTGCGCGCAGCGCCGTGTTACATGTGCTCGACTTCATGTAACAACCCACGCCTTTTCATGCGATCTTTCATACGCCCTTTCACGCGGCCCCGATTGCGGCGCACGGAACCGCGAGCGATCAATTGTTAAGGGCACAAGAGGTTGTTATACGCTCCGACAAAGAGAACGAAATCGCTGTCGTCCACGGCCGCGTCGGCGTTGAGGTCGGCGGGGCAATTCGCTGGCATCGATGGGTCGGCGCAATCGAGCACGTTGTACGCCGCGATGAAGGCAACGAAATCGGAATCGTCCACGAGGCCGTCGCCATTGAAGTCGGCCGGGCACGCGATGTGCCTGAGCAGCACCATTGTGCGTGCCGGAAGAGTGAACATGGCGGAGCGCGGGAGGCCGTCGGCAGCCACGCTCTCGACCGGGACCACGCCAGCCGGCCCGCCGCCGGGGCCGTCGTATTGGAGATCGTTGGAATTCAACTCGACAACCCAGCGTCCTTCGCGCGGAATTCCGATGCGATAGTCCGTGCGCTCGCTATTGGAAAGATTCACCACCGCGACGAACGAGCCGCCCCCATCCACATGCCGCTCCCACGCCAGGACGTCGAGCCAGTCGTTGGTATGCAGAACGCTCAACGCCGATTCGGCGAAGAGCGCAGGCTCGGAAGTGCGGAGCGCGATGAGGTCGCTGTAGAACTTGAAAATGCCGGGATATCTGGTCTTGTGCGACCAATCGAGGCGGCTCGATTCCCAGCCTTCATCTTCGAGCCATTCAGTGCCTTGCACGATCCCCGGCACGCCCCGCGAGAGCAGATTGAACGACTGCCCGATCTTCGTACGCCCGCGCGCGAACTGATCGTCTGAAGGCAAGGATGTATCGATGCTGGCGACGGCGCGTTTGGTTCCGTTCAGAGGCCAGCAGTCGTCGTGGAGTTCAAAGTAGTTCAGCACGCTGCGGCCGGAGACGCCCGCGCCCTGGCCGTCAAGCACGTTGGCCACGCGCCCCATATTCGGCGAGCCCGAACCCGCGGCAAAGATCGCGGCACGCACCGCCTCCTTGAACTCGTTCTGGTACTGAGCCGTGAAACCAAGGCCCGAAGTGGTCGGATCGGTCGCCCACTTGTTGTCGATGTAGAGCTCGGCGATCGTGTGCTTGTCCGCGTGTCGGTTGTTTCGGTTGTCGTGCATCGCGCGGATGATCTTCTGCCCGTTCGACCACTGGGGCGTGTTCGCCGAATCGGTCATGTACATCACCGCGTCCATGCGGAAGCCGTCGAGCCTGTAATCGCTCAGCATGGTTTCCGCGGCATCGATGTAGTACTGGCGCACGGCGGCCTTGTCGTAATCGCACTGGGCGCCCCAGGGCGTTTCGACTGCGGAAGCATCGAAGTACTGCTGCGCTCCGCCGAAGTTCCACAGGATGTTGTCGGAACTCGCCGCGTGGTTGTACACGATGTCGAGAATCACGGCGATTCCACGGGCGTGCAGCGCGTCGACCATCTGGCGGAATTGGTCCGGCGTGCCGAGCTTCGATTCGATCGCAAACGGCGAAACCGTGTTGTATCCGCCCGAGAAATCGCCCGGGAACTCATTCACTGGATTGAGCATCACGGCGTTCACGCCCAGCGAAGCCAGGTGGTCGGCCCGCGCCGCAACGTCGATGTATCGCGATGGATTCGGCGTGCTGCCCTTCGGATCGTTGCGCCCGGCAAACGTGCCCACGTGCAACTGATAGATCACCAGTTGCTCCATCGGCGCCGGCGAGAAGTCGTTGACTTGCCAGTTGTACGCATCGGGATCGACGATCACGGAGTTGTACCCGCCGGTGGGGACGAGTGCCGCGGAACGCGGGTCGGAGGCCCAGACCGAGTTGTTGAAGTAGTACTTGTACTGCGCGCCCGGCGCAGCGCCCGCGACGAAGCCGACGAAGTGCTCGCCGACTTTGGTCAGAGCGGCATTGCCAGCCCAGGCGTTGAATGTTCCGCGGACGGTGCAGGAGGTGCTGGCGGGAGACCAGACTTTGAAGACGGTCCCGCCGCTGACGGGCGCCGAGCCGATGGGCGCGTGTTCGAGTGTTGTGAAGTTGAGCACAAACGGCTGCGAGAGATCGAGGTCCTCGGTCATCCCCTTTGCGGAGTAGTAATCGGTGTCGGCGCCGTCGGAGACTTCGAGCACGTAGCTCAGCGTGGACGAACCTGTTGAGGGAACGGTCGCCTGCCACAAGTCATACGGCCCGCGGCTTCCGATCACGGACGCATCCGTAAATTGAACCGAGCCGTCTTCAATACGGACCCGCACGCCGGACACATCGCCCCGAAACGTCTGGAACCGAACAACAAACGATTCTCCGTTGCGCGGCACGCGCGGCCGCCGGTCGTTCCAGCCGGTGTGGCTGACGCCCTGCCATTGGACGTTGCCATCAAGTTGGGCTAGCGCGATATCGGACCCGCCCAGAACAGCCGAGACCAAAAGAATCTGTAATGGGCGTCCGGTGGGGGGCATGTGCACCTTCTCTTTCGTCAGGGCAGACCGATAGCTTCAGGGCTTCAAGAGACCAGTGAAACGCATACGCCGGGAGAGGCATTTGGGTTCCTTGTTGTTTGGTGGCCGTCTTCAGGCCCGCTCGCGAGAACCGCTTCTCCCACGGGCTCGCACATCGTTTGGATGATTTTTTGCTCATCGACGCACGACGGGGGGCGAGGGCATCTCGGTGATCAGGCACGTCGAGTGGTTGCCCACGCTGTGCGGGGGCAATGACCCATAAAGACATCTGAAGCGACTACTCCATAGTAGTGCAAAGCATCTCGTTGTAGGCGACAACAAAGATGCCAAAATCGAATTCGTTGACGTCTTCATCAGCATTCAAGTCAGCGGGACATCCCGGTGGCATAGCGGGGTCAGCACAAATGCGGGAATTGAATGAAAGCACAAAGAGATTAAAGTCGGCATCATCGACAACTCGGTCGCCATTGAGGTCGGACGGACAGCAAGCATCTGAGACGAACAAAGTCGCCCGCTTACTGAAACTGCCGCCACACGGTGTTGCAACTTCGCATTGATACTCTCCCGCATCTCCGTTCGAGACATGCTTAATCGAAAGCGTCGGGGTGTCGGAGCCGGTGACCCGAGAATGCCAGTCCGTCGAGCCATCGGCGAGGGGTGTGCCGTTGCGTGACCACTGATATGTTACCCCTTCGTACCCTGTCGCGGCTAGTACAGAAAAATCAACATTCTTACCACACGGCGCGGATTGTGACGACGGCTCTTTGGCGATCCACGGAACATTCGAGTCGGTCCAGCGTGCGAAATAGGGAGCCGGCTTTCCGCCGGCGAAAGCAAAAAAACCGCCTACAAGCAACTCGCCATTTGCTGTGGTCAAACAGAGCGCCCCGCCATCTAATCCCTGGCCCATGGCTTGCCACTCAACCCCGTTCCATCGAGCGATATTGTTCACCGGGATTCCGTCGGCCAAAGAGAACGAGCCCGCGGCGATGAGGCGATCGTTGTATTGACAGAGCGCGTACACAGTCGAGTTCATTCCCGAACCGAGCGGACGCCACACGCTGCCGTTCCATCGCCCAGTCCGATTCAAAGTGACAGCCCCGGACTTTTTGAAATTCCCCCCCGCAATAAGCTCTCCGTCGAAGACGGCCAGCGATGTAACTCCATCGTCAAGCCCAGCTCCCAAGGGCCTCCATGCGAGGCCGTCATAGCGAACGATGTTTATAAAAGTGTTCATCTGTCCGGCGGCGACTAGTTCGCCTTTGTACAGGATGGTTGCTTGAATTGGGCTGCCCGCGCCTCCTCCGATATTCTCCCATCGCCCTTCCCATTGCGCTATTCCACCGATCGGCCTGCCGCCGGAATAGCCGAAACCGCCACCCACAACTAGCCTTGAGTTCCACCAAATCATCGTGTGTACCGGATCGTTGAATCCCGGCAAGTACGGGCGTACGTTCACGCCATCCCACTCGGCTACGCTGTCAACAGGTGTTGACCCTGCCTTTAAAAAGCGACCACCAAAGAAAAGACTTGAATCATTAAAGGTGATTGTGCGAACCTGCGGCACGACCGAAAGACCTCCGTGCACGGGAAGCAGCAGCTCCCATTTCAATCCATCCCATCTCGTGATGTGAGCGACTGGGTTGTTGCTCGTGTATTCACCTCCATAAACGATGCCGTTTCTTGCCGCAACTACATTGAGCGGAGCGCCACAACCTTCTCCAAACTGAGAAATGGACTCGCCGTTCCACTTTGCAATTCCGTTTAAAGTCTTGGTTGAGACCGCTTCAGAGAAAAAATCCCCAGCCAGAATCAGATTGTTACCGAAGGCCTCCAGCTTTCTTGGGGCACCTAGAAGCGAAAATGGCGGCGCAAACCACTTGGCTCCGTCCCAGCAAATCACAGTGCCCTTTACCGCCCCGTCGAATGTCCCGTCTTGAACAGACGCAAAGAGCACCCCGCCGAACGAAAGAAGCGATTTTACCGAGGCGGCACCGGCTCCAACCGGGCTCCAAGACTCGGTGTTCCACCGCGCCATTCCGATTGCGTTGGTGCCGCCAACAGATTGAAAATTGCCTCCAGCATATAGCACCCCATTGTGCACCCCGAGTGTGCGGACATCTCCGTTGAATGCAAGGCCTAGCCGTTTCCACGCCGATCCTTCCAATCGGAAGACGCCCGACGATCCGCAAGCTACCAGCGAACCCTCGAACTCGAGCATGTCATAAAAGCGGGACGAGCCGGTGCCTAATAGTTGCCACGCGCTGCCCGTCCAATATGCCGCTCCACCGATCGGAGTATTCCCTTGAAAAAAATAACCCCCAGCCACCAGTTGCCCGTTGTATCGCAACAGTTTGTAGATTGTTGACCCGGATCCGAAGGGCGCCGCGCCCGCACTTCCCATGTCGCGCCACTGTGTTCCATCCCAAGTAGCGACACAATTTGCCGTAAGTGTTCCGATCTTTGAGAACGATCCGGCAACCACGAGCGCGCCATCCATAGGAAGCAGCGAATAAACAAAGCCATTCGGCCCCCGTCCCGCAAGCCCTTCCCACGCAGAGCCATCCCACTTAGCGATGTTTGTGGCGGGATTGCCACCCGCGGTGGAGAACGATCCTCCCGCGATGAGACCACCGTCATATTCCGCAACCGCTACGACAATTCCATTGCGCATTCCGGGCGCCCCTACTCCGCCTATCCAACGCTCGGGGCACCCTTGCGCAACCGCAAAGTGGCAGGCATACAGAAATAGAGCAGCCAAGGCACCCACAATCCGGACTGTCTGCATTCGCTTGATTTGCATCTCGCTCCTCCAGTCAGTAGTATACAAGATGACATTGAGAACTTCGCAATAGTTAACTGCGATGATTCTCGGACGAGGCATGCCGCCAGCTAATCGTGTCCTACGAATTCACAACCCGTCCCTCACTCGCCAGCGCCGCTTCACGCACCGCTTCGTGCATCGTCGGATGCGCATGCATCGTGCAGATGATCTCTTCGGTCGTTGCTTCGAGGCGCCGGGCCAGGCTCATCTCCGCGATCAATTCGGTTGCCTGATCGCCCATGATGTGCGCACCCAAAATCTCGCCCCGCGGCAAACCACGAATGAGCTTGCAGAAGCCATCCGTGTTCTTCGTCGCGATCGCCTTGCCGAGCGCGGTGAACGGGAACGAGCCGACTTCGTAGTCCTTGCCCTTCACCAGCCCGCGTTCTTTCAGCGCGCGCTCGGTGAAGCCCACGCTCGCGACCTGCGGGTGGCAATAGGTGCAGCCGGGAATGATCGTGTAGTCGATCGGAATCGGTTCATGTAGCGGCTTGCCGTGTTCCTGCTTCTTGTCTTTCCACGCGATGCGTTCGACGCAGAGCATGGCTTCCTCGCCCGCGACGTGCGCGAGCCAGGGCGGGCCGATCACATCGCCGATGGCGTAGACGCCCGGCAGATTCGTCTTGTAATCGATCGCGCGCGGCTCGGGTTTGCTCGCGTCGTAGTCGGTCTTGATGTGGTCCTTGAACGTCTCGAGCCCGAGCGCGGGATCAAAGAGTCCGTCGTAGCGACCCTTCACGCCGATCGCGAGCAGCACCTTCTCGGCTTCGAGCGTTTCCTTCTTGCTCTCATCCGGCTTGCCGTTGAGCATCGGCGCAACAGTGACCTTCACGCCATTCGCCGTCTTCTCGATGTTCGTCACGCCGGTGTTGGTCTTGATCTCCATCCCGTGCTTCTTGTACAGCCGCTCCATCGCGGTGCAGACATCATCATCTTCCACCGGCAGAATCCGCGGCAGCATCTCCACGACCGTCACCTTTGTTCCGAACGTGTGGTAGAGATAGCCAAATTCGATTCCGATCGCGCCAGCGCCCACCACGATCAGGCTCTTGGGCTGCGCCTTGTTGAACATCGCTTCACGAGCGCCCCAGATCTTGTCGCCATCGAACTTCGCAAAGGGCAGGTCACGCGCCACCGAACCCGTCGCCACGATCACATGTGTCGCGGTGATGGTTTCCTTGACCGCGCCCGGCGTCGCCGGTGCGCTCGTCAATTCCGCCTGCACCTTGCATTCCTGAATCTGGATCTTGATCGGGTTGTTCGGCCCGGGTGCGGAGCCGGGCTTGCCCGTGCTCACAATCTTCGCGTTCGCGTTGAAGAACTCGATCTTGTTCTTCTTCATCAGGAACTCAACACCCTTGTTGAGCTTCCCCGCCACCTCGCGGCTGCGCGTGATCGTCTTGGGCCAGTCCACGCCGATATCGCCGTTGATCTTGAGGCCCCAGGTCTCGCGATCCATCAGTTTTTCGAAGAGTTCGGCATTGGCCAGCAGAGCCTTGGAAGGAATGCAGCCCCAGTTGAGGCAGACGCCCCCCAACTTGTCGCGCTCGATAATCGCGGTCTTGTAGCCAAGCTGCGCGGCACGAATCGCGCCGACATACCCGCCCGGTCCGCCCCCGATCACAACAACGTCAAAGTGCCGCTCGGCCACTGGTGCATCCTTTCTATACGCGTCGGCGGGGCACTGGAAAACGCCCGGATCAACGCGGGGGCGACTATAGGAATCGTGCCGGGGTGGGCCGGAGTGCACTCGCGCGCCGTGTATGACGCGGAAGGAGTTGACGCGTCAAGTACCCTATCTGCTTTCCGCCACATTGTGGAGTCCTTCCCATGCGTTCTGTGGTCCTGCTCGCCCTCCCTCTCGCCCTCATCACCCCTGCCGCATTCGCCCAACCCATCTGCGGCGTCAAGAACCACATGCGCCTCGTCAACCGTGTCGGCGGCGGCACGACCCCCGAACTCCGCATCGACACCGGATGGACCTCCATTCTCCCCGGCACCTCGCTCGACACGCCCGGCACCGCGACCGACACGTCCGCCTTCGGCACCTCCACCGGCTCGTGGCTTATCTCCAGCACCTACGGACGGATGACTTTCTCCGGCTCCGGCTCCGCGACCAACACGCCCGGATGGGGCCTGTTCCTCTGGATCGACTGGTGGATCGGCGGCGAACCCAAGGCGTGGTTCCGCGATCGCTACACCGTCACCTCCGCCTCTCTCCCCGCCGGCACGCCGGTGCAAATCCAATTCAACGGCACGTTCAGCGGCAGCACCTTCGCCACCGATCCCGGTGCTGCCAACTCCGCCAGCGCCACGTTCAGCTTCGGCGGACCCACCGGATTCAACTTCACCTCACCAGCCTCCGCGAGCCTCATCGTCACCGTGCCCGTCGGTCAATCGCGCGATGTGGACGGACGCCTGTATTGCGTCATCCAGGACTACCGCATGCTCGGCGCCACGGTCTACACCGACGTCATCGGCGCCAACCTCGCTGCCGGGCTGACCGCCAATGTGCTGACGCCCGGCGCCACTCTTTCGTGGTGCAGCGACGCGACGTACGACTCATGCGCAGGCGATCTCAACAACGACGGCCAAGTGGACGACAGCGACTTCCAGATCTTCGTCATCGCGTACAACATCCTCGACTGCGCCGATCCGGCGATGCCTTCGGGCTGTCCGGCGGACCTGAACGCGGATGGATTCGTGGACGACGCGGACTTCCAGGGGTTTATTGTTGCGTACAACGCCCTGATCTGCCCGTAGCGCCAAGAGCAAGCGGTGGCTTCGCGCCAGCAAGTTCTTCGACCGTTCGCAATATCCGACGACGAGCCGCGTTTCGCCTGCGACCGGTTTGGGGTCATGTTTCGCGCCCTTTCTCGTCGAGGAACAAACGTGCACGCAATTCAAACGCGATCACCGCGTCTTTTTGTCGGGGCAATCTCACTTCTTGCAGGGGCCGCGCATGGAGCGCCCGCGTTTGACTTCTCCGCCGTCACGGCGCTCGCAAACGGCGCGATCGTCGGGCAAAACGTCAATTCACCTGTTCCGGGCTTTGAACTGATCCTCCTGAAAGACGGCGTCGTCGTCTATCGCCGCAGTTTCGGCGCGTGGTCGCCCGATCGCGTCGGCAACGCCGATTCAGCGACGAAAACCCTCGCGGGAGCGTTGATCATGTCTCTCGTCGATTCGAGCCCGCTCCCGTTCTCGCTCGATACCAAGTTGAGCGAGTACATCCCCGCCTTCGGCGGCAACAGGGCAAACATCAACATCCGCCAGTGCTTCAGCCACACTTCCGGGCTGGGGGACTCGATCTTTGTCGGCAGCAACACACTCTCGCTCCAGGAAGTCGCCCAGCGCATCCCGCTCGCACCTCTTGAGTTCAGCCCGCCGGGAACCGTATTTTCCTACGGCGGCACGTCCATGCAGGCCGCCGGCGCTGTCGGAGAGATCGTCGGCCAGAAGCCGTGGAACACACTCTTTGCCGAACGCATTCTTCAGCCCGTCGGCATGATGCACACAAGCTTTGTGCTGACGACCCCGGCAAATCCGCGCATCGCCGGAGGCTGCGAATCCAACGCCTCCGATTTCGCGATCTTCATGGAGATGCTGCGCCGAGGGGGCGTCGCAATGAACGGCGCTCGCGTGCTCTCGCAAGGCTCGGTCCGCCAGATCTTCACACGCCAGACCGCCAACCCGATCACCATTCTCAATACGCCTGTGCAGAGTCCGTTCACAGACGGCGCAGACTACGGTGTCGGAGTCTGGCTCGACGAGCGGGACGCAAGCGGCAAACTGATCGGCGCTCTCGCGGCAGGTGCGCGCGGCTTCTCAAGCTGGATCGACTTCGATGACGGAATGGTGGGGGTCTTCGCGACAGATCTGTCCGCGGCCGGAAACGTGCAGGGTCTTCTCTATCTCTTCCGTGCCGTCGCACAGGAAGCGGCGAGAAACCCGCTCTGCCCGCCCGATCTTGATCACGACTGCGTCGTTGTGGATTCCGATTTCTCGGCATTCATCATCGCGTACGACGCGAACGATTGCACAAGCGACGCCATGACGCCGGGATGCCAGGCGGATTTGAATCACGACGGATTCGTCGATGACGCGGATTTCGGGATCTTTGTTGGCGCATACAACGCACTTTTGTGTCCGTAACTCTCGAATGGTTGACGCGTCCCGTACGATGTGCCCTTGCGAGACCGCTCTCTGGAGGCACTTCCCATGCGTTCTGCGTTCCCGATCGCGTTTGTTGGCGTCTGTCTCGTTTCAACACCATTGCTCGCTCAAGACTGCGGGCTGCGCACCCGCGGCCGGTGCGTCTTCAACATGTCCGGGCTCGCTCCCGGAACAACCGTTGAGAGAACCGTCGACAGCGGCGTGATCGCCAGCGGCATCGTCCCGCTTTCCAACAGTGGGTCGAACAGCCTGGGCGGCGTGAGCGTGTCATCGAGCTTGAGCGGCAGCGCGGCGTATTCCCTGCTCGAAGTCCAGGCAAATGCCGCGACCTCGACCTCGTCGACATCTCCAAACGGCGGCATCTCCGGAGTGGACACCGCTCCGCAAACGCAGTTCACCGATCGGTTGACGTTCCAGAAAGCCGGCGCGCCGAACGGAACGCCCGTGCAGGTGCGCTTCACGCTGATCGCGGACGGAGCGGTTTCGCGCAGTCTCAGCTTCGTCGCCAGCCCGCTCGCCGGTCGGGTCTCGCTCCGGGCAACGCTCGATTCCGGCGCGTTCAGCAACACCATCGGGATCGGGCTTGACACATACGCGCTGAACCCCGCGGATGTTGCAATGCCAGCATCCGTGTCGCGTGTTGGCACGGTCTTCACGGGCAGTAGCTACAACGTGAACGCCGGAATCAGTGTGACGCTCAGCTTCCTGAATCTTTCTGGTGGCCAGGCCGGCCAGACCGGCGCGGTCGGGCGCTCCCGCGTCCAGATCGAAATGCTCACGCCCGGCGCCACGTTCACGACTTGTTCCGGCGCGGCATACACACCCTGCAACGCGGACCTCAACGCCGACGGTCAAGTAGACGACTCCGATTTCCAACTCTTCGTAGTCGCGTACAACATCCTCGACTGCGCCGATCTCTCGATGCCCGCGGGCTGCCCCGCGGACATAAACCGCGATGCGATTGTGGACGATGCCGACTTCGTCATCTTTGGCCAGGCCTATGACGAGCTGCTTTGCCCGTGAGTGCATCACCCCGGCTCGCACTTGTGAGCGGATTGAACAACACACGAACACAGCATGAGTGATTTGCCGCCGCGGAGGTCAAAGAGGCCTCCGCGTTTTTGTAGGTGGCGGTTTTAAAATTTCTTCGCGAGCATGGCCCCGAACGGGCAATGGCACGGCCGTCCGAGAACGCGCTTCAATTATCGGAACTTTTTCCGAAGTCTCGGCGCTTCCAATTGCCGTATCTTGCTTTAGACTTCGCTGTGACTGCGCGTGCCGGTCCGGGACGGCGGAGAGACCCGTTATGTCAGTGAGATTCCTGATCGCCATCGCGATTTCGCTCGTTTTGACGGGTGCGGCCTTCGCCGGGCCTCGAAAGCCCCGGATTGTCTACATCCACACCGAAACGAGTTCAATCGAGAACGCCAACGACGTGGTCGCCAAGCTGAGTGCTTCGGGGCGTTTCGGCGCGGTCGAGCTGTTCAACGCAAACCTCGCAACGCCGACTCTCGAGCAGCTCAAGGCGTACGACGCAGCGCTGGTTGCCAACCGGTATGGGTGGTTCAACCGGACCGCGCTCGGAACCGTGCTCGCCGATTATGTCGATGCGGGCTTCGGTGTCGTGCTCGCGCCCTTTACAAACACCGGGGCCGTCAACACCAACCTTGCCGGCCGCTGGTCCGGGTCGTACAACGGCATCTTGTTCAGCAACTACATCACCGGAACCGCGACTCTGGGCACGATCGCGCTGGGCGACTACCTGCCCAGCACAGGCGTGCAGACCTTCAACGGCGGATCGCTCTCCAACCGACCTTCCGGCACGGCGCTGCAGTCCGGCTGCACCGCGGCATTCTTCTGGTCCGACGGCAAGCCACTCTCCACGGTTGGCCCCTTGCCGAACCGGGCGGATATCGGCTTCTATCCAACTTCCAGCGACGTCAACCCCGGATACTGGAATGCCGCGACCGACGGCGTTCAGATCATGGTGAACGCGTTGACATGGACGATTCGTCCCAAGGTGCTGATCTGCGCCGCCGCGGCAATCGAGGGGACCGGGGGCCTGACCAATCCCCGTTTTACCGATCCAAAGAACAAGCTGGGCGGCACCCAGTTCTTCTCCGCCGTCGATTTGTATGACGCGGCGCTCGGCACGCCCACGCTCGCGGAGCTTCAGAAGTACGACATCGTTTTCACGTGGAACAACGTGAGCTATCACGACCCGGTTGCGATGGGCAACCTGCTCGCCGATTACACCGACTGGGGCGGCGGTCTCGTGGTCGCGATGTTCGCATCGACCGGGGGCGCGCTCGGAGTCGTGCCGCCCCAGGGTCGCTGGCAGACCGGGGGCTACGCGCTGATCGATTCCCTGGGCGGGCGCATCCGTGATACCCAGGCCACGCTCGGGACCGTCTCGTATCCAAACCACCCGACCATGGATCAGGTCGCGACCTTTGATGGCGGGCCCGTCAGTTTCCGCCCGGCCTCGACCGCGTTGCCCTCAAACGCCGTCCTGGTCGCACGCTGGTCCGACGGCAAG
>JAEUJD010000176.1 GCA_016793015.1 Phycisphaerales bacterium
ATCTCCGCCCCCGCAATGGATGAGTCCGTAGGGCTTCTTACGCGCCGACTCGAAAAACTGGACGCAAGCACCTTTACCGAAGTCGGCGATCGCCCGCCCTCGTGGCTCTTTTCCGGCGCTGCCGAAATGTCCCCCCGTAGGGTCGCGATCTGCTCGAAGAAATCTACCGGCGCATCCCGCATCCTTATCAGTGGCCACGTCGACACCGTCCACGAGCCCGATTCCGCATTCCGCGAACTGACGATCGCACCCGATGGCAAAACCGCGACAGGCCCCGGCTGCGTCGACATGAAAGGCGGTCTCGTCATCGCCGTCGTCGCGCTCGAAGCCCTCGAAGCCTGCGGCATCCCCTGCACCTGGTCCTTCATCTTCTCGACCGACGAAGAAACCGGCTCGTATGCCGCGGAACGGTTTCTCCGCGAACAAGCCAAACTTCACGATGTCGGTCTCGCACTCGAACCCGCCATGGCCGACGGCGGCCTCGTCATCGAGCGTCCCGGCAGCGGCCAGTTCTTCCTCGAAGCCACCGGAAACCCCGCGCACGTTGGCCGCGATTTCAAGAGCGGTGTTTCCGCGATCGACGCCCTCGCCCGCGCCATCCCGCCCATCTCCGCGCTCGCGGCGCCCGACGACGGCCTGATCGTCAGCGTCGGCATCATTCACGGGGGTACGGCGACCAACATCGTTCCCGACTCTGCCAAAGCTTGGGGCAACATGCGTTTCTCGAAGCGCGAGCAGGGCGAAGCCGCCGTCCGGGGCATTCAGTCGGCCTGCCGGGCCGCGGCCGGAAAAGCCACCCTCGACGTGCAAGCCACGCTCAATCGGCCGGCGAAGCCGACAACCGGCGGCACGATGGTTCTCGCCAATCTCGCCCGCGCCGTCGCCGAAGACCTCGGCCAGAAGCTCCCGTTCGGGAAGACCGGCGGCGTCTGCGAGGGCAATAACCTGCAGGCCGAGGGCCTTCCGACCATTGACACGCTCGGCGTCCGTGGCGGTGGCCTGCACACCCCACAGGAATGGATCGACCTCTCCAGCCTCGTCGAACGCTGCCAGTTGCTCGCCATCCTCCTGTCGAGACTTTCCGAGCGACCGTTCCAAGAATGGTCAAAGAACTGACGATCTTTCCGTAGCGTTCGGACCGGGCATTTCTCTCACGGAGTTCACGATGACCGTTACCGCCAAGCCGCTCACGCCTTCCATCCCGCAGCCCGCGATGCACGCCGGACCGGAAACAGTGGGGGCGCAGCTCCGAAAAAGCCCCGCGGTCCACGCCGCGCTCGAAGCCATCGTCCACGAAGTTACGGCCAAAAGCGCGGAGATCACCGACGTTCGCCCGCCCAACCCCGGCCTCAAGCAGTCGTACGACGCGCTCATGGCCCGCGCCGCCGAGACCCGCGGCCGCGCTCTGCTTTATCCCTACATCGGCTCGGGCATCGGCAACGGCGCCCTCGTCGAGCTTTCCGACGGCAGCGTCAAGTGGGACATGATCTGCGGCATCGGCGTCCACTACTTCGGCCACAGCGATACCGACCTCATCCGCGAAAGCCTGCTGGGTTCGCTCGACGACGCCGTCAAGAGCGGCAACCTGCAGTCCAATATGGACGCGTACGAGTTTGCCGAAACGATCGCGACCGAAGCCAAGAAAAACAGCCGCCTCCGATACGTCTATGTCAGCACATCCGGCGCGATGGCGAACGAGAACGCACTCAAGGTCTGCTACCAGAAGCACGCCCCTGCCAACCGCGTGATCGCGTTCAAGGACTGCTTCATGGGCCGCAGCATCACCATGGCGCAGATCGGCGATACCGCCGATTACCGCCAGGGCATTCCGCTCAGCACGCTCGTCGATTACATGCCGTTCTATGACGAGGTCGCAGCCGAGCGCATGGGTAAGACCAAGTACATCGACGGCGCCGTTGCTCAGCTTCAGGAGTACATCACGCGCTACCCCGGCCAGCACGCCTGCTTCATCTTCGAGATGGTCCAAGGCGAAGGCGGCTTCAACGTCGGCGACCGCGAGTTTTTCAAGGCGCTGATGGAACTCTGCAAGGCCAACAAGATCGCGGTCTGGGACGATGAGGTGCAGACCTTCGGCCGCACCGGTCGCATGTTCGCATACGAGCAGTTCGATCTCGGTCAGTACGTCGACGTCTTCTGCGCCGGCAAACTCACGCAGGCCTGCGTCACGATGTACACCGAGGAATAC
Source organism: Phycisphaerales bacterium (assembly GCA_016793015.1). Classification (GTDB taxonomy): domain Bacteria; phylum Planctomycetota; class Phycisphaerae; order Phycisphaerales; family UBA1924; genus JAFEBO01. The sequence goes on from JAEUJD010000176.1 coordinate 2,207, forward strand.
AACCCCAAGGCCGGTCTCCTCAGCGGCACGTTCACCGGCGAAGGCCCGTCCTTCCGCGTTGGCCGGCGCATCATCGAGCGCCTCCGCGATGGCAACTACTACGGCGAAAACGGAATGATCGCCCGCCACCAGCAGGCCTTCCGCACCGAGATGGGCAAGCTCATGGCCAAGTTCCCCGCCCACTTCCCGTCGGTTGCGGCACTTGGAGGCGGGGGCAACATGCTCGTCGGCGGAACCGGCGGCATGATGCGCTTCACCCCCTTCGGTGGCAAGAAAGACAAAGTCGCCGGCTTCTGCAAGACCGCCTTCGAGCACGGAGTCGTGCTGTTCTATTGCGGCCACGGCCCGTACCACCTCCGCATGCTGCCGCCCATGGGCGTCATGAAGCTCGAAGATTGGCCGCGCGTGTTTGGGTGCCTCGAAAAGGCATTCGCGTCCGTGCCGGCGTAAGCGCCACTATCGCTTCGTCGCTGGTGCCCCAAAGGGGCAACCCAACCAAAGCCCAGGGCAACGCCCTGGGTCGAGGCGATCGCATCATCACAGGTCTTTTCCGAGTCGAGCCCTGAAAGGGCGACCCAATCCCCGCGATATCGCTCTACCATCCCTCCCACGGGCAAACAGGCCCGCAAAGCCACGGAGGGTCCGCTTGTTCCTGATCCGCCAATCCAAACTCGATGACGTCGCGACGCTTCTCAAGCTCGCGCAGATGGTCTATTTCATCAACCTTCCTCCCAACGAACAGATCATCGCCGGCAAGATCGATCAGAGTGCCATTTCGTTCGGTCGTGCCGCGGGCAAGACCAAGGAAGTCAGGCAGAAGCCCCGAAAGGGTCCGTCCGCGTCGCAGTACGAGGGAAGCGATCTCTTCGTCTTCTCGATGGTCGACACCGACACGGGCACCGTCATCGGCACCTCGCAGGTCCGCTCGCACCAGGGAGGGCCGGGCAACCCGAACTGGGCCATGAAAATCTCCGAGCGCACCTTCCGCTCCGAGCCGCTCTCGTATTCCTCGACGCACAAGGTCGGCAAACTCTTCGGCGATGAAAGCGGCCCTACGGAAATCGGCGGCCTCATTATCCAGCCCAGCTACCGCGGAAATCACCTTCGCCCCGGCCGCTTCCTGTCGTTCGTCCGCTTCCACTTCATCGGCCTCTACCGCAAATATTTCGCCGATCGCGTTCTCGCCGAGATGATGGCCCCGGTCAGCACCGAGGGCGAGAACTCCTTCTGGGATAATTTCGGCCGCAAGTTCATCCCCGTCAAGTACGCCGAGGCCGATCGCTTCTGCCAGCACAATCGGCGCTTCATCCCCGAATTGCTCCCGCGCGAAGAAATCTACTTCTCGCTCTTCTCGCTCGAAGTCCAGAACATGGTCGGGCAGGTCGCGAAGGAGACTGTTCCCGCGCGCCGACTTCTCGAATCGATGGGCTTCAAATACCGGGGCATGATCGATCCCTTCGACGGTGGCCCGCACCTCGATGCGACGACCGATCAGATCGATCTCGTGAAGAAAACCCGCACGCTCCCGCTGATCGCCCCGCACAGCGGCCGTGTGCCCACGCACGGAATCGTGAGCGTTCTCACGAAGGATGCCGAGTTCCGCGCTCTCGAAACCGAGTATGCCATCGAGAAAGGCGGCATCCGCCTCACCGAGGCCGCGATGGCCGCACTCGAAGTTTCGCCCGGCGCGACCATCGGATTCACCCCGGTCGCGCCGATCGAAGACGCCCCGATTGATCACGCTCCGATGGCCAAGGCCCCGCGCAAAGTGACCAAGTCCTCCACGCGTTCAGCAAAGGCAGGCAAGGCGTGAAGCACCCGTCTTTGCTCAACAATCCGAGTGATCTCATCGCGGGCAGGTTCGTTCGCCCGGATGGCGCCCGCGTCTTCTCGACGAACCCCGCACGCCCCGATGCGATCATCTGGGATGGCTCGTCCTCAGTGTCGAACGTGGACAAGGCGGTCACCGCCGCCCGTGCCGCGCTCCCGGCGTGGTCGCGTGCCCCGATCGAGAAGAGGGTCGCGGCGCTCCGACGCTTCCAGAAACTGGCGGATTCGAGGCAGGACGCGATCGCAACGCTGATCCGTGACGAAACCGGCAAAGTGATGTGGGACAGCAAGGCCGAAGCCGGCCTGCTCGGCGCGAAAGTCGATATCACGCTCGATTCCAGCGAAATCGGCGCGATGCGCCGTGTTTCCGGTTACGAGATCGACTTGGCCGCGACCCGCAAGGGCCGCGCCTGGTTCCGCCCTCACGGCGTGATGGCCGTGCTCGGCCCCTTCAACTTCCCAGCGCACCTGCCCAACGGCCACATCATCCCCGCGCTCGCGATGGGTAACACCATCGTGCTCAAGCCCAGCGACAAGACCCCCGGCGTCGGCCAGCTCCTCGCCGAGTTGTATCAGGAGGCACTTGCCGCGGAAGGTTTCGGCGATGGCGTCGTCAACGTCATCCAAGGTGGCGTGGACGTCGCGAAGAAACTCGTGGCGCACAAAGATCTCGACGGCATCCTCTTCACCGGCTCCTGGCCCGTCGGCCGCGCCATCATGGAAGCCAATCTCGATCACCCCGGCCGCATGCTCGCGCTCGAAATGGGCGGCAACAACGCCGCCGTCATTCTCGACGATGCAGACCTCAAACAAGCCGTGATCGAGTGCGTCCGCTGCGCCTTCATCACCACCGGCCAGCGCTGCACCTGCACCCGCCGCGTGATTGTCCAGAAGGGCGTTGCCGAGAAAGTCATCAGCGTCATCTGCAAGAGCGCCAGCAACCTCATCATCGGCGACCCCGCCGCGGCACACCCTGTCTTCATGGGGCCGCTCATCTCCCGCGGCTCGCGCGACGCCGTCCTCCAAGCTCAGGAGCAAATGATCCGCGCCGGCGCGAAGGTTCTGTTGAAGTCAGAAGCAATCTCGCAGCCGGAACCAACGCCAGGAGGTCACTACATCTCCCCCGGCATTCTCCAGGTGGACAAGTTTTTTCCCGATGATTCCCCCGGTTACGCCGGCGCGGACACTGAAGTCTTCGGCCCTCTCCTCCGCATTTCCGTCGTCGATTCGCTCGACGAAGCCATCGCGCAGGCCAACGCCACCAAGTACGGCCTCGCCGCCTCGATTTTCTCAAAGAGCCAGGCCAGCATCGACCGCTTCCTCACCGAGGCCCGCGCCGGCTGCGTCAACGTCAACGCCGGCACCGCGGGCGCCAGCAGCAAGCTTCCCTTCGGTGGCCTCGGCCACAGCGGCAACCACCGCCCCGCAGGCTCCTTCAGCCTCGACTACTGCGCCTACCCCGTCGCTGGTATGCTCGAACACGGCAACGCCGCCACCATCAGCGCGGGTATGCGAGTGGAAGACGCATGGCTCTCCTGATCTCGCGGGATCAGTCGAATCAGGAGTTCGAATCACCATGAAGACGGACCTCCCCCGTGGCCGCGTCCAACCCCGCTTCGCAGGCATCTGCACGTTCCTGCGCGCGCCGCAGATCAGTTCCGTTGGCCCTGCGGGCAAACCCATCGACTGGGCCCTCTACGGCATCCCCTCCGACGCTGGCGTCACCTTCCGCCCGGGCGCCCGTTTCGGCCCACGCGCCGTCCGCGACGCCAGCCAGTACATAAAGCCCTTCCTCATCGAACAAGGTGTCCACATCGCCGAGCGCCTCAGCTTCGCCGACGCGGGCGACTCTCCCGTCAGCCCCTATTCCTGCAAGCAGACCCTCGACGACGCCTCCGCCTTCGCGCTCACCCTCGGCGACCCGAAGCACACCAAACTCCTCGCCATCGGTGGCGATCACTCCATCGCCTACGCCAATCTCAAGGCCACCTGGGAACGCCGGGGCAAGCCTTCGGGCGGCCTCGCCCTCATCCACTTCGATGCCCACATGGACACCGTCGATGAAGTCTGGAACGAGAAGTGGGGGCACGCCTCTCCCTTCCGCCGCGCTGTCGAGGCCGGGTTCATCGATCCCAAGGCCATGATTTCCATCGGAATCCGCGGCACACTCAACGACCCGCGCGATCTCGACTACACCAACAACCTCGGCGTCACCGTGATCACCTGCGATCAATGGCAAAAGAACGGCCCCGCAACCCTCGCGGCCTTTCTCGCCAAAATCGCCAGGCGCGAAACCTATCTCACGTTCGACGTCGATGCCGTCGATCCGGCCTTCTGCCCCGGTACCGGTACACCAGTGGCCGGCGGCTTCACCAGCGCGCAAGCGCTCAGTGCAGTTCGCTCACTCCGAGGCATCAACCTCGTCGGCGCCGACATCGTTGAAGTCCTCCCCGACCGCGACGTCTCCGACATCACATCAACCTTCGCCGCGCAACTGATGGCCGAAATCCTCGGCCTGAGCGCGTGACTTTGACTCGATGCCTCGATGCCTCCTGTCTCGATGCCTTCTTCTATCTCAAAAAAACAACGATCGGCAGCCTGAAGTGCCCGGCGCTTCTCGGCCTTTCAACTACGTGGCCCTCCGTGTTGAAATGCCGTGACTCTCTTCGGCACCAAACTAACTGGCGATCGGAACCCGCTTCCCGCGCAAGTTCAGAATCAACTCCACCTGCCCCGTCGGCATCTGCAAGCGCCTGGCTATATCCACCGGGCTCAATCCATCATCTGCCATCGCGCACACCTCGCGATGCATCGGATCCGTGAAGATCGACGGCTCCGCCACATTCTTCAACTTCGCTTCCGCAATCACCTGAGTGACCGCCGTCCGCGAACCTGCCGCCGCCCGCTGCTCATTCGCACGCAGCTCCGTAATCGTCGTCTCCGCCCGCTCGATTAAGCGCTCCAACCGTTCAGCCCGCGCCTCGAGCTCATCTATCAACTCGCGCGTCAACTTCTCGGCACCGTCCCGCGCATGCCCCGGCAACTCTCGCTTCCGGCTGAACATTCCCCACACGACCAGCAGCACGCCGATGCCGAGAATGCCCCCCGCAAGAAGCAACTCCCGCACGCCGAACTCGGTCTCGGCCAACGTTGTGGCCAATATTGTCAAATTGGTGCTCAGCACTTCGACCTCCTGTCGCTCTCTCAACCACCGCATGTCCCGCGGCCGTTCCCCCCTTGCCCAAACCCTTCCCGTCCTCAGCCAAAGTACCATCTTTCCGTGCCCGCCGCGAGCCGTCCAACCCTCCCGCCCAAGACGCACCCAACCGTCCACGCTATCGCCTCGTCCTGGCGCAGGCTCACGGGCGGCAAAGCCGTCCGCGATGCCGACCGCCGCACTCTGATCGGCTGCTCCGGCGGCGCAGACTCATCCGCGCTAGTCCTCGCCCTCGCTCACCAGCCCGCCAGCATCGTCTTGGCCCACATCGTCCACGACATGAGACCTTCCTCAGAATCCGCGAAGTGTCTCGCCGCCGCGAAGCGTCTCGCCGATTCGCTCGGCCTCCCATTCGTTTCCGCCGACGTCACTCCAAAGGCGGCTGGCGGCAACTACGAGGCCGCCGCCAGAACCTTCCGCTACGCCGCCCTCGAGCGTCTTGCGATCGAGAACGGCTGCCGCCACATCGCGACCGGCCATCACGCCGAAGACCAACTCGAAACCATTCTCCTTCGGCTACTTCGTGGAGCAGGCCCGAAGGGCTTCGCCGCGATCCGCGCCCGCCGCAAACTCCAGAGCGGATTGACCATCATCCGCCCCATGCTCTCCATCAGCCGCGATCAGGCCCGCGCACTCTGTGCCGAGTGCAACTGGCAATGGTCGGAGGACGCAACCAACACCGACATCTCGCACCGCCGCTCCGCGCTTCGGGCAACCGTGCTGCCCCAGCTGCTCGCGATCGACACGCAAGCAGCGCACAAAGCCGCCGACGCGGCCCGCCTTGCACTACTCACCGCCGATCACCTCGACAATGCAGCCCGCGCCCTCGCGCAGTCCGCGGCAACCGCCGACCTCAACACCTTCGATCGCGCTCAACTCCGCGCCGCCGACCGAATCATCTTGCTCACATGGTTACGCAGCCTCGATCAGCAAACACCTTTGCGCACGCTCGAATCAGTCGCACGTGCCATCCGCTCAATGAGCGGCGAAGTTCGCGAATGGCAGCTTGGACCCGCTGCAATCAGTATCAACCGGGGCCGTGTAGTCGTTCGGTCAACTTAATTGATCAGCCCACGAACCTTCGCACCAGCGCCTCGCCCACCAGCATCAGCAAAAGCAACGGCAAATGCGCGATCGACGCAAAGAACACCCGCCTCGCCGCGTCCCGGGTCCGCAACCGGCCGAAGCCGATCGTCAGCCAGAAGAACCCAATCCACGAGGCCGCCGCGAACGCGCCATACACAAAGCCCACCCGCTCCGGCATCGCCCACACCGGCATCAACGTCGCCGGCAAAAGCACAATCGCCCAGCCGATCATGTTGCGCGCCGTGCGAACCCCCGTCGGGTCTTCCGACGCCAACACGCGGAACCCGCCCAGCGAGTAATCCGCCCGATACATCCACGCGATCGCCATGAAGTGGGGGATCTGCCACACGAACATCAGCGTGAAGAGCGACCACCCGCCCGCTTGCAACAAGGTCGGACCGCCGTTCGCCGCACCCGCCGCGGCCCATCCGATCAACGGAGGCAACGCGCCCGGGATCGCCCCGAACAGCACCGACACCGGCGATTTCAACTTCATCGGCGTGTAGATCGCAACGTAGGTCACGATGCACGCCAGCGAAACCAGCGCCGCCCACAGGTTTGCGCCGAGCGCGAGAATCGCAAGCCCCACGATCGACTCGAGAACGCCCGCCACAAGAGCAATCCGGGGCGAAATCCGTTGCTCCGGCAACGGCCGATGCGCCGTCCGAGGCATCAATGCATCCCGATCGCGCTCCATCCACTCATTCAGCGTGTTCGCGCCCATCGACGACAGCGCCGTGCCCACGGCGCACGCGATCGCCAGGGCCAAGAGTTCTCCCCAGCCGCGGGCCGCGTCACCCGCATACCCAACTGCCGAGAGCACGAACCCCACCAGCGCCGTGATCGTCACCATCCGGGTAATGCCCGGTTTTCCTGCCTCCACGATGCTGCCAACGACACCACTCCGCGACCGCTGCGAGCGGGCGGCAGACACAGAATCGGGTGTCGCGACAACGCGGCTCAAACGCCCTTCTCTTCCATGAAAAACAGGTGGTTCAACCCGCAAGGATAAGCGCGTTCTCGTGGCATCGCCCTTCCGGGCGATGTGCCTTTTCCCTCACTTCTTCGCCGGCACAACCACATCCGCCCAAACCGGGAAGTGGTCACTCGGGAATTTTCCGCCCGTCGCGTTCGTCCCCGGCAGCGTCCGCCAGACCCCGCTCTGCGTGACCTTCAGGTCCTTCGCCGGCAGCACGTAATCCACGCGCATCTTGAACATCGAGGTATCGGTCGGCTCCAATCCCGCAACCTCGACATCCGCCTTCGGGGCAAAGTCGCGGGGCACGCGCCGCGCCGCCAGCAATTTCCCGATCGGATTCTTGAAGCTGTCACCCTTCTTCGGGTCCGCATTCAAGTCGCCCACGATCACAAACGGCGCATCGCTCCCGAACCCTCCGTACTTGGAGTTGTCATCGACGATGTACGGATCGTTCGAGAGATAGTCCATCCAGAACCGGATCTCATCGTGGTTCCGCCGCCCGTTGCGGTCCTCCGGCCCATCAAAAACCGGCGGCGTCGGATGGCTGGCGAACACATGCAGCTCCGCCCCGTTCGGCAACTTCACCGGCACATCCCAGTGACTCTTGCTGCTGAGCCGCACCAGCGGCTTTTCTTCTTCCGTGTACCACGGCGTTCCATCCGCCTTCACCGGGATCAGATTGCCCGTCACATAGTCCCACGGCAACTTCTGAAACGTCCGGATATTTGCCTCATCGATCTCCAGCCGTTCATCCACCAAAAGCGCCATCCCGTACTGCCCCGGAAACGTCCCAAATCCCCAGCAGTCATTCCCGAACGCGCGTCCCTCCGGCGTCTGCGCCCCCGGCCATCCATCCGGCTTCGTGCCCGGTGGCGTCGGATACGCGCCCGTCACCTTCCCGTCGTTGTCGAGGTCCATCCCGCTGAACAGCCCCGTATTCACCGGCGCCATAAACGCCTTGTACTTGATCGGCGTCAAGCCCGGTGCCCGGGGCGTGCTTAGATAGTTCGCCACAAACCGCGCCGCATTCTGCCCCGGCTGATCGCCTTCCTTGAACCCCGGCGCACCCGGCATGTCGTACGCGATCTCATTCAGGAAAATGATGTTCGGCCCGATCCGCTGAATCACCTCCGCGATCGCCTTCAAACGCGGATTGTCGTTCCGAGACACATCCTCCTGCCGCACATCCTCGATGTTGAACGTCGCCACGCGCACCGTCAACGGCGCAGCATCCCTCGCAACCGCGCAGCAACACCAGCCGATCACCAAAGACACAGCCAAAATCGCCCTTTGCATAGAGCCAATATAGCTCCACCCCACCCCCCGCCCCGGGCTTTTCGGCCGGTTCCCTTACGGACACAACAGCGCGTCGTACGCCGCGGCAAAGATCACAAAGTCCGCGTCGTCCACCATGCTGTCCCCGTTGAAATCCGCCGGACAAACCATCCCGCAGACCAGCACGTTGTACGCGTTGGCGAATTCGATGAAATCACCATCATCCGTCGCGTCGTCCGAGTTGATGTCCGTCGGGCACGTGTTCTCCCGGAAATCGATCTCATCCGTTCGCGATGAGCCGGCAGCCAATGCCGGCTGGAAGAACAACGCAACCACCCGCGCCTTCACGGCATTCGCCGGTGCGTAACCCTGTGTCTGGCTTTTCAGCCACTGGTTCGGCGTACTCGTCGCGTCGATCGCACGGTTGGAAACGAACGAGATCAGGTTGCCCCCCGCATCACGCCACTCAATGTTCAGCGCCGTGTAGTTCGCGCCCGCGATCCGATCCGGCGCCGGCGTCAGCCAGTCGCCCCGCACGCTGTACCACTTGCCCGGCGTCACCGGAATCTCCTGATACGCGCCCGACGTGTTGAACGATCCGGAGAAGTTGCCGAACAACTTCACCGAACTCGCGCCCTTCGACCCCAGCTGGCCATCGTAAAAGCAATTGCCAAACGGCGTCCACCCGTACAGAGTGGCGTTGCCGCTCGGCCCACGCGACTCAAACCCCGGGTTCACGTACCGCGGCTGATACGCCCTCACATAGTCAATATCAAAGTACTGCGGGAACACCGTCGTCCCGTCCGGATAGCCCGGCCATTGCCCGCCCACCGCAGTGTTCAGAATGATGAAAAATGCGGTCTGCGGCACGTTCTGGCTGTGCGTCGTCCGGCGATAGCCATCGATGTAGCACTCCAGCCGATCCGGCCACCAATCCACCGCAAACGTGTGAAAGTCCGCCGAATAGTCCGGGCCGTTCAGCGTCGATGTCTGGTGATTCCAAGTCGAGGGATACACGCCCCAGTGATTGCTGAAGTACACCGTGTCCGGGTCGTGCCCCAGCAGCTCCATGATGTCGATCTCGGGCGGCCACCCCGACGGATTCGGCAGCATCCAGAACGCCGGCCAGATGCCCTGCGTCTTGGGCATCCTCATCCGCCCTTCAAACCGCCCGTATTTCTGGAAAAACCGGTTCACCGATTCAACCGAGCCCGACGTGTATTGCTTCCCGTTCGTCCAGGTGTTCGTCGATTTCAGCCGCAGCATCCCGTTCACGATCGAAACATGATTCGGCGCATACCACTGCGCCTCGCCGTTCTTGTTCGGATCACGGTTCACCACCAGCCATTTCGATGTATCGACATTCGGACCGTTGAACTCATCCGACCAAGTCAGGTTCCAGCCCGGAAGCTCCTGCGCAAGACTCACACCGGCCGGAACCGCGCTCGCCGAAGCGAGTCCGGCCAGAACCGACAACACAATCGACTTCTTCATCTACCTGCCTCCGGGAAGAATCGCCGCGGGCTTGCGTGCCCCCGGCTTGGACTCGATCACACCCTTCCGACCCGGCGCACCCGTCAGCGTCGCCCCGGAAGCGGCGGCAAACGGGCTTGCGTCCGAAAGATGATCTCCGTTCGTACGAATCACCTCGGCGTACCAATACGCCGAGTCCTTGAGCGTTCGCTTCTGCGTCGCAAAATCCACATGAATCAGGCCGAACCGATCCTTGAATCCTTCGGCCAGTTCAAAGTTGTCCAGAATCGACCAGTGGAAGTAGCCGTCCACCGGAATCCCATCCGCGCCGGCCCGCGCCAGCTCGTTCAGGTACTGCCTCGTGAAGTCGATGCGCTGCGCATCGTGCACACGCCCGTCGCTCGCCACCCAATCCATATTCGCCATGCCGTTTTCCGTGATCACGATCGGCAGCTTGTACCGCTCATGCAGAAACCGCGGGCCCCAGTACAGCGACTTCGGCGTGATCGACCAGCGCATCAGCGTCGCCGGCGCGCCCGCTGCCGCCGGCACAGCCTCGGCAACGCCGCCGGCATTGGTCCGCACCGGCAGCCCCGAATAGATATTCACGCCATAGAAATCGATCTTCTGATGGATCGTCTCCATGTCGCCCTTTTCAATCCGCGGCATGTCCTTCCCGAACAGCTTCACACCGTCTTCGGGATAGTGCCCAAGGCACGCCGGATCGCCAAACCACGTGTTGTTCCAGAAGTCCTTTTCCGTAATCCCGAAGCTCGATCGCCGCGCCGCCTCGATCTGCTCCGCCGTCTCCGTCACCGGATAGTCCACGCGCCCCACCGGCGCCCACCCGATATGCGCCGCCTTCTTCGCACGCTCGCGGATCACCTCCACCGAGCGCCCGTGCGCCAGCAGCACATTGTGCGCCGCGGCCAGTTGCTCGCGCATCGAAAGTTTCAACCCCGGCGCGTGCTTGCCCTCGCGGTATCCAAGCCCGATGAAAATCTGCGGCTCATTGATCGTGATCCAGTTCGTCACCCGATCGCTCAGCCGATCCACCATCACCCGCGTGTACTCCGCAAACCACGCCGGAATCTCCGGGCTCAGCCAGCCCCCGCGGTCAAACAGCGCCTGCGGCAGATCCCAGTGATACAGCGTCAGCCACGGCTCGATGTTGTTCTGCAGCAGCTCGTCCACCAGCCGGTCGTAAAACGCCAGCCCCGCCTCGTTCACCTTGCCGATTCCCAGCGGCAGCACTCTGGGCCACGCCACGCTGAACCGATACGCCTTCAGCCCCATCCGTGCCATCAGCGCCACATCTTCCGGCATCCGGTTGTAGTGATCGCAGCAGACATCGTTCACGTCCGAATTCGCAATCGCCCCCGGACGGCGGCAGAGCGTGTCCCAAATAGACAGCCCGCGCCCATCCTGCGCCGCCGCGCCCTCGATCTGCAACGCGCTCGATCCTGCACCCCAGACGAATCCTTCGCGAAACATGCAAACTCCAATCTGCAACCCCCTCAAGCGGGAAGTAGTGGGGGCGGGGTCAAGCCTTGACCGCGCCCGATGTGAGGCCCGAAACAAAGTCCTTCTGCATCACAAGAAAGAGAATCATGACCGGCAGGATCGAGATGATCGTGCCCGCCATCTGTAGACCGTAATCGTTGTAATAACCCCGCCGCAGCTCCGCCACCGCGACCGACAGCGGGAACTTCGCCGGGTCCTGCAGCACCACCTGCGGCGCGATGAAGTTATTCCACATCCCAAGGAACGTGATCATCAGAAACGTCCCGATCATCGGACGCACCAGGGGCAGCACCACCGTGACAAACGTCCGCCACTCGCCCGCGCCGTCAATCCGCGCCGCCTCCAGCAGATCGTTCGGCACGCCCGACACAATCGCCTGCCGGAACAGAAACACGCCGAACGCCGGCGCGAGCGCGGGCAGGATCAGCCCCGCAAACGAATCGAGCAGATCAAGCCGGAACAGCAACTGATACGTCGGCGCAATAATCAGCGGCGCGGGGATCAACACCGCCGCGAGCACCAGCGCCGTGCAAAGCCCGCGCCCCTTGAACCGGAACTTCGCCAGCGCATACCCGCCCATCGCGCAGCACAGCGTCGCCACCACGCCCGTCACCGACGAGAGAAAAATCGAATTGACGAGGCTGTTCGTGAAATCAAGCTCGTTGAACAGCCTCCGGAACGGCTCGGTCGTCAGCCGCTCCCACGCGATCCGCCTCCCATCCATCGGCAGGAACGTCGAGCGGAAAAATTCCTCGTTGCTCTTGAAGCTCGAAGCGATCAGCCAGAGGAACGGGATCACCGTGACGATGCACGCGATGAGCAGCACGCTCCGCGTCCACAGCCACCCCAGGAATCGTGCAACCCGGATGCTCATGCCGCGCCAGCCTCCTCGCCTCGCGCCGTCAGCCGCTGAATCCCCGCGCACGCCAGCAGGATGATCGCAAGCGCCCAGCCGATCGCGCTCGCATACCCAAGGTCCCCCGTCTCAAACCCGTTCTGGAACAGATACAGCACGATCGTCATCGCCCGATTGTCCGGCCCCGACGTGTTGTTGAACATGATGAACGGCAACTCAAAGAGCTGAAAGCTCCCGATCACGCTCATCAGCACCACAAACCCCGCAACCGGCCTGATCGCCGGCACCGTCACCGTAAAGAACCGCCGGATCGGCCCCGCCCCATCCACCACGGCCGCCTCAAGCAGATCCTTCCGCACGTTCTGGAGTGCCGCGGAAAAGAACGTCATGTTGAACCCGACAAACATCCACAAGCTCGCCACGATCAGCGCGCTCATCACGTGCTGCTGCAGCCAGCCAAAGTCAAGATTCCACTCGATGCCCAGGGGCGCAAGCATCGCCCGCAGCCCCTGGTTCGCCAATCCCGTCTGCTTCTCAAAGATCAGCGCGAACATCATCGACGCAAACACCACGCCCACCATCGACGGAGAGAACAGCAGCAGCCGGATCCAGCTCCGCCCCTTCAGCCCCGGCGTTTCCAGCACCAGCGCGAGCCCGAGCGCGATCGGCAACTGGATGAACAGCGAGCCCAGCGTGTACACCGCCGTGTTCTTGAGCGCGATCCAGAACAGCGGATCGTGCATCAAGCCCCGATAGTTCGACAGCCCCACAAACTTCGTCGCCCCCGGCCCGAACGTCGTCTGCATCGAAAGCACGACCGACTGCACCAGCGGGTACACCGTAAACAACGCAAAGCACACAAGGAACGGCGCCAGAAACAGCCACGGCGCAGACTTCGAGGTGAAGCCGCCCGTCGCCGAGGACGAGGCCGGTCCGGTTTTCGCAGCGCCCGCGCTCAAGCCTTCCCTCCGTCTCTTCGTGCCTTTCGTGTCTTCGCGGTGCATTCCCTCACGACGCACCCCCGCTCAGGAATACATTCCGTTTCAGCACATTCTCAACCTGCCTCTGCGCCTCGCCCAGATACACCTTCGCGCGGCTCTCCAGCGTCGGCATGTCATACTTCCCCGTCGCCCGCGCCTCTTCCGCCAGCTTCACGAGCGCATCCACCGTGCGATACATCGCAAACGTGTTGTACGGCGAACTGTTCCGGTTCGGCACCAGCGGCGCAAGGTTGATATATAACCGCCCCGCCGGCTGCCCGGAGAAAAACGCGTTCGGCTCATCAAAGATCGGATCGCTCCAGTACTTCTTCACCGGCGTCACGATCCCGCCCTCGCGATACAGATCCCGCATGAACTGATCCGAGATATACAGCTCCTTGCAGAACTCCCAAAGCACATCAAAGTCCTTTGGCGTCCGCACCGCCGTCTTCGGAATCCCCAGCATCGTCCCGCCCCACACGCTCGTCCGCCGCCCGCCCTTCTCCCACGCCGGCAGAGGCATCAGCTTCATCTTCCCGCCCAAACTCGGAATCTCGTGCTTCCAGATGTCGCCCATCCAATCCGGAAAGAACGACGACACCACATACCCATCCGCCTTCAACTTATTCCCCGCGGCAGTAAAGTTCGGCGCATCCGCCGCCACCCGCGCAGGCCCCGCCAGCCACGTCGTGATCGTCGCCAGCACACGCACATTGATCGCGCTGTCAAGAGTGGGGCGCTCCTGCTCATCAAAGAACCCGCCCCCCGCCTGGAGCAGCAGCACCTCCAGGTGATCCTGATTCGTCTCCCACATGTTCAGCAAAAACCGATCCGGCTTCCCGTCCTTGTCGTTGTCCGCCATCAGCGGCTTCATCTCGCGGAAGAAATCCTCCCACGTCTCGATCTTCGAGACATCGATCCCCGCCGCCTCAACCAGATCCGCCCGATACCCCAGCATCACCGGGTGCACATCGTGAGGCAATCCGAAAATGTGCCCCCGCGTCGTCCACGGGCTGAAGCTCGGCGCATTGATCGCCTCGAGCAGCCCCTCTTCTTTCAACTTGTCCGTCAGGTCATAAAAGCCCACGCTCTCAACCGGCCCGCCAAATGTCCGCGAAACGCCCCGCCTCTCCACCTCGAGCACATCCGCCGAGGGCACATCACCCAGGAACGACGCCATCATGCGCCGCTCCATCGCCGGCAAACTCAGCAATCGCAAATCAAACGGCGTCCGCCCCGACTTGTTCCACGCAGCAATCCGCGGCTCGTACATCAGATAGTGCGGCCGCGCAAACGTCCACATCGTCTTCTCGTTCGGCGTCTGCCGCGCCGCCCCCGCCAGAAGCATCACCGTGCTCCCGATCGCCAGCGCCGTCACGATCGCAGCGCCCGGCGGCAGCCACTCGGGCAAGAAACCGGCAATTCTGTCCTGCTGCTCCTCCATGAATCTCCGAGATGCGTGAGAAACCAATTCTTTCTGACAACGTCCATCCACCCGGCAACCTGCATCGACCCGACAGCGTGCATCAGCACGCGATGAACCGCAACAAGTCAGCGACTTTGCCCTTCCCGCCTTCGGTCCTCCCCCTTTCCCAAAGGGGGAGGTGGCATCGCGTAGCGCATGCGAAGCGATGACGGAGGGGGTTTCGGAAGTCCCCGCGGCGAAATCGCCTTCGCTCACCCTTCAAACAGATCCCGCCGCCCCACGTCCTCTAAAAAACCCACACCCCACAAAGCTCCGGGGCCGGCGCTCGCCGCGCCGGCCCCGGGAGTCGGAAAGGAAGAATGGATTCGTGACCGAGCAGTCTTATGGGCAGATCAGCTCGTTGTAAGCAGCAGCGAAGATGACAAAGTCGGTGTCATCAACAAACGTGTCATCGTTCAGGTCCGCCGGGCAGCCAGCCGGCATCCCCGGATCAGCGCAGTCCAGGATGTTGTACGCGCTGGCGAAGATCACAAAGTCCTGGTCATCGACAAAGCCGTCGTTGTTGAGGTCGCCCGGGCAGGTCACCGCGGCACCCGTCGAGATGACCACGTTTCCGTATGAGGCGGCATCGGTGATCCACACGCACGGGCCGGTCGTGACAAAGCCCCACTGCACGTGGCGGGCCGGGTTCGGCTCGGTATCAAGCGAGATGCTGAAGGGGCCAACCGCGACCGGAACGATGGTCACATTGAACGATGAATAGTCCGGGGCGAAGTCCTTGATGAAAATCTGGGCGGAATGGCTCGCAGAAAGCGTGTTCGAGAGGACCGTGCCTTCGAACGTCACCGTGACGCCGCTCAGCGAACCATCACCCACTTCGTGGTACAGGTTGGCTTCCATGGTCTTGTTGCCCTGCGCGCCCGGTTCGCCGGCCGGCAAATACCAGAACGGGTTCGGGTCGTTCACGCTGTTCACCATCAGCGTCAGCGTGCTGCTCGGGTCGTCAAAGTTCGCGACCAGGTCCGGCACGCCCCACCCGCTGCCGAACACGTAGCCGCCGCCGTTGCTCGGCAGTTCGAAAACGTTCATGTACCCGAGCCAGCCGGAGCCCGAGTTGCCCACGTT
>JAEUJD010000219.1 GCA_016793015.1 Phycisphaerales bacterium
ATGGGCTCAATGAAAGAGGAAGATCGCCGCGCCTTCTTCCGCGATGATTCCAACCGCGAAGTCATGATGCAGATCCGCGAACAGCAGTTCGACGAGATGGCCCGCAAGATGGCCCGAGGCGAAAAGGTCGAGTTCCCATTCGGCGGCCCCGGTCGAGGCGGTCCAGGTGGCCCATGGGGACCTGGCGGCCCGGGCAACAACGCGCCCGCCAACGCATCAGCCAGCGCCGCAACGCTCGCAAGTTTCCAACCCCGCCCCGGCGATGAACCTCCCAGCCCCGCCCCCCGCACCAACGAAAACCGCCGCGAGTGGGGAAACAACGGCAATCCAAACGGCAACACGCCCGGCGGCCCAAACAACGGTCCGCCCGGCCCAGGCAACGCCAACAACGCGCCCGGTGGCCAGAACAATCCCGGCGCCCCAAATAATTCCGGCCAGCCCGCCAGCGCTCCTGCATCAGGAACTCCCGCATCAAGCACTCCCGCAGCCGGAGGAAATGCAGCAGGAGGAAGCGGCGGAGGTGGCCCGGGCCGCCGCGGCAACCCGACCGCACGCATCGCCAACCGCATCCAAAAAGGCAACGCGCAAAGCAACGGCCTCCGCTTCGAAGCCATGAAAAAGATGATGGCCAACGCCCCGCGCCCCGGCGAAGGCCAGAACCCCGGCATCCGGATCCTCTTTACTTCCGGCTCAGCCGAACTCAACGAACTCGCGTACACAACCATCGCGCCGCTCGTCAAGCAGCTCACCGAGCAACCCGAAAATTCACTCCGCATCTGGGGCCTCATCGACCAGCGCACCGACGGCATGAAACTCCGCTCGACCGCGCTCCGCAATTCATTCGCCGTCAAACTCTTCGGCACAGGCGCGAAGGGTGAACAACTCACCAAAGACCAGCTCGAGCAGCAGATGATCGTCGCCTACAACGAACTGCTCGCAACCAAAGCCGCCGCCGAAAACAAGCCCGCCCCCGCGCTCGTCGGCCCAAACTCCGAAATCGCAGCCCCCGCCGTCGCGGTGATGGAACAAGCCCTCACCGCCGACGCCGCAAACCCAACCGATCTGCTCGTCCAGCTCGCGCAGCAGCGCCAGGACGCGATCAAAAAATACCTCGTCGAAAAACACGCCCTCAACCCCGTCCGCGTCCGCACCATCGGCGTCGCCCCGCAGTTCATGGAAACCCAGCAGCCCTCCGCCGTCCTGCAAGTCGGCCGCTGATTTCTCAACCGCGCTACCGGTCGAACGCACCGCGCAAAAACAAAGACCGGAGCCTTTCAGCTCCGGTCTCGTTCAAGTACTGATTGTCAGACAGTGATCGCCAGACAGTGAAATCAAACAGCTCGTGTCAAACAGTGCGTGCTCGATGACGAATCATCAAACACCCAACTGAATCACCAGCCGCCGCCACGGCTGCCGCCGCGACCACCACCACCGCCGCCGCCGCCACCAAATCCGCCGCGGCCGCCACCACCGCCGCCGCCGCCAAATCCACCTCGACCGCCGCCGCCACCGGCTTCGCGGGGCTTGGCTTCGTTGACGGTGAGGTCGCGGCCGTCGATGTTCTTGCCGTTGAGGGCAGCCATCGCGGCTTTGCCGTGTTCATCGCTTGCGAACTCGACGAAGCCGAAGCCGCGGGGGCGGCCGGTTTCGCGGTCCATGACGAGGGTCGCGGAAGCGACATCGCCGTGCTCAGAGAAGATCTCGCGGAGACGCTGCTCGGAGGTGCTGAACGAGAGATTGCCAACGTAAAGCTTCATAACGCTTTCCATCCTGCCCTTGAAACTAAACCAGATACCGGTGCTTGAACTCGGGCGGAGAAAGCGTCGGGAGACCTGAACACTCGGGCCAACATTGGCCGGGCCTGAACAAGAGTCATCAGAAAGATTATAGCAAGGAAAAGGGGCAAACGGGGTGGAATGCGGGTGATGAGAGGTTCATTTTTTTGGCTGGAATGAAAGCGTTTCCAGAGGGAAAACCCCCTCCGTCATCGCTCCGCAAAGCCTGCGCGACGCCACCTCCCCCTTTGCCAAAGGGGGAGGACCAGAGGCAAAGGAAAGGAAAACCCTTCCCCCAAACCCCTCCCTCCAGGGGAGGGGCTTCGGAAAAATCACATCCAGCGGGCGACGACGACTTTGCTTTCGGTCCAGAATTTTGCAGCGTCTTCGCCGTTGGCGTGGAGGTCGCCGAAGAAACTTTGCTTCCAGCCGGCGAAGGGGAAGACGGCCATTGGCGCGGGGACGCCGACGTTGATGCCGACCATGCCGACCTGGGCGTGGGTCTTGAAGCGGCGCGCGTTGTATCCACTGCTGGTGAAGATCACGCCCATGTTGCCGTAGCGCGAGCGGTTCAGAGTTGCGAGCGCGGCATCGAGCGTTGCTTCGCGCACGATGCTCAGGACTGGTCCGAAGATTTCCTCATCGACGATCTTCATGCCGGGGCGCACTTGATCGAAAATGGTCGGGCCGACGAAGCAGCCTTTTTGCGGCATGTTGGCTTTGCGGCCGTCGAGGACGAGGGTTGCGCCGTCGGTTTCGCCGCTGGCGATGAAACCTTCGATGCGCTTCTTGCTGGCATCATCGATGACGGGGCCCATGCCGACGCCGGGGGTGTTGCCTTCGGCGACTTTGATTTTCTCTGCCGCGGCTTTGAGTTTGGGGATGAGCCAATCGCCGGAATCCCCCACTGCGATGCAGACGCTGCCGGCGAGGCAGCGCTGGCCGCTGTTGCCGAAGGCGCTGCCGACGATGCCTTCGATCGCGGCATCCTGGTTTGCATCGGGCATGATGACCATGTAGTTCTTCGCGCCGCCCATGCACTGAGCGCGCTTGCCGGCGGCGGTCGCGGTCGTGTAGACGTGCTGCGCGACTTTGGTGGAGCCGACGAAACTGACGGCCTTCACATCTTCGTGCTTGATGAGATGATCGACGACGGCGGGGCCGCCGGTGACGAGGTTGATGACGCCTGCGGGGAAGCCGGCTTCGTGCGCGAGTTCGATTTCGCGGATGGCGCTGAGCGGGACTTTTTCGCTGGGCTTGAGGACGAAGGTGTTGCCGCAGGCGACGGCCATGGGCCACATCCAGAGCGGGACCATGACGGGGAAGTTGAAGGGCGTGATGCCGACGCAGACGCCGAGGGGAACGCGATCGACGAAGGAGTCGATGCCGACGCCGCTCTTATCTTCGGTGCGGCAGAAGGAACTGCTGACGGCGATCTGCGGGAGGGTTTTGCCCATCATGAGTGTGGGCGCGGCGCAGGCGAACTCGACGCAGTCGATGCCGCGGCGGACGTCGCCCTTGGCTTCGGCCATGGTCTTGCCGTGCTCCTGCACGATCATCGAGGCGAGTTCATCGAAGTGCTTTTCGAGGATGGCCTTGTACTTGAACATGAACTGGCAGCGATCGCCGACGGGCATCGCGGACCAGGCGGGGAAGGCTTCGTATGCGGCCTGCACGGCGGCCTCAGCGCTGCGCTTGGCGTTGAGATCGACGTGCGCGATGGTCTCGCCGGTGGCGGGGTTGATGACGGAGTGAGAGGCGGGGCCTTCGGCATCGGAAGGGGTGCGTTTGCCGGCGATGAATTGGGGGACTTTCGGGGCCATGGGTTGTCTCCAGCGGGGGTGGGCGTCTTTATGTTGTGTCAGGGGAAGTTTAGGGGAGAAGGGGGAAAGGGCCAAATGGCAAATGGCAAATGGCAAATTTCGGATGGCGGATTGAGTCATTTGGCAGCGGAGGCGCGTCGGGTGGAATGGGGGCGGGAAGACTTGCGTGCTTGTTTCTTGCGACCTTGCTTTTGGTGACCTGGTTTTTGGCGACCTGACCTTTGCCGAGTTGGCTTCTTGCGATTGTGCTCTTTGTGATTTTGGTTTTTGCGAGTTGGTTGATCCAGCCGCGACTGATTGCGGATTGGTGCGGCGCGATTTGCTCGGACGCGCCCCGCTTTGGCGGCAGGAGGCTTTGTCTCGGCGGGTTCGGCGGGCTCTTCATGACCGACGTGGTTTTTGAGTGCAAGCACTGGGAGGCGCGTCGGGTTCGCATCGTCTTCCCAGCAGACGATCAAGTCGCA
This sequence comes from Phycisphaerales bacterium, assembly GCA_016793015.1. Classification (GTDB taxonomy): domain Bacteria; phylum Planctomycetota; class Phycisphaerae; order Phycisphaerales; family UBA1924; genus JAFEBO01. The sequence goes on from JAEUJD010000219.1 coordinate 4,063, forward strand.
GCCCGCGGGGTCGTGGTTGAAGCGGCTGGATAGAAACTCGAATTCGATGCGCACGCGGCGCCACTTGCCGTCGGGGCCTTTGCGCTTGGCTTCGCAATCTGGGTAGCCGGTGCGCACCATTTCGATTCGGTAGTTGAGCTTTCTTGCGAGGATGCCGAAGAGGAGGACGACGCCTTGCTCGTTGACGGGGGCGTGCGCCATGTCGCAGCAGTGGATTGGATCGCCGTAGAAGGTTTCGTTGGTGCGGGGTTTGGGATGTCGGAGCGCGGATTTCGGAGTGCGGATTGGG
>JAEUJD010000005.1 GCA_016793015.1 Phycisphaerales bacterium
GCTCGAGCGCCTCGAGGATTTCGGCCACCCCGTCGGCAAAGTGAAGGGCCAGATCGTGGTCAGCCGCACCGCCGGAGGCGATATCGAGTATCGGGGCGAGATCCGCATGCGCGAAGGCGTGGCGGCGTTCCATCGCTTCCCCTACCAGTTCCAGGATCTTCGCGCCCTGGTCAGCTTCACACGCGACGAAGTCGTGATCCATCGCGTCGAAGGCAGCGCACCCAACGGCGCAACCATCGTTGCCGAAGGACGCATCTCACCGCCCAACGACGATCCCGCAGTGCTGGTGAAGGTCCGCGCCGAGAATGTGCCCATCGATCGCAAAGTCGAAGAAGCGATGGGCCCCAAGCGCTCCAAGCTCATCCGGCGCATCTTCAACCGCGAGAAGTACGACGAACTGCTCGCCCGGGGCGATATCCGAAAACCCCCGGCTCCCGGCCAGCCCGATGAACCCGACGCCCCGCCCGTCTTCGAACTCGGAGGCGTCGCCTCCATCGATGTCAATGTCACCCGCGATCTCGGGCCCGGACTCGATCCCTGGCACGACACCATCACCGTCGATATCCACAAGGCGGGCCTGCTTCCCGAAAAATTCCCCTATCCGCTGATTGGCGAAAACGTCCGCGCGGTCATCACCGACGGCCTCGTCCACCTGGAAAAAGTCCGCCTGCGCGGGCTGCACGGGGGCAGCGTTGAAGTTACGGCCGATCTCGACGCTTCCCGGCGCCCGGATGAGTTGCCCGACCCCGATCCCACCATCCGCATCGAGGCCACCGACTTCGCGATCGATCGCCTCCTCGTGCAGGCACTCCCAGACAAGGAAACGAGCGGCCGATCCGCACGATCGGTCGTCTCCGCGCTCGGCCTCACCGGCTCGATCGATGCGCTCGCGATCATCTCCCCCAATCAAAAACAGGATCTCGGCGTCCGCGTCGAGATCACCCCGCGCACCCTCGATGCCGTGCCCCGCCTCAAGGTCGCCGGAATCTCCCGCGACGACGAGCCTCTCGCCGGCGAAGTCATCCTCCGCGGGCTCCAAGGACACATCGTCGTCGACGACGATCTGCTCCAACTCGATCTCACCGGCACCGCGGCACGCGATGCCTACGTCCACAGCGCCGACGCACCTCCCCCCGGTTCCGCGTTCGCCCTCACCACCGACGCCGATCTCGCTTCCACCCGTCCATCAACCGTGAAGTTCCGGGCCGATCAACTCGATCTCTCGCTCCCGCTGGAAGGCGTGCTCGCCATCTTCGCACCCTCCGCTGCCTCGACCCTCGGAGACCTGCGCGACACCTATCGCCCCTTCGGCAGCCTCGATCTCGCGGTCGATGCCACCATCACGCCCGACCGCACCGACGCTGTCGTCGACCTCGAATCCGTCCGCAGCGCTAACTTCACGCTTCCCTCCATCCCGAGCGCTTCCGACAGTGTCGAGATCGCCATCACCGATTCTTCCGGCAAACTGCGCATCGTCCCGGGCGACGGTGGCCGCCCCACCTCCGTCGAGTTCACCGATTTCCACGCCAGCGTCTCGAGCGGCCGAGTCCCCAATGGAACCCTTTCCGCAAACGGTTCCGGCGCGCTTCTGCGCGGCGCACTCGCCCACCCCGAAAACGGTCCGAGCTCGCTCAAGCTCGAATGGAACAACGCACAGATCGGCTCCCCGCTCTGCCGCTGGATCGGCGCGACCGTGTTGGGCGAACTGGCCGGCGATCTGCACGAACGGCACGATCCGCAAGGCCCGTTCGACCTCACGCTCCGCATCCTCCCCGGCGGCAAGACCCCCGACATCCTCGGGGAGCTCCGCCCCCGCGCCCTCCGCCTCACCATGAGCGACGGCGTGATCGAGTTCCCTCACATCGAGGGCGTCGCCCGCTTTGATCGTCGCTCCGTCACCTTCGACAAGGCCATGCTCGGCGCCGGCGACTGGAGCGTCGCCGTGAGCGGCATGTGGAAGCGTGATGAATCCGGTCGCAGCGAAGGCTCCGCGCACCTCGCCCTCGACAGCCTCGGAATCCCGGCGGATCTCGTTGCCGCAGCGCCCGCCGGAATCTGCGACGCACTCCGCGACCTCAAGGTCAACGCGACCGGCCAAGTCCTCATCCCCACGCTCGATGTCCAGGCCTGGTGGGATGCCACGCCCGGCGAAGAATCCAACGGACGGCCCGATCGCCTCAAGGCATCCGGCAAACTGGTCATCGAAGGCGGCAGCGCCGACGTCGGCGTCGATATCACCGACGCCTTCGGAAGCGTCGAGTTCGAGGCCGGGCGCGAAGGTCGCGACGCCCCGCTCCGCTACGACCTCCACGGCGCATTCCGCGGGCTCCGCCTCGCCGGTGTTGAGATCACCAATAGCCGCGTACGCATCGTCAGCGGCGAGAAACCCGGTGAAACATTCGTCCCGTCTCTTTCCGGCGATTGCTACGGCGGACGCATCACCGGCCAGGCATCGGTCTTCCCGACCGGGGGAGATCGCAACAGCACCGATCGCGACTTCGATGTCCGCATCGCTCTCTCGGGTGTCACCCTCGGCCCGCTCGTCGAGGACCTCCGCAACAAACTCTCCACCGATCATCCCGAAAGGGGCACCGCCCCAGCGCCGAGCAACGGTGGCGCCGCCGCGTCGGCTTCGCGCAGCACCGCCCGGCTCGATGTCGGCGTTTCGCTCACAGGCACGCTCGGAAAGCCCGAAACCCGCCGAGGGCGCGGCACCGCTTCCGCCGGACAGGGCACGCTCCTCAGCCTCCCGATGATCATCCGGCTCGTCGAGTTCAGCAATCTCATGCTCCCGCTCGGCGAACCGCTCGACCTTCTTCAAGCGTCGTTCTTCATCCAGGGACGCACCATCTCCTTCGAAGAGCTTTCGATCTTCTCCGCCAGCGTCGAGTTCCTCGGTTTCGGCACCCTCACCTGGCCCAACATGGATCTCGACATGGTCTTCCGCCACAAGGCCACGCACCGAATCCCCGTTGTCGGATTCGTCCTTGAGGGGCTCCGCAACGAACTGGTCACCACCACCGTCCGGGGGACGCTCGCCGATCCCAGCTTCGGCGTCTCCTCCATGCGGGCGACCCGCGGGCTGCTCGGTCGCATTTTCGGAGGCGGCACCGATGCTCAGGATCGCCGCATGCGCGAGCTCGAGCTCCGGGGCGAGCGGGGCAGCGATCGCGTCCGGGTTTCTCCGAGCGGCACCAGATAGCCCGGCGGTTTTGATCGCACAGGCCCAGCGTGCCAAGAATAGAAGTTCCATCCGGGGTTTCGGACCCGCCGCACCAACGACCACTACAGCAAACAGAGGAAAAGAAATTGGATCCGATCAAGAACAATCTCAACGTCGAACTCACCGGCCTGGTTGATACTTCAGCTTCCGCAGCGCCCGGCAAAAACCGGCTGACCACCACCTCGACCGAAGATCCGGTTGTCGGCGAGTTGGTCGACAAGCTGCTCGAAGCGGTCGGCGGCAAGCCGGGCAGCGCCGAGTATCGCCTCGTCCGCGACCTCCTCATCACCGGCAGCAAATTGATCCCCGACGGCCGCCACACCGGCGAGCTCAAACTGATCACGGCCGCCGTCAAGGAAATGCGCTACGCGTACCGCGTCTTTGCGCGTTACGCCGAGCCCCACAAGATCACCATCTTCGGCAGCGCCCGCACGCCCGAATCGCACCCGGATTACAAGGCCGCCGTCGAGTTCAGCAAGCTCATGAGCCAGGCCGGCTGGATGGCCATCACGGGCGCGGGCGACGGCATCATGAAGGCCGGCCACGAAGGCCCCGGACGCGCCGGCTCCATCGGCGTCGCCATCCGCCTCCCCTTCGAGCAGTCCACCAACACCGTCATCGCGGGCGACGAGAAGCTCATTCACTTCCGCTACTTCTTCACCCGCAAGCTCATGTTCATCAGCCAGGCCGAAGGCGTCGCCCTCTTCCCGGGCGGCTTCGGCACCATGGACGAAGCCTACGAAACGCTTACGCTCGTTCAGACCGGCAAGGCCGCACCCATGCCGATCGTCTGCATCGAGGGCGAAGGCGGCAACTACTGGAAGAGCTGGGATGCGTGGGTGAAATCCGACCTCCTCAAAAACGGCTGGATCAGCCACGAAGACCTCAGCCTCTACTACCTCGCGAAGGACCCGACCGACGCGATGAACCACGTCCTCGCCTTTTATCGCAATTACCACTCATCTCGCTACGTCAAGGACGATCTCGTCATCCGCATGCGCCGCCCGCTCTCGGAAAAGCAGATCTCCGAACTCAACACCGAGTTCAAGGTCCTGATCAAGGAAGGACAGATCTCGCAGCGCGGCCCGTACGACAACGAAACCGACGCTCGCGAACTCCCCCGCCTCGTCTTCACGCACACCAAGCACAAAATGGGCGTCGTCCGCAAGCTGATCGACCGCATCAACGAAATGGGCGGCTGATTTGGCCGCTGTCCGAGCGGCCTCGTGGGGATCGCGATCCGGGGGTCCGATCCGTGGATCAAAGGGAGCGCCGAACCCGGTGCTGATCAGATTTCGACATGTCCAAGTCTTCTTGGCGCTGCTGCCGCTCGCGGCGGTCTCCTGCGCGTCCAAACCCAAAGAGCCGGTGCAGGTCCCCATCGCGGAGCAGAATGCCGCCGACGGGCTCGAACTCCGACTCTGGCCGACCGAAGACTCGCAGGGCTCTCTCGCCCGAACACTCGCTCCTTTCGAACGCCCCGATTCTCCCATCGATCCGCGCACGCTGAAACGGCTCAGAGATTCCGGCCTCCGCGCGATCATCGTCCCAACGACCGACCTCGACGGGATCGCGGCAGCCCTCAAAATCCGAGGCCAATCCGAAACGCAGGCCGCCCGCGATCGCTCCGAATGGAGCATCTTCGTCGCCAGCAAGGGCTGGCAGACCTACGCCACGCTTCGTGCCGCGGACGGCAACCTCGTGCTCGGGGGTGGGCAGCTCCGCCTGCTCGGGCGCGCCTGGGTCGCGCCCGGCCCCTTCGAGCACGGCACCACGCCCGCGGTCCTGCGCGTCGAGATCATGGGGCGCCATGTCGAACAGAAAGAAACCGCGGCAAGAATCGAAGATGCCCTCCGCCCGCAGCTCCGCCGCCCGCTCGATGAAGACGGCCTGCCTCTGAAATCACTCGCCGCCTCATTCGAGCTCACCCGAGGCCAGAGCCTGCTGCTCGTGCCCGAGTACCCCGACACCGATTGGACTCGTGATGCTCGCCTGCCCAACTACATCGAGAAGGAACCCGAGAAAACCGCCGAAGCAGCCGAAGCAAACCCGGACGCAGGCACCGGCCCCCTTCCGCCCGATGTCCCCACGCTCGGTCACGCGCTGCTGAGCGATGCCCTCTTCGGCCTGAAGCCAAAGCGCCGCGCCATCCTCGTGCTGGTGCCGCGTCTGCCGCAGGAATACCGGTTGTTCCGCTAGCGAACGCGCGTGAAAACTCACGCCGTCTCGGGCAACTGATCCTTCACCATCCCCGAAACCCATGACAAGCCCCACGGCACCCCAAGGAACATCCCCGCAATCCAGTCCATCGGGATCATCCGGCCCATCGGCACAAGATCACCCGTGACCGCTGCCGTCCCAAGCCCCGCGCCGTGCTTGAAAATCGCAAAGATCGGCGCCGCGATCGCAACAAGCAGAACACCGACATACGGCGCCAGCGACGGCCTCGAATCAAGCCCCGCGATCAGCAGGCCGCCCGCGCATCCCGCGCCGATCCCGGCCAATACCCCCGCAAAGACGCACTGTCCCTTGAGCAGCGAAATGGATCCGAGCGCACACCCAAATACCGCACCGGCCGCGGCACCCAGCACCGCGATCAATCCGCGATTGTCCTTGAACAGCGCTTTGATCCCTTCCCGCAGGCCCGAATGCACTTCCGCAATCGCAAAGAGGCCGTCTTCATATTCAAAGGGCCGCGGGCGCTGCACCTTCGTCACAGCCCAAAGGGCGGGAATCGCCAGGATCGCCGCTTCGATCGCCATCAACCATGCCGCAGTCGTCGGCGACGTGCTCTCGCGAAAGATCATCTCGGCGCGACCAAAGCGGCACGCCACCCAAACCAGCACGAAGCCCGCGCAGGCCATGCCCATCGGCCTCGTGACCGTTTTCGATCCGAACATGCCCACCACGGTGGCGAGCGCGAGCGCACCGAATGCAAGGACGATGCCCAGCACCGGCGTCGTGCTCGTCAGCGCCGATGTCTGGCCCGAACCCGCCGGCGAGCGAAGCATCGCCGGCAGCAGCCCAGCCACCGGACCAAGGATCAGCACCGCAAGAACAAGGCTGACCCACTCAAAGACGGCCTTTCGCATGACACCATCATCGGCCCGAAAGACCCTCAGGGCAAGAGTCGCTCCCGCGCGTTAGCATCATCCCGGGGCACGGACGCCCGCACAGGCCCATTTCGGGCACTTGTTCCAAAGGAATCGCCATGAGCACAGCTAGTTCCGGCCCAACATCAGGCCCACATTCAGGAGGAACGGGCCAGCCCCGCATGAGCCGCCCCATCGCGCTCGCCGATCTCACCGAAGACCTTCTCTGGCCAAAGCTGCTCCGCGTGCCCGCACTCGCGCTCCGTCCCGCCAGCATCACAATCGGATTCTTCGGCCTGCTGATCGCAAGCCTGGTCGGAGACCTTTCCAAACTCTGGCGACCGGCAAACAGCCTTTCGGTCGGCACGCTGCTCAGCGATGAACTCGAGCGCGGCGCATCCGGTTTCTGGCGCGATCTGATGCGGGGCATCCAAACCGCCGACGGCACCGCCCTTCAGAGCGCGTTCGGCTGGATCGTCCGCATCCCACGCATGCTCTGGGAAGAATTTTCCTGGGGCTCGCTCATCGCGATCGCTTCGGTTGCCGTGCTCCTCATCGCCGGCGGTGCGATCTCCCGCATCGCGGCCTGCGACTTTGCCCACGGTGTCCGGATCTCATGGGTCGAGGCCCTGGGCTTTGCGATCCGGCGCTGGGTCTCGCTCGTCTTCTGCTTTGCCGGGCCGCTGCTGATCGTTGCGATCATCTACGCCGTGCTCGCCGCGGCAGGCTGGACGCTGTTCTCCATCGGCTGGATGCAGTTCATCGGCGCCGCCCTCTTTGTCTTCGCCTTGCTCGGGGCCACCCTCGCCGTCGCCCTCATTGTGCTGACCGTGCTCGGCGCGCCGCTCATGATTCCCGCGATCGCCTGCGAAGGGGCCGACGCGATCGAAGCCATGCAGCGCGCATACGCCTACGTGCCGGCAAGGCCGATCCGCTACGCCCTCTACGTCCTGCTCACCCTCGCCGTCGGCATGCTCGCCATCGCCGTTGCCGTCGCCGTCGCTTCGGGCATCACCTCGTTCGCCATGGTCGCTGTCGGCGCGTGGGTCAAAGAGCCGCCCCGCCTGCTGATGTATCCGCTCACGCCTCCGTCCAATGCAACCGAGTGGTTGCTGAAACTCTGGATCGGACTCCCCCTCGCCATCGCCGGTGCATACGCGTTCAGCGTGCTCTTCACCGGCTGCACGGTGATCTACCTCGTTCTGCGCCGCGTCGTCGATGGTCAGACCATGACCGACATCTGGGTGCCCGGCGTCGTGCCCGGCACGGCAATGACGACCGATACGAGCGCGGGCGCAAATCCGGCGGATGCATCGGTTTCCCGTGAAGCCGCCGACGAAGACTGATCAAGCATGATTGAACCCAACTCGCGACTGCGCGCTCTCGCCGGCCTGCTGGCGGAAATGTCTGTAGAGATCATCACCCTTACGCACGCCGGAACCCGGCGCGAGTTGCACGCCCGGACCACGGACCTGCCCAAAGAACTCGAAGCGATCGCCCGCGATGGAGGCGAAGTCGAAATCCCGCAGCTCGGAGCGGCGATCCGCTTCTCGGGATCCAACTTTCGTTGCGAGTGTGCCGATCCGGCAATCTCGCTCGCGATCCTGAAGGCGCTCGCGCACGGCTAGCCGTCGATCAAAGGCAGCAGATCTTCCTGCCGCAGAATCTGGGGCAGTTGCTCGAGCGTCTTTGCCATCGAAAGGTCGAAAGCCCCCACCCGTGTCCGCCGCAGCGCTGTCAATATGCCGCCGGTTTTCAAGGCGATCCCAAGATCGCGTGCGAAGCTGCGGATGTACGTTCCCTTTCCGCAGCGGATATGCAGGTCAACATTCGGCCAGGAGTAGCCGCGCAGTTCGAGTTCGTAAATCTGCACCGGCCGGGGCTGAAGCGGCGCATGCGTCCCCTCCCGCGCGAGCGCGTACGCACGCCGCCCACCGACTTTCATGGCCGAAAACTGCGGCGGCAGCTGCATGATCTCGCCCCGAAACGCGCCGAGCGCACGCTCAACCGCGGCACGATCGGGCGGGTTTGCAACCGCCACATCGGTCACTTCGCCGCCAAGATCATCGCTGTTCGATGATCGCGACAGATCGACCGTGGTGGTGTATTCCTTCTCGGAAGCCATGTACACATTCACGCTCCGCGTCGCCTTTCCGACGAGCACGACCAGCACGCCGGTTGCCAGCGGATCGAGCGTGCCGGCATGACCAACCTTGATGCGTTTGGGCGCGCCGGCCCGGCGCAGCCGGGTTCGAAGAATCGCGCACACATCCATCGAGGTAAACCGCTGCTGCTTATCGATGATGAGCAGGCCCGCTGGCGTTGGGAGTTGCTGCACGGCTTCGCTCATCGCCTTTCGATCCCTTCGCGCGCGGGCCGGAAACCCGCCTCACCGCTCGTTGCCGGCTTCACAACCAGCACCGTCTCGCATCGCCCCTTCGCGATATTCAGCCCACGCAGCAGAATCGCGCGATCCCGCATCTCCGGTGCGGGCTTCGACGATTCCGCGATCACCTCCACCCGCTCCTGCGAATGGTCGATTCCGCCCCGAAACGCCGTGCCCCGGGTCAGAAAGATGAGGCTGTCTTCGTAAAAATCGTACAGAGCCAATCCGGCTCGGCGCTCTTCCGGCGCCGCCGCCTGCACGATCCGTGTGGTCAGCGAAAGCGCCACCGGCGCGACGGCCCCGAACAGCAGCCCGAAGCCGATCACCACCGCGCACGCCGCCAGCGCGAGTGACTCCACCGTCCGCATCCGCGCCAGCTCGCGTCCCGAAACAAGCATCAACGCCAGCATCAAGGCGATCGGAACAGTCAGCACCCAGTTGGTCCGGGGCAGCGGCTCCCCCGCAATCGAACTCTTCCACCACCCAAGCGCTTCCCACCACGAAAGCGAAAGCGCGAGCGCACCAAGCCCGATCAGCACAACAATTCCCGTGCCGAACCAGAACCGCGTGAGATGCAGAAAAGCACCCGTCGGGGCACGCGCTCCACTCGCCGCGGCCTGCACAAGCCATGCCGCGCCGAGAATGCATAAGGCTGGAAACAGTGGCAGTGTGTAGTGAGGCAGCTTCGTACTCACAAACTCAAACACCACCCAGCTCGGAACAACCCACGCCAGCAAGAACGCATCGTGGGGCCGCGCCACGCTTGCCCCGCGGAACCGCTCGCGAAACCCTGCACGGACCGCTCCGTTCCCCGTCGCACCCGCCGCACCCGCTCGCTCGCTCCGCCAGAAACTCACAATCGCACCCGGAATCCCGAGCGATACCGGCCAAAGCAAGAAGAACACGAGCAGCAGGTGGTATCCCGGCGGACCCCAGTGTCCCTCTTTGCCTTCCACGCTCCGCCCGATCGTTTCGCCCCAGATCGTCCGCCAGTAATTCTCAAAGCCGATGTGCGCAGCAACCGCGTAGACCCACGGCGCAACCAGGCCGCCGACAATCAACACGCCCATGACCGGGCGCAGATTCCACATCCACCGCCACTCGCGGCGCAGAAAGCTCCACGCCAGCACCGTCAGCCCCGCGATCATCGGCGTGATCGGTCCCTTCGAAAGCACCCCGAGCCCGACGAACACCCAGAACAGCACCGCGACCCACGTGCGCCGATCGCCCCGCACAATCTTCCAGAGCATCCACTGCGTCAGCACGACCGTCAGCAGCAGCAACTGATCCGCCCGCGCCTGATGTGCATCGATGATGACGACCGGACAGATTGCAAGCGCGCCCGCCGCGACCAACGCGATCAACCGTGCGTTTCCCCCACCACCCCCACCCCCAACGCCCGCATACATCGACAACGCCAACCGCCACGTTGCGAGA
>JAEUJD010000008.1 GCA_016793015.1 Phycisphaerales bacterium
CACAGTCAAAGCCGGACGCTACAAGAAGCGCAAGCGCGTCGGCCGAGGCGAAGGTTCGGGCCACGGCAAGCAGTCGGGCCGCGGCAACAAGGGCGCATCGTCGCGCTCGGGCCACGCCAGCAAGCGTTCGTTCGAAGGTGGCCAGATGCCATACTTCCGCCGCCTGGCGAAGTTCGGCTTCACCAACGCCCCCTTCCGCACGCACTTCTGGATCGTCAACCTCCGCGAGATCGTCGCTCACGCGTCGTTCGCCAAGGGCGGCACGGTCAATCTGAAGACTTTGCAGGAAGCCGGCCTGGTCCGCGACGACAGCCGCGATCTCAAGATCCTCGGCTCCGTCGGCGAAGACGGCCTGAAGGTCAAGCTCACGGTGGAAGCCGCACGCATCTCCGACAAGGCCGTTCAGCTGATCACGCAGGCCGGTGGCAGCGCGAAGCAGACCGGCACGCGTCGCGACAAGGTCCGTGGCGTAGACCTCACCAGCGAGGATCGCACCCCGAAGAACCTGACCAAGAAACTCAAGCGTTCGTCCAAGCCCAAGAAGGTCGTCGAGGACGAAGCGGAAGAGGAAGCGCCCAAGGATGGCAAGGCCGCGGCAAAGCCGGCCGCCAAGCCCGAGGCCGCTGCCAAGAAGCCGCCCGCTGCCGAGTGATTCCCCGACTTTTCAATGTCCTTCCCCGGCCCCGCGTGAACACACGCGGGGTCGTTTGTTTCCGCACATTTGAGTTCTCGCGGAATACACTTGGCGTTCCGCGTTTTTGCCAATCAGCCTAACGCCCACCAGAGCAACGAATGTTCGCCACTCTTCAGAACGTGTTCTCCATCCGGGATCTTCGAAACAAGATCTTCTTTACCTTCGCCATGCTCCTGGTGTTCCGCATCGGACACTGGATCCCGCTGCCCGGCATCAACCAGGAAGCGCTGGCGAAGATGATGAAGAACGCCAGCGAAAGCAGCAGCGCTTTCGGTCGCGTCGCGGATTTCGTCTCGATGTTCTCCGGCGGTTCGCTCTCCCACTCGACGATCTTCGGCCTGGGCGTGATGCCGTACATCACGGCGGGCATCATCTTCCAGCTCATCTCGACGGTCTCTCCCCGCCTGAAAAAGCTGCAGGAAGACGGGCCGTCCGGTCGCCAGAAGATCATGGAGTGGACGCGCTATGTCACGGTCGCGCTCTGCATCGTGCAGGGCGCCGGCTGGATCGGTTACCTGCGTGCGCAGGATTTCATTCAGCCTCAATACGTCAACAGTGGCCTCTGGTGGACGATGGCCGTCGCGACACTCACCGCCGGCACGATCTTCCTGATGTGGATCGGCGAGCAGATCGATCGATTCGGCATCGGTAACGGTGTCTCGATGATCATCATGGCGGGCATTCTCGCGGGCATGCCTCAGGCTCTCCGCGACGCCGGCGCCAACTTCGATCCGGCCAACTCCGACAAGATGGGCTACATGGGCGTCATTATGCTCGCGTGCGGCTTCCTCATTGTCGTCGGCGGATCGGTGCTGATGACCGTCGCCCAGCGACGCATCCCCGTGCAGCAGGCCAAGCACACGCGTGGTCGGCGCGTCTTCGGCGGACAGAAGAGCTATCTGCCCCTCCGCATTAACCACGGCGGCGTGATGCCCATCATCTTCGCAAGCTCGCTGATGATGTTCCCGAGCGTCCTCTTCGCCTGGACGCACGAGCAGGTCAACGCCTACCTGAACAAGACCGGCTCATCGCAGGGCTTCTTCTATCACCTGACGCAGTTCCTCTCGATCAACTTCTCGCAGGGTGAATATCTCTACGTCGTGCTCTACATCGTGATGGTCTACTTCTTCAGCTACTTCTGGATCACCGTGCAGTTCAATCCGCAGGACATGAGCAAGCAGCTGAAGGAACACGGCTCGTTCATCCCGGGTCTTCGTCCCGGCCCGCGCACGGCCGAATACCTCGAGACCGTCATCACACGCGTCACCTTCGTCGGTGCCGCGTTCCTTTCGGTCATCGCCATTCTGCCCGTGGTGGTCAACAAGGCCTTCGGCGTTCCGCCGAGCGTCACGCAGTTCCTGGGCGGCACGGGCCTGCTCATCGTGGTTTCGGTCTGCATGGATTTCCTCCAGAAGGTGGAAGCCCAGCTGCTCATGCGGAATTACGCGGGCTTCCTGTCCGAGGGTGAAGAGGGCGGACCGAAGTTCCACGGCCCGCGCGGCTGATTCGTCGAGCGGCATGTTGGGGTTGGTCGGGTTTTATTGATTCGCGCACGCAGGGAGATTCATGGGTAAGCAGGACGACAAGTTCACGTTCGAAGCAGAAGTCACCGAGGCTCTTCCGAACGCGATGTTCAAGGTTCGCCTGCCCAACGAGCAGAAGACCGAGGTGCTCGCTTACGTCTCGGGCAAGATGCGCATGAACTACATCCGCATCCTCCCCGGCGACAAGGTCACGGTCGAGATGAGCCCTTACGACTTGTCGAAGGCCCGCATCACGTTCCGGCACTGATTTCTTCCGGTGCGCGCACGCGTGTGCCCGACCGGATCATTTCCCCCGGTCTTTCGATCCTCTCACCCGGAAACGCGTGCAATGGTCGAGGCCCTCCCGCAATCTGAATCGGCCTCCGACGCGACATCGGCTTCATGCCCGGTCGTCTCGGTTGTTGTTCCCACGTTCCGCGAGGCCGCGAACATCGCCGAACTCGTCGGGCGCATCGAACGCGCCGTTCCGGATTCTGAGATCATCATCGTCGACGACAACAGCAACGACGGCACCGATGATGTTGTCCGCGGACTCGTGCGTTCGCGCGTCCGCCTTCATGTACGCACAGCAGAGCGGGGACTTTCGAGCGCCGTGATCGCCGGCTGCCGCCTCGCGCGTGCGCCGCACATTGTCGTGATGGATGCCGATCTCAGCCACCCGCCCGAGTCGATCCCCGCGATGCTCGCCGAGCTCGGCAGTGGGGGAGACTTTGTCATCGGTTCCCGCTACATCGCCGGGGGCAGCACCGATTCGGCCTGGACGTTCTTCCGGCGCATCAACAGCCTCTTCGCAACCGCACTCGCCCGTCCGCTCACAAAATTATCCGATCCGATGTCCGGCTTTTTTGCGATGCGGACGGCTGATTTCAAGGCCACCCAAGACCTCAACCCCATCGGGTACAAGATCGCCCTGGAGATGCTGGTGAAGGGCCCTTTCCGCTCGCCCCGTGAAGTGCCGATCCATTTCGCCGATCGCAAGCGGGGCGAGAGCAAGCTGAGCCTGAAAGAGCAAATCCGCTACATCCGGCATCTGGCCCGGCTTTATCGCTTCAAATTCCTGGGTTCCCGAACAGTTTCCTCCCCCTCCGGAGGCTGACTTTCCCGGGTGCCACGCCTAATATCTAGGCCCAGGTATTTGGACCCGTTCGGGCTCGTCCCGGCCGCGTTTAAACCAGCAAGCAGGAATAGGTGTCTCATGAAGGTCAAAGCGAGCGTTCGTCGCATCTGCAACCAGTGCCAGGTTGTCCGCCGCAAGGGCAAGGTGCGCGTGATTTGCAAGGCAGAGCCCAAGCACAAGCAGGTGCAGGGATAAGA
>JAEUJD010000150.1 GCA_016793015.1 Phycisphaerales bacterium
CACCAATGCCAAAAGAACCCAACAAGCTGGTCAGACCCCTCGCGGTCGTCGGCGCCCTCCTCCTCATCGTGGGCGCTTTCTTCGCGATGTACTTCTCTTCGAAGCGCACCACGCAGCAGCAACTCAACCAGCCCCCGCCTCAGCAGGTCCTCGCCAACACGCCCGCGCCGGTCACGCCTCCGGCGCCCGTCGGCGCGAACCCAACCGAAGCGCCGGCAACCCCGGCCTCGTCAACGCCTTCACCTTCCGCAGCAACTACACCTTCTGCCACCCCTTCCGCCACCCCTTCTGGCACCCCTTCCGCGCCAATCAGCAACATCGACTTCGCTTCGCTCCGCGCCCGCGTCTGGCCCGCCGACTCGTCCGTCGCCGCCGCTGAACTCCGCGGCACACACCTCTTGGCCCGTTTCTCCGCCGTCGGCGCAGGCATCTCCTCGCTCCGCTCCGCCGATCACTTCGAAACCATCAAACGCGAGAACCCGGTCGACCTCCAGATCGAATACTCCACCCCCGTCTTCGATGTCAGCGGCAACCCGCTCAAGACCGCCGCGGGAATCCCGCTCACCACAATCGTCTCGCCCCTCGCGGCACTTGGTCTCCAGATCGGCGATCAGTTCGTCAACCTCTCGGTCGATGCCGCCGGCACGCTCTGGAAGTTCTCCCCCCCCGGCACGTTCACCGCCGAGATCGTCGACAGCACAGGCCAGACCGCTCTCCGCATCACGCGCACGTTTTCGCTCACTCCCGACGGACACAACCTCGTGCTCGCGCAGCACGTTGAGAATCTCACCCAAGCTCCCATCACCTTCCGCCTCTACCAGATCGGCCCCGTCGATCTGCCGATGGACGCCGCGACCTACGTCGGTGAGAAGCGCCGCCTCCGCTTCGGCTATCTCTTCTCCCCTCAATACGACCCGACACAGAACTTCGTCCAGAGCCGCGACTACGTGCTCGAGCACGCCACCGTCCTCGGCACCAAGCTCGCAAACGGGCACTACGAAGAATCCATCACCGAGTGGCCCAACGCCCTCAGCAAAGATCGCCAGTACACGCTCTCGTGGATCGGCCTCACCAACCGCTACTTCGGCGTCGCCCTCCACACGCCCATCACCCCCGGCGCCGTCGGCGCGCAGCTCATCGGCGAAAAACCCCTCAAGAGCGTCCAGCAGGTCGATCGCCTCGTTCTCGAACGCCCGCTCCTCAACGGCCACCCCAACGACGTCATCGCGCTCCGCCTGACCAGCCCCGACATCACCGTCGCGCCCGGCAAACCCGCCGATCTCTCACTCTCGCTCTACGCCGGCGCGCTCATCCGCAGCGACATCCGCTCCGACCCCGCCGGCAAGGCCCTCTCGCTCGACGGCCTCGTTCTCTACTCCATGCCCGGCCCGTGCGCCTTCTGCACGTTCAACTTCCTCACCTCATTCCTTCTCTGGCTCCTCACCTTCCTGCACTCGATCGTCCACGATTGGGCGCTCTCGATCATCCTCCTCGTCGTCGTCGTGCGCACCATCCTCCACCCGATCACCAAGTGGTCGCAGGTGCGCATGCAGCGCTTCGGCAAGCAGATGGGCGAGATGGGCCCCAAGCAGGCCAAGCTCAAAGAGAAATACGGCAACGACCCCAAGGTCCTCCAGGCCGAGACCGCCAAACTCTGGCGCGAAGAAGGCATCAACCCGCTCGGCATGCTCGGCTGCCTGCCGATGTTCCTGCAGACCCCGATCTGGCTCGCCCTCTACGCCACGCTCTTCTTCGCCGCCGAACTCCGCCACCAGCCCGCCTTCTACGGCATCTTCCAGACGCTCGGCCACCCCACCTTCCTCGCCGATCTCTCCGTCCCCGACAACTTCTGGGTCTTCTCGCAGAGCGGCATCCACATCCCCCTGCTCGGCGCGATCCTCGGCCCCGTCACCGCCATCAACATCCTCCCGCTCATCCTCAGCGTGGTCTTCTACCTCCACCAGAAATACCTCACGCCCCCCACAACGACGCAGCTCACCCCCGAGCAGCAGACCCAGCAGACCATGATCAAGTGGATCAGCCTCATCATGTTCCCGGTGATGATGTACAACGCCCCCGCCGGCCTCACCATCTACTTCGTCGCCAACAGCGGTCTGGGCATCTTCGAGCACAAACGCATCCGCGCCCACATCGCCAAGCACGACCTGCTCAACCTCGACAAGATCAAGGCAGCCCGGAGCAACAAGCCCGGTGGCGGCGGCGGCTTCTTCGCCCGCATGCAGGAACTCGTCGAACAGCAGCGCAAAAACGCCGAAGGCGGTGGCAAAGCCATCACCAAGCCCAAGCCGAAGCGCTAGTGCTCGCGCTGCCGAACGATCTTTCTCTTCCCATTGTGACTCAAGCCCCGACGCCGTTGGGCTCTCCTTCACGTCCGGAACATGAAAGTCCCCATTCTCGACCAATCCGATCCGTTTCGATCCAACACGCCCCACGCGCAGGATCACGGGAAGCACCGTCGGGTCCAAACGCGAACCGCTTTCTCTCTACCACGACGCGCTCAAACAGCCTTGCGACGTCCATTTCTTAAACAACTTTGATCTTGCGGCGTCGGCGAATCTCGATTACGCTCGTTTCGGCATCTCGCGGGGGCGGGAGAACGTGAGAGCAGAGGTAGACGCTGCAAAAACGAAACGGACGTGCTGTTCTTGGCTCCAGAGGCAACCGCTGTGATGTCGCGCCCGCGCAGTTTATTTGACGCACTCGCCCCTCTTTTCCGTTCACGAATCGCGTGTCCGGCCAAGGCCCCGAAGGAGAGCACCGATGAATTTCCGAAACAGAACTGCAGCCCTCGCATTCCTCTGCGTCCCGGTCTCCGGGGCATTCAGCGCCGTGACTTTTACGTCCCGCCATAGCGAGGCGTTCAACCAGCGGCAGGAGACTTTCGCCGGTTTCGACTATTACAACGAGTCATGGACCTTTGACCAGTTTGGTACCGGCTCGGTCGCTATGACAAATTACTCGCACACCGATACGGTGACCAATGCCGGCATCAGCGGGACGTTTTCCGCGTATAAACACACCGGCGCCAGCAATCACATCAGCGATATCAATGGTGCCTCGCTCCAGGCGAACTTCACCGTTTCCGGAAGCGTCTCGGCGTCGATCAAACTCAACGGCGGCAGTTCGGAAGATTTCTACGAGCACGCGAAGCCCGAACTGGCGAACGCCTATTTCGTGATCTACGACGCGAGCACGAATGCCGTCGTCTTTGATTCCTGGAGTCTCGCAACGTTCGTGTACGATCCGGTTTCTTTCCACAGTTCACGAACCTGGGCAAACATCACGACCAGCGTGGTGCTCGGTGCCGGCAACTACCGCCTGCTCGTCGGCGCCAACGGAAACAGCCAGTACTACACCGGCTTCGGACAGGGCTCGGCCGGTGGCGCCAACTTCACCACCTCTATGACGTTCGCCAATATCCCCGCGCCGAACGCCGCCGCGCTGCTTGGTGTCGCCGCCGCACTTGCGTCATCACGCCGGCGCCGCGGGTGGCGTCCATGCCTGTCAAACGGGCAATGATCCGAACGCAAAGGGAACCCTTCCCGGGTTCTCCTCAGCCGGTCTTCTCGGCTCGGCCCATTCGACCGTGTGACCCAGGTTCTTACGGGCACAACAGCCGGTCGTACGCCTGGGCGAAAATCACAAAGTCCGTGTCGTCCACGTAGCGGTCCCGGTTCAAGTCGGCCGGGCATCCCATCGCATTCGACGGATCGGCGCAGTCGAGACGGTTGTACGCGTCAGCAAAAAGCACAAAGTCCGAGTCCTCCACGATCCCGTCGTTGTTGAGATCGCCCGGGCACTCGCCCTTGGGAATAAACGCGAACCGTGCCACCAGCGCACCCTTCTGACTGAAATTCGTGTGCACCGTCGCGTCCGGCCCCATGCCGATCGTCCAGCGACCCGCCGCGACCGCGCTCGGCCCCGTGTACGCATCCGCAAGCAGCGTCGTCCCCCCCGCGCCGGAGTTGTTGCGGATCGTCATGCTCAGAGGTCCGCCGTTGTACACGAACGGCTCGGTGAACTGAATAAACCACTCGTTCTCGCACGCTATTGTCTCGGATTCCACATACGGAAACGCCTTCGCCGGGATCGTCATCGGCCCCGACCGCACCAGGATCGCATCCGCCCCGATGTTGCTCGCGAACGTGTCCGACATCGCGTCCGGCGCGACCGGCGACGTGCTCAGCGTGATATCAAACCGGTTCACCGCCGTGTCGCTCGCGGGCCAGTCCGGTCCGTTCGATTCAAAGTTGCTGTTGCGCCGGAGCGACATCCCCGTGATCAGGCTGCCGATGCGAAGACCACGCAACTGGTCCTCCGCGTACACCGATTGATGCACATTGCCGCCGGCCGAGAGCATCACCGGGTACCCGGTCTCGCCCGGAGTCGCGGCCTTCTCGATCGGCACCACCACCGAAGGGTTGTACTCGAGCCGCATCACGGGCCCCTGGTTCAGCACGGTGCCCGCGCCCGCATTGATGTTGCCGGACGATGTGATCATCTGCGAACGGCTCCGCACACCGTGCGCATCCATGGACGCGACCGGCGCTGCAGAGCCGCTGCCCGAGTGCCGCACCGTGATGCACAGATCCCCGCCCCGATACACAAACGCCCGATCAAAGTGAATCGTCGCCCCGAAGGCGTTGACCCCCGCGCCGCCCGGAAAACTCTGCTTCAGCACCGACAGCGGCCCGCTGCGCACACGCACCTTGTCGGCTCCCTCGTTGTTGGCATAAATGGCGCTGAGTACCGTCGGCTGCGACTGCGCCGTACTCACGTCGATCTGATACTCCGTAAAGCCAAGGCCGCTCGCGGGCCACGGGGTGCCATCTGTCGAACGCAGCGTCAGGCCCGTGATCTGACTCCCCAGCGGAATTTCCCGCAGCTCAAACGGCGAGAGAACCGTCTGCACCACCTGCGCCACGCCTGCGTAGAAATTGGTCATGCCCGGCGTGCCCCCCGCTGTCGCCAGGTTCACCAGAGGCGTCACCGTCCCCGAATCGGCGCTGAACATCTGCATCGCGTAGCCGACGTTGCCCTCGGTTGTCGTCGCGTCGGGCGAGAGCAGCGAGGAACCGCGCATCCGCACCCGTGTGCCGTACCGCTCATCCGAAGTCGGGAGCGCCGAGGGCGAACCCCGATTGAAACTGTTGATCGCGCTCGATCGCACCAGCGTCATCAGCCCTCCTCCCGTGTACGCATACGGCGTGGTGAACGGAATCTCCATCGCCCATGGCGCCGGTCTCGGGTTCGGGCCCAGAGGCAGCAGCACGCCCGCCGCAAGATCCAATCGGCCGCTCCGCACCAGCGTCACATCCGTCCCGATATTGCTCGCGACCGTGTTGCTCATCGTCGCCGGCGTCGTCGCCGCTTTCGACAACTGGATGTCGTAGCGCGTGTAGAAATCCGCCGCCGCCGGCCAGCCCGACGAATTCCCCCCGCGATAGAACATCCCAATCAGACGCGATCCGTGCCCGAGTTGTCGCATCTCGCTCTCCGCAACGATCCCCTGCGTCGTCTTGGCAAAGTCGTAAAGCACCGAGGTCGAAGCGGAGTTCGCCGGTTCGTTCGCCAGATCATCCACAATGACCAGCCGGGTAACCCCCTTCTGAAACGGCCCGGCCGCCGGCGTGACATACGTCAGCCGCATCGCAAGCCCCGTGTTCGCCACCACCGAATTGCCTGTCGTCGCCGTCGACAACGGCCAGGTTGCAAACCCCGCGCCGCCCCCCGCACCCGCCGCAAGGTCCGCCTGTGACCCGCCGGATGCCGACGGGTTCTCTGAACGGATCTCCACCGCCATCGCGCCCCCGCCGTACACATACGGCGTCGTGAACCCAATCAGCGGTCCCCAGCCTTCGGGCACCGTCCCCGTATTCGCCCCGCCCGGATACGCGCCCGCCGCCAGGTTCAGCGCGCCCGAACGCACCTGAACCGGATTGCTCATGTTGGACGCGAACGTCGTCGTCATTGTCGCGGGCGTCACCGGCGAATCCGCAAACGTCACGTCGTACCTCGTGATGGTCAACGCCGACGGCGGCCACGACGAGGTCACGATGTTTCGCAGCCGAAGCTGCATGCCCGTAATCAAGCTTCCCGGCGGCACGCTCGCCATCTGCGCCGCCGAATACACCGCCTGCGAAGTGCCGCTCACGGCGTTCCCGATCCCCGCAACGTTGCCAATCGTCCCCGCAGCCGTGTCCGCTCCCGCCGGGACGTACACCACATTCTGTGCCTGCGCTGCCGCACCGAACGCAACAAGCAAAAACCCCGCGCGAACACCGCCGTACACAGTCGCGAACCCGTACACCATAAAAACTCTCCCCGATTGCCGCGATCAGCGGCCGCCTCCAGCATACTGACCCCTCCCCCAACTCACACCATAAATTCTCGGGGGGGTACGCCCCCGATCCCGAGAGCGATCCGTCAACCAGGGCGCCAATCAGTCACGCCCGCAGCCGACAGACCCGCGCCGCCCCGACACCTCCACATCACAACGCACCCGACATCTCGGTCTTTCTGTTCATCCCTTCGCCCCTTGCTTTCGCGCGTTCCCATTGGTGGCAATGTCTCCGGCTCCGCGCAGCGATGCCCGAAAGAGGCCCACGGGCGCGCAGAGATCGAGCGAACGACGCATAAACTCTGCCATGCGCACAGCCCTTCTCCTCGCACTCCCGCTCATTCTGCCGACAGCCTGCGCCTCCCGCTACGACCAACTCAAAGCCGAGTCCGCCCGCGTCGAAACCGCGCTCACAAAAGAACAAGCCCTCGTCCTCAACACCGACAAATCCCCCGCCGATCGCCAGCAGCGCCTCGACTACCTCTCGCAGCTCCGCACCACCCTCTCCGCGGCAAACATCGGCCTCTCCACCATCAAATACGTCGTCCCCGCCGAGCAACAACCCATCGCCTACGACGTCCTCGACGAGGTCTACGGCACCATCAAATGGAACATCCCGCTCGGACCAAACGACCCCAAGAAGCAACTCCCTCCACTCTTCAAGAACAACACGCTCAACATCAGCGAGTTGACAGCAGGCTCCACGCCCTGATCACACGTCCGCGGCCGCTTCCAGAATAAACTGCCGTACCCGCGCCGCGATTCACCGTCTTCAAGCTGCGAAGCAGCGAAAGCCTGGAGCGTGGGGCGTAAGCCCCACGTCCGCCGCACGCCGAGCATCAAGCCGCAACGCGGCGACACAGGCTCCACCTTCGCTCAAGCGTTTCGCCCGCAGGGCGCGCGATCGTTGCCGGCGGCGAATCGCTTCGCAAGCCGCCGGCAAAGCCCCCAACTTCTCACGACCCGGAGGGCCGACGAAAACTCGCGAAGCGAAAACTACTCCCCCATCAACCGCAACTGCGTACTCACCACCTCCACCTGCGGCAGTTCCTTCGCACTCTTCGCCCCACTCTCCTCAAACTTCCGGAACGTCGGCTCCAGCCTCTGCTCATAGCTCGCAACAAACTTGTTGTAGTGCTCCGCCGCGTTCGAGAGCGACTTCCCCAGCTTGCCAACATGCTCAAACGCCACCGAAGCCCGCTCGTGCAGTTCGCCCCCCAGCCGCCGCAATTCCATCGCCTCTTCCGCCAGCGTCTGCTCCTGAAACCCGACATGCACCGCCCGCAGCAACCCAATCAGCGTGCTCGGGCTCGCCAGCAACACGCGCTGGCTCGCCGCAAACTCCAGCAAATCCGGTCGCCGACTCAGCGCCGCATCCACAAACTGATCCCCCGGCACGAACATCACCACAAACTCCGGCGCATTCTCATAGTGCTTCCAATACCCCTTCTTCGAAAGCAGCGCCGCCTGCGTCGCGATCCCATCCGCAAACACCTTCAAGAACGCTTCCACCTGCGCCGGATCAGTCGCCTCGATCGCATCCAGATACGGCTTCAGATTCGCCTTCGCATCGATCGCAACCTCGCGCTTGTTCGGCAATTTCACGATCATGTCCGGCCGCAAACGGTTTCCTTCCGAATCCGTCGTCGATGACTGCTCCGTGAAATCACAAAACGCCCGCATCCCCGCGAGTTCCGCAACCTTCTTGAGCTGAATCTCCCCATACTGCCCGCGCACCTTCGGATCGCGGAGCGCCCTCCCCAGCTTCTCCGTCGCCCCGCGCAGCGCTTCGCTCCCGATCGCCATCTGCTGCACCTGCGCCCGCAGCTCCGAGTAACTCGCCGTCCGCTCCTTCTCCATCGCCGCGAGTTTCTCGTCCGTCTTCTTGAGCGTCTCCGAAATCGGCTGCAGCAATCGCTCCACAGCCAACTTCCGCTGCTCGAGCTCCTGCGCCGCAATCGTCGTCTGCCCTTGAAACTGCTCCCGCGCCCGCTGCGAAAACTCGCTGCTCGTCTTCGCGAGCACTTCGCCCGCCAGCGCCTTGAACGTCGCCTCAAACTTCACATCCGCATCCGCGAGCTGTTTCGAAAGCGCCGCCCGTACCTGCTCACTCTGCTCCCGCAAATTCCGCTTCTCAACTTCCAGCGTCTCCGCCGCCGCTCTCAATTGCTCCCGCAACTTCGCAACCTCAACATCACCCTGCCCCACCCGGACCATCAACTCCTTCTCGCGCGCCTCCGCCTCGCCCGCCCGCTTCTCCGCCCGCGTCAAATCATCCACAATCCCAAGCTTCTCCGCCCCACTCCGCGCAGCATCCGCCATCAGCCGCCCACGCTCCAAAAACAACCACACCGCCACCCCTAGCAGCGCAACACACCCCACCCCCAGCACAACAACCACAATGTCCATCATGCCCCCAGTCTAAGAGTTCGCACCCCACCCGAACCCCCTCCCCGATGGACAGCGTTGGGAGAGGCGTTCCCTCTCGCACCCGCAAACCCGGCGGCCAAGACCCACCGCGTCTTCTTCTCCGAAGCCCCCTCCCCGAGGGAGGGGATTGGCGGGTGGGCCTGACTTTTCTCCTGCCGAATTGGCATCCCCTCCGCCGCCAAAGGTCCGTTACCGCATCCACTTTCCCGCCACCAACCCTTTCCGCCCACAAAACCCGGCTGGAACCGCTCGCGGCAAGGCTTTATCTCTTGACCGCTCGGTTCGCTCCGGCATCTGGCTTGCAACTGAGTTGATACGTGATGCTCCCGGTTCGGCCCATTTTCTCGCCCTCTGATTCCTCCGGTTTGGCCGGGGGGGGTGGCTCGGATCGCGCCGCGGCATGTCGGCCGGGCTCCGACTGTCGGCTCAATTTGCTCCTTTCCTATGCGGGCTGGCATCCGGACCCCTGGGTTGAGCGGCTGCCGCGGCTGCTGGAACCGATGGGCATTCTGTCGCATCGGGCGGGGTCGGGCAAAGAGGCGCAAGACGTCATCAAGTCGATTCCAATCCACATCGCGGTTGTCGATCTGGGGCTGCCCCTGGATCTGACGCCGGCCGGCGTCACGTCGACCGAACAGGGAAGCGCGCCGGAACTCGAAGAGGGTGGGGCTCGACTTTTGGAGTTGCTTCATCGCATGAGCACTCCGCCTCCCACCGTCGTCGTCAAGCGTGCCCGCTCGCAGCGTGATGATCACCGCGATATGGCTCAGGCCCTCCGCATGGGCGCTTTCGCCGTCGTCGATCGCCCGCACGATGTTCACGATCTCAATGTGCTGCTCGAAGTTTTGCGTCGCTGCCTCGGCCGTTTTTATGACGGCCGCTGGCCCGGCAATGTTGCAACGTAGCTGTCTTCCGTTTTTCCTAGTGCCTAGTGCCCAGTGCCTAGTGCCTGTCTTCTTGAGGAGTTCCGAGTATGGCCAAGTCTGATTCGAAAGTCGCCGTCCGTCCCCTTCACGACAAGATCCTCGTCAAGCGCGACGAAGCCGAGACGAAGACCTCGTCCGGCATCTTCCTTCCCGAAACTTCCAAGGACAAGCCCAAGACCGGCGTGATCACCGCCGTCGGCGACGGCGCGCTCAACACCGACACCGGCCAGCGCATCCCCCTCTCCGTCAAGAAGGGCGACAAGGTCATCTTCTCCTCCTACTCGGGCACCGAGGTCAAGATCAACGACCAGGAACTCCTGATCATGTCCGAAGACGACATTCTCGCCGTGATCGACTGAGTGGGATGGCATCAGGCAAGTGGCATCAGGCATCAGGAAAGATGCCTCGCATGCGAATGCCTGTTGCACTCGCCGCATCCCCTTGTCCACGCGTTCGCTGATGCCCGATGCCTGTTGCCCCTGACTTCCTATGACCCCAGACCAACTACGCCAAGTCCTCAAAGAGCTCGACGGTCATCGCGAGGCACTCATCGCCTACCACGACATGCCCGAGCAAGCCACCGGCCTCGTCATCAAAAACGCGATCCTCATCCCCGACGAGCCGGACCACGCCGTCAAGCTCACCGACGGCAAGCACATCTTCATCCTCAACCCCACCCGCATCGCCTACGTCCGCATCACCCTCAAGCAACCCCTCAACCCCTTCGCACCCGGCGTCTGATCCCAGTCGCCACTCGTAATCGCCCCCGTATCTAGTCCGCATTTGGCCCTTTGGCCCTTTGCAAATTTGGAGATTTGAACATGGCCGCTAAATCAATCGCTTACAACACCGACGCCCGCGAACGCATCCTCCGCGGCGTCCAAAAACTCGCCCACGCCGTCAAGGTCACACTCGGCCCCTCCGGCCGCGTCGTCGTCCTCGAGAAATCCTTCGGCGCCCCCACCGTCACCAAAGACGGCGTCACCGTCGCCAAGGAAGTTGATCTCGAAGATCAGTATGAAAACCTCGGCGCCCAAATGGTCAAGGAAGTCGCTTCCAAAGCCTCCAAAGACGCAGGCGACGGCACCACCACCGCCACGATCTACGCCGAAGCCATCTACTCCGAAGGCCTGAAAAACATCACCGCCGGCGCCAACCCCAACGCCGTCAAGCGCGGCATCGACCAGGCCGTCACCGCCCTCGTCGATGAACTCAAGAAGATGTCCAAGAAGGTCGACTCCTCCAAGGAAATCGCCCAGGTCGGCACCTGCAGCGCCAACCAGGACGAAGAAATCGGCAAGATCATCGCCCAAGCCATGGACAAAGTCGGCAAAGACGGCGTCATCACCGTCGAAGACGGCCAGTCCCTCAACACCGAAGTCGAGCTCGTCGAAGGCATGCAGTTCGATAAGGGCTACCTCAGCCCCCACTTCGTGACCAACACGGCCACAATGGAAACCGTTCTCGAAAATCCCTACATCCTCATCTACGAAAAGAAGATCAACTCCGCCAAGGACATGCTCCCCGTCCTCGGCAAGATCGCCGAATCCGGCGCTTCCCTCCTCATCATCGCCGAAGACATCGAAGGTGAAGCCCTCGCCACCCTCGTCGTCAACAAGCTCCGCGGCATCCTCAAAATCGCCGCCGTCAAGGCCCCCGGCTTCGGCGATCGCCGCAAGGAAATGCTCCAAGATATCGCCGTCCTCACCGGCGGCAAGGCCATCATGGATGAGCTCGGCATCGCCCTCGACAAGGTTGAGATCACCGATCTCGGCCGCGCCAAGAAGGTCACCGTCGATAAGGACAACACCACCATCGTCGAGGGCGCAGGCTCCTCAGCCGAGATCAAGGGCCGCATCGAAATGATCCGCGCCCAGATCGAGAACACCTCCAGCGACTACGACCGCGAGAAGCTCGAAGAGCGCCTCGCCAAGCTCGCCGGCGGCGTCGCCCAGATCAACGTCGGCGCGGCAACCGAAGTCGAAATGAAGGAAAAGAAGGCCCGCGTCGAAGACGCCCTCCACGCCTGCCGCGCTGCAGTCGAAGAAGGCATCCTCCCCGGCGGCGGCGTCTCCGTCCTCCGCGCCCGCAAGGCCATCGACAAGCTCAAGAAG
>JAEUJD010000100.1 GCA_016793015.1 Phycisphaerales bacterium
GGCCCGCTCTCGCAGTACAACCCGTCCGCAGGCGATATCGCCGACATTCAGCTGTCGTGCGCGGATTGCAGCATCCCCGCGCCGGGCGTTGCGGTCACGGCCTTTGCAGCGATCGGGTTCGGGGCGTTTCGCCGCCGCCGCGCTGCGTGACCCGATTCGGTTCAATGTAAGCGATTTCGGACGCGCAAACCCCGCCGAAAGGCGGGGTTTTTCATGTCCCGGCGGGTCTTGCGCGAAGACACGGGCCGCCCCGTCCGATTACACTTTCGACCCCACCTGGTCCACCCCATCTGGGGGCGCGATTGTGGCTCTGGACCCTACGGAACGATCAATGCCCGAAGACCGCTACAACTCGATCCTGCTCTTCGGTGCCCCCGGTGCCGGTAAGGGAACGCAGGGCAAAATCCTCGCGACCATCCCCGGCTTCTTCCACATGTCGACCGGCGAGATGTTCCGCAACATCGACATCAGCTCGGACATCGGCAAGATCTTCTATTCCTATTCCTCGCGTGGCGAACTGGTCCCGGACGACGTGGTGATCCGGCTCTGGTCGCAGACCATTCACGCGTACACCACGCTCTCAATCTACAAGCCGCGTGCCGACCTGCTCATCCTCGACGGCCTGCCCCGCAACGTGGCGCAGGCCCGCCTGATGCACAAGTACATCAACGTGCTCTGCATCGTCCACCTCAAGTGCGAGGACAAGGAAGAGATGATCAAGCGGCTGTCACGCCGCGCGCTGAAAGAAAACCGCCCGGACGATGCTCGCGAAGACGTCATCCGCCGGCGCTGGGATGTCTACGAACGCGAGACCTTCCCGGTGCTCGACTACTACCCCAAGCACCTCGTGACCGAAGTCAACGCCGTCGGAGCGCCCGCGAATGTGCTGTGCAAGGTGCTGGAAGCGGTCGCGCCGGTTCAGGATCGGCATTTCCGCAATCCGCTCGCGGGAGAGCGCTAAAGGCGTTTGCGAGAGAGTGTGGGGAGGCCGGGCCGCCGTATTCTCCTGTGTGCGACGGGCCTTCACGCTGATCGAGTTGCTTGTCGTCATCGCGGTTATCGCGGTGCTGATCGGTATTCTGCTGCCCGGGCTTGCCCAGGCGCGGCTCACCGGCCGCTCGCTCAGCTGCCTTTCCAAGCTCAAGCAGATCGGCGTGGGGGTCACGCTCTATTTCAACGATTTTCGCGACACCCTGCCCCAGGCCAAGGGAGATCTGCCGCAGGGGGGCAGCGCGGTCATCGGCGCCCTTTTCGCCGGAACGACCGGCAAGCTCCCGTTCTACGGGATTAATTCAACCGGTGCGGACAAACGTCCGCTCAACAAGTATGTCGTCTCGATCGAACTTCGCCCGACGGTCACGGGCCAAGGCCGCTTCGAGCTCGATGCGTTCCGCTCGCCCCTCGATCGCGGCGCACGCAACACCGGCGTCCCGATTCCCGGCTTTGATTCAACCGAGTCGTACTACGACCTCGTCGGCTCCAGCTACACGCTCAACGATCACGCGCTCGAGGGCGATGACCATCCCACGCTCGTGCCCCGCACCGAAACCGGCGACGGCGGGCGCATGCCCTTTGTCGGCAACACCGGAAAAACCTGGATGATCGGCACGCACCCGATCTACAACTTTGAAGGCGGGGGCGATCGGGGCAGCATCTGGTACCACCCATCGCACATCGAGGCGAACCTGCTCTATGTCGATATGCACGCGCGCATGCGAGTGCGCGTGCCGCCGGGAATCACGAACACGACGGACGAATACACGTTCTTGCCGATTCCGGAATAGGTCCTATGGGTCCCATAGGACCCATAGGACCTATTTCATGCGCATCTTGCGCTCGGCCGTTTTCAGCTTCTACCGAACCTGATTCGGCGGATTATTACTTTCACCCTTGTTCGAGCGCGCGTTCTTCGGCGTGGTTCCCGCTCTGCTCGTGCTCACGGTGATCGACTGTCCGAGATTCACGGGCACACCCGGCATCAGCACCCATCCCCACAGCGCCGGATAGCCGTACCCCATGACCGTCGTGGGCGGAAACGCCTGAAGCGCAACAGGGACCATCGACTCCGCGTACGTCAGCGTGCCGATGTAATTCCACGGCATATTCAGATCGCCCATCGCGTTGGAGGTGAACCGGAACTGCATGTAGTCGATCGGCACCCAGTTGATCGTCTTCTTCGCCTCATCGTACAGGCAGTATTCGACCCAGCAGCGGAAGCGATCGTTGTTTGTAAAGTGAACCTGGTTGTTCCCATCCGCCACATCCTGCATCGCCTGATAACCGAAGATCAGCCGCGCCGGCAGGCCCGCTTCCCGCATGCACGCGACCAGCACGGTCCCCATGTCCTTCGCGCCGATCTGCCTGGTCTCCATTGCCAGCGGCGCGCCGAGCAGGTCAAGCCCGAGAAACGACTGAGGCAGCGATCCAAAGAAAATGTCTGGCCGCCCCGGGATCATCCCGTGCACCACTTTGTGCGTCAGAAACTTCGCCAGCTTGTGGGGCGTGATTTCCTTCGGATTCCCCTTGGTCCATTCCTTCACGGCGTCCTGGATCGGCTTCATGTTGTACATCTTCATCTCGAACGTGATCGGGTCGATCCCGCAGTCGATGAACATCTGGGGCTGGAACGTCGCCGCCGCCACTTCCGGCCATGAACCCTTGGGCCAATCCACCTTGCATGCCGCGGCGTCATCGATGAACGTCCTCGATGACGTCGTTGGAATCTCGATCATGAGCTGCACGGTCTTGGTCTGCGTGTTCGGCCGTTCCCAGTACCACTTACCGAGATTGACCCCCGACGGGTACAACTGACCGCTTGCCATCTTCGTCAGCAGCACGGGCGCGGGCTTCTCCGGGGTCCATTCTTTCGCGAACCCGCCGGTCATCATGTCCCGGCCCTCGAATCGCAGCCAGCTGTTCACGCCCGAGATGTTCACGTGCGAGTTCGAGGATGTCGCGACGATCGGGAACACCATCGTCATCGAATCGAAAATAAACGGCGAGGCGTTCGGATTGACCGGCACGCCCGGCATCACGCCGCCGTTGCTCGAAAGATCAACGATGATCTGGAGCAGCCAGTCCTTCGGCACCGAGCGTGTGATGTACGGGCCTTCGGTCACCTTCGGCCACTCGGCGGCGCCCGCTCCGGGCAACATGGCCGCGTTCGGATCGACAACCTGTCCGGTGGTTGGCGTCGTGGGTGAGGTCGCGTTCGGCTTGGTCGCGCCGGGGTTGACGGGCTGCGTTGTGCCGGAATTCTGTCCGCCGCTGGATGCGGGCGGGTTCGCGCCTGGCGCGGTTCGATTGTGCGAAGGCGCCGAGTTCTGACCCGGATTGGTGGAATGCGACGGCGTGTGCGGTGTTGCGCCCGGCGACGTGGGCGTGACCGGAGTGGTGGATGGCGCTTTCGGGGCAGTGGGGGTGGGGGTGGTGGGGGGTGTGGGGGTTGTGACCTGCCCGATCGAACCGGCCACACCCGCAAAACCGAGCGCCAAACCGAGCACGCTCAACGACTTCTTCGACAACATCGCAATGCTCCCGACCCGTTCACGAGCCGCACACCGGGGGTACCGATATCCGCGGAACTCCACAGGAACTCCGCCGGCCGGACCCGCCTAAATATTGTACCGCGCCACGGGTATCCTCTTTCCATGCACGGACGCACGCGAAAAGCCGCCTTCACCCTGATCGAACTGCTCATCGTCATCGCCATTATCGCGATGCTGATCGGGATCCTGCTCCCCGCGCTCGGCGCCGCCCGCAAGACCGCCCGCGCCGCGGTTTGCCTGAATTCCCAGCGCCAGACCGCTGTGGGCATGCATACCTACGCGGGCGATCACAAGGAGATCGTGATCCCCTCGTACAACATGGCGGATGTCACCGGCGCGAGTGCCTGCGACGGCTGGGCCCCGATCCTGGAACGCGACGGTTACATCCAAGGCGGTTCGCAGACCAGATCGACCGTGTTTTATTGCCCGGAGACGATCGACGCCGAAGGGCTTGCAACCGGCCAGACCGGCAAAGACCCCCTGCTCACCAAGGGCTGGATGGATTGGCCCAACATGCGCACCGGCAGCAAAAACTCCCCGGTCCTGATCCCCGAACGCAACTTCACCAAGATCATCCGCGTCTCGTACTGGGTCAACGCCAACAACCCCATCGGCAGCCAGGTCGCACGAATCGTCGACGACGAGTTCTTCACCGGATCAGTCGGCTACGGCCCCGCGGCGGACGGCAAGTACATCCGCCACACCCGCATGTCCGCCCACAAGCGGCCCTCGTCGTTGATCGCCACCGCCGACGGCGTCTACGCCGGACGCCAGCGCGACAACAAAGTCGGCACAGAAAATAGCCGCATCGGCTATCGACACACCGGGGCAGGTGGCGGCTCGGCCAACGTCGCCTTCGCCGACGGCCACGCATCCATCGTCACCGCACGCGATTTTCCCCGTGGTTTCAACGAGGCCACCAACTACGCGGCAATCGTCGAGGAAAATTCCTACGGCAAGCCCACCGTCTACGCCGACCCCGACGCATCCATCGCGCTGCTCAAGTCACGCCTCAACCTGCCCTAAATAAAAAAGGCCGTGCGACGCACGGCCCAATATCCCCGCGAAGCGGGGTTCGCCGGAACGTAACCGAGTTGTCGTGCGCCGGCCTCTCCCGGCGCTGTGATGTCTCTTACTCTGGCTGATAGCTGTCAGCTGAAAGCTTTCAGACTACTTCTCTTCCATCCCGCACCCGCCATAAAAGAACTTCGCCTCGCTGATCTTCCCGTTCTTCACGGTGTACAGCGCGGTCTCTTGCATGTTCATCCGCATCCCCGCCATCGGCCCCTCGTTGAACGTGCTGTCGAGGCTCATGGGCAGAATGAACTGATCCCCGTTCGTGATCGGCTTCCCGACCGAGTGCCCGTGCACCGTGATGCTCTTGTGAAACTGCTCGGCCTTCTGCAGCAGCGTGGCCTTGCCCTCGGTGATGCGCTCGCATCCCGGCCCGCCCATCACTTCGATGTTCTTCGCGTTGTCCGCGTACAGCTCCCTGATCGCATCCAGATTCTTCCTTTGCCCGATCAGCTCCGCCAGCCTCTTCGCAACCTTTTCGGTCGCCTGGTGCTCAGCCGACATCGGGGGCATTTCGAACGCGGGTTTACTCGGGGTCGCTGTTGTGCTCATGCAAAAAGACTACCACGGGTTTTGCCCCCTGCCAACACCGATTTGCGCGCAGAAAAACAGGGGATTCAACGCGGCTGTCGGCTCTCGGCCATCAGCCCAAGCCCCGAGCGCTCTTTGCATCCATTTGAGCATTGCCTATTTGAGCTTTGAGCTTTCCCCCTCCCCCCGAAATCCGAAATCCGAAATCCGAAATCCCCGCCCCTCTTCTCCACGCCTCTGCGATGAATGCCTTCCCCTCCGGATTTGGCCCTTTGGAAATTTGGCCCTTTGCCCCTTTCCAACTACCCTCCACACATGACCACCCCAGCCTCAGCTCCCACCCGCACCGCCACACGAACAGAAAAAGACACCATGGGCGAGATGCAAGTCCCGCATGATGCCCTCTACGGCGCATCCACCCAGCGCGCCGTCCTCAACTTCCCCGTCAGCGGCCGCCCCGTCCCCGAAGAAGTCATCAAGGCCTACGCCGTCCTCAAGGCCGCCGCCGCCGCCGTCAATCACAAGCTCGGTCGCCTCCACATCGAGCGCACCAAGGCCATCATCGAAGCCTGCAACGAAATCAACGACGGCCTCCCGCGCTTTGGCGGCCTCGCCAAGCACTTCCCCATCGATATCTACCAAACCGGCAGCGGCACCTCCACCAACATGAACGCCAACGAGGTCATCGCCAACCTCATCTGCCTCCAAAAGCACAAGCCCATCGGCTCCTCCAAAGACCTCAAATACATCGACAACGAAGGTGGCGTTCATCCCAACGACCACGTCAACGCCGGCCAATCCTCCAACGACACCTTCCCAACCGCGATGCACCTCGCGGCAGCCATCGCCATCCACACCCGCCTCCTCCCCTCCATCAAGGCAATGGCCGCCGACCTCGAGTCCAAAGCCGCCGCCTGGGACAAGATCGTCAAGATCGGCCGCACCCACCTCGCCGACGCCACACCCATCCGCCTCGGCCAGGAATTCAGCGGCTTCGCCTCTCAGCTCCGTCACGCCGAAGAACGCCTCCATCGCGCCCTCCACGCACTCTCCGAACTCCCCATCGGCGGCACAGCCGTCGGCACCGGCATCAACGCCCACGAAAAATTCGGCTCCATGGTCGCCGCCGAACTCACCGCGCGGCTGGGAATCCACTTCCGCGAAGCCGCCAATCACTTCGAGGCCCAAGCAGCCAAAGACGCCATCGTCGAAACCAGCGGCATCTTGAAGACCATCGCCGTCAGCCTCAGCAAAGTCGCCAACGACATCCGCTGGCTCGGCTCCGGCCCCCGCTGCGGCATAGGCGAACTCGTGCTCCCCGCCGTCCAGCCCGGCTCCAGCATCATGCCCGGCAAGGTCAACCCCGTCATCGCCGAATCCCTCATCATGGTCTGCTGCACAGTCGTCGGTAACGACGCCGCAGTCACCCTGGGTGGCTTCGGCGGCATCGGCTCACTCCTGGATCTGAATGTGGCAATGCCCATGATGATCCATCACCTGCTCGACAGCATCAACCTCACCAGCCGCGCCTGCGACATGTTCACCGAGAACCTCCTAAAGGCCCTCAAGCCCGATGAAGACCGCTGCAAGAGCCTGATCGAAGGTTCACTGGCCATGTGCACCAGCCTCGTCCCCGTGATTGGCTACGACAAGTCCGCCGCGC
>JAEUJD010000128.1 GCA_016793015.1 Phycisphaerales bacterium
GACGATGCCAACCTACTGGCCCTTCTTCACGTTCCAGTGGCGCAGGGGCGAATACGTCGTGATCCCCGCGCACAGCAGCGGGGCGGCAGCCGCCGGGTCCATCCCCTTCGGCAGCTTCAGCACGAAGTCCTCATCCACCACGATCTGCGATGAATACCCGCCGTACGTCTGCGTCCCCGGCGCCGAACCCGTGGGCGCCTTGTGATCGATGCTGTTGTACGTGAACGTGATTTCCTTGTCGCAGTACTGCTCGAGCCCCTGCTTGCAGCTCGCACACCCGCGGCAAGACCCCACCATGCATCCCACGCCCACCATCCCCCCGACTTTGAACTTCTTGACCTTGCTCCCAACCGCCGTCACCCGCCCGATGATCTCATGCCCCGGCACGCACGGATAGGTCGTCCCCTTCCACTCGTTCCGTGCCGTGTGCAAATCCGAGTGACAGACCCCGCAGTACATGATCTCGATCTGAACATCCTTCGGCCCGACCGCCCGGCGCACAAAATCAAAGTGCGCCAGCGGGCTCGTCGCCGACTGCGCCGCATACCCCTTCGCCGCGCTCGGCTCCTTCGAAACAATCGCGCTCGCGCGTGGCGCTGATTTGTGAGAAGCCGATTTGTGACCAGCCGAACGGCCTTTCGTTTTCGTCGCAGTCGCCATGGGAATTCCTCCGTGTGTGCGCACAATAGACCACCGAATACGCCGTTCGCCGCCCGCCAACCGCGCCGTCCCTCATCCGCCCCGAATCTTCACGCTTTCAATCCCAGAATCTCACGCAAATCCCTTTTCCAGTTCCGCACTCCCCGGTTCCGCACTCCGCGCTCCGAATTCCCCGTTCCTTAGAACATGATCTTCAACCCCACAAACGGCCCGCTGAACTGGATGTCGTACTCAAACCTGTCCCTCCCGCTCCCCTTCGAATAGTCATCGCTCAGCCACCGCCAACCCGCGAAGATCGCAAAGGTCCGGTTGAAGTTGTAGTTCGCCATCGTCAGAATGTTCCAAGTCAGGTCCGACATGCCCGTTCCCACGTCGGCCCTTGCCGAAAGCGAGAACGCCTCGTTGAACGCCAGTTCGCACCGCGCCCCCGCGAAGCCGTCCACCCACGCCTCATCCGGACCGACCGATCGCACCGAGTCCGAAATGTTCACATTCAGATACCACACACGCACGCCCGCCAGCGGCTCGATCCGCAGCCGCACCTTGGATTCGTCTTCCGCGCCCGGCAGTTTCCCGTCGAAAACCGCGTAGCTCCCGCCCAGTTCGAAGATTCCCATCTTCTGGTCCGCGTCCACGTTCGACTGCTTCACCTCGTTCCCCAGGTTCGTGTACATCACGTCGCCGAAGATCGTCCACTTGTCCTTGTTCGCCTCCATGTGCAGGCACGCCGCGAACTTGAAGTTGTCGATGAGCGCATCCCAGCTCTGCCCCACGTTCATCGAGACATTCGCCGTCACCCCGCGCGACGCGATCGTCCCGTGCTGCGCCGGAATCCACAGATACGGCGCGATCATGAACTTCCACGGCTTCCCGTCCACGGTCAGAGCGGGCGATGCCTCGCTCGGTGTCCCTCGCGCCGCCTGGTTCGAATTGTCCGCCGCCGCGTTCACATTCTGCTGATCGACCTGCGGCTCATCCGCCCTCGCTCCGAGTGCGCCAACCGACAAACCCGCCGCCGCACCACACACGACCATCAAATTCAATCGCATCGTCAAGTCCTTCCCGGAAAATCCGGACTTCACATCTTCACCTGAGGCGGCTGTTCGCCGTGTTTCACGTCATGCACTACCAGCGGCTGTGCGTTATACAGCGAAACCAGCCGCGCCACCAGCAGCGCCATGTAAAAAAGTCCCGTCGTCGATTCCAGCACCGCCAGAATCCGCGCAAACCCCGAAACCGGCGTGATATCTCCATATCCCACCGTGTTCAGCGTGATAAAGCTGAAATAGATCGCCGTCTCCCCGCGCATCACCGGCGAAATCGCACCCGGCACCGGCGGCGTCGCAAAGAAAAACGCCCCCGAATCCAGGCTCGCCACCAGCGTGTACGCCAGTGACCACAAAAGCCCCAAAAGCAAGTACACAGATATCCCCGCGCACAAAACCTCCGAGTTCACCCGCGGCGCACGCGCGATGAACTCGAACAGATTCACCGTGACGAACGTCATGAACACCAGCCCGCCGCACAAAAACACCGCCGGAGGCATCTGCTCCGGATGTGTGTGATTCATCCAGCGTGCCACCAGCGCCGGCCCGACCAACAACAACGCCAGGATCAGCGTCCTTCGATGCGCCCCGACCGCTGGCACCGCCGCGAGCAATACGAACGTGATCGCCAGGCTCTCCAGGATGTCCCCGCCCGATATACGGGAGAAAAACGGCAGCGTCACCAGCATCGTGACCATCGCGCCCAAAAACAGAGCCACCGAGTGCTTGCGCAGCCCCGGCCTGCGCAGCCCCGAAGGATGCCACATCGCGCGGCTCTCGCGGATCACCGCCGCCATTTCAGCCCTCGGACTCTCCGTCATCACAGCCTTCCAAACATCCGTAGAACTTTCGCCCGAAATCCGAAATCTCCCCGTCTTCCTCCGTGCCTCTGTGGTGAACCTCTGCGCCCTTCTCCGTGTCCCCCTCCGTGGTGCTCCGTGGCACTCCGTGTTGAACTTCCGGACGCATCATTCTGCCCGAATTCCGACCTTCTTCAGGGCTTCTCAACCCAAAGCGCCACCGACTCCGTCACGCTCAGATTGATCAGATTCCCCACCGTGATATCCGCCAGATTCACGTTCGAGGCAACCCGCAGCACCCGCTCGTTCCCCGCCGGTCCGCGCACCGTGATCTGACGGTTCACCGAATCGACCCGCAGCACCGTCGCGCTGATGACCGCTGTGTCCGCGACCATCATGCCCGGACGCTCGCCCGCCTTGGAGCGCACCACCACGCGGTCCACACCCATGCTCGGCGGCGCACCATTGCTCGGTCCAACCCAGACGACCGCAGCTTCCGAGACGCTCGCCCGAACGATGTCGCCGACCTTTATGTTGTTGAAGTTGCGAGCCTCCGGCCCGACCTTGTACGACGACACCCGCCCGTCCTGCCAGGCCAGTGTCACGATCCGCGTGTTGTAGTCAATCGCCGACACCGTCGCCGATGCCGATGCGCTCTCGGCTTCGAGCGCGCCCACGGTTTCATCCGCCGGCTTGTTCGTGTTGCAGGCAACCAGCATCGCCGCACCCGTCACCATCATCGCCGCAAGTGAAATCTGAATCCGGTTCATCGAAAAGTTCCTTTGAAAGTTGTTACGCGCGTCTCGGGACCTTCGCGTATCAAGCAAGATAACCGATCCCGCCCAGCACTGTTTCCCCCGAATTCCCGCCCTGCATTACTCCCGTCCCGCACCGATCTTCTTCGCCGCCTCTTCCAGTGTCTTGATATCCGCCGGCGACAACACCGGCCGATCCACCTTCAGCGTCAGCTTGTTCAGCTTTGCAGTCAGCGTAAACGGCGGCTTGTAATCCGCATCATTCACACCCGTCAGCGTGTCCGATCCAATATCAAAGCTCTCGTCCCACTGGAGGATCATCGGCAGCGTCTTTTCCATCTTTTTGGTCATGACATCCTTGCCGTCCACCCGAAGCGTGCCCGTGCCCCCCCGGCCAAGCCCGCTCAGGTTGTTGAACGCCAGCGTCCCGATGCCAAGCCCGTCGTACTTGAAGTCGAACTCGATCGTGTGTTTGCCCGGCGCGAGCGACTCCTGCCCTTCCCACTTGATCCGCTCCAGATCAATCAGGTTCCACAGGAAGACCGGTTTGCCCTTGAGCAAGTAGAACCCATATCCCGCAAACCGTCCGCCCGACGTAAGGATCATCCCCTCGGCGCCCCCCCCGGCCAACCCCGTCGGAACCTCAATCTCCGCCGTGATCGTGTACGAGCTGTTCAGAATGAACGGCGAATCGCCCTGAGGCAGGCCCACCATCGGCCGCGTATACACAAACTCCGTCCGCCCCGCCGTGATATTCGGACGGGGCGCCACAATCCGCGCCGCAACCGAGGCATCCATCGGGAACACCTGGTACTTGCGTGCTTCTTCCAGGAATTTCTGCCGCAGCTCCTTCACCTTCTCCGGGTTCTGGGCCGCGATGTCCTGCGACTGGCTGAAGTCCTTGTTCAAGTTGTAGAGCTGGAAGATCTGGTTGTTCAAGGGGTCGGTGTTCGCAGCGCCGAAGGCTTCCCACGGCGCCCGATTCACCTTCGTGCTGAGCAGCCAACCCTCGTGGTACAGCGCGTACTGACCCATCATCTCGAAGTACTGCGTCGTGTGCTTCGTCGGCGCCTTCGCGTTCGCGGCATCGAACGTATACGCCAAGCTCGTCCCCTCGATCGGCGACTGTTTGATCCCGTCCACCGTCTCCGGTGCAGGAATGCCCGCAACCTCCAGAATCGTCGGCACGATGTCGATCACGTGGCAGAATTGCTCCCGCAGCGCGCCCTTGTCCTTGATCCGCGCCGGCCACGAAATCGCCATCGACTGCCGGATGCCGCCCAGCCGCGAAGCATTCTGCTTGAACCAGGTGAACGGCGTGTCGAACGCCCACGACCAACCGGCCGACATGTGGTTGTACGTCTGCTCGGTTCCCCACGCGTCGTACCACTTCATTTGCAGTTCGACCGGCATCATCGAAACGCCGTTGAACCACGCCACCTCGTTCGGCGTGCCCAGCGGCCCGCCTTCCGCGCTTGTGCCGTTGTCCCCGTTGATATAGATCACCAGCGTGTTGTCGAGCTTTCCGGTCTGCTCGATCGCGTCGATCACCCGCCCGATCTCGTGATCGTTATACGCCGAAAACGCCGCGAACACCTCCGCCTGCCGGATGAACAGCTTCTTCTCTTCCGCCGTGCAGTCGTCCCAGTTCTTGATCACGTCCTTGGGCCACGGCTCGATCTGCGTGTCCGAGGGGATCACGCCCAGCTTCTTCTGGTTCTCGAAAATTCTCTCCCGCACCTTGTTCCAGCCTTCGTCGAACAGGTGCATCGCCCGAATCTTTTCCACCCACTCCTTCGTCGGGTGGTGCGGCGCGTGTGTCGCGCCCGGTGCGTACTTGATGAAGAACTTCTTGCTCGGATCGATCTGGTTGATCCGGTGGATGTAGTCGATCGCATCTTCCGCCATTCCCGTCACCAGATTCCACCCGGGTTTGCCCTCAAAGGGATAGATCTGCGTCGTATTGCGGAACAGGTTCGGTTGCCACTGGTTCGAGTCGCCGCCCACAAACCCGTAGAAGTACTCAAAACCCATACCGGTCGGCCACTGGTCGAACGGCCCGACCTGGCTCGCCGCGAACGAGGGTGTGTTGTGGTCCTTCCCGAACCAGGCCGTTGCGTACCCGTTGTCTTTCAGAATCCTCCCGATCGTCGCCTTGTCCTCCGAAATAATGCTGTTGTACCCGGGGAAACCCGTCGACTGCTCCGAAACCACACCGAAACCCGCCGAGTGGTGGTTCCGTCCCGTGATCAGCGCCGCCCGCGTCGGCGAGCAGAGCGCCGTCGAGTGAATGTTGTTGTAGAGCAAGCCGTTCTTCGCAACACGCTCCATCGTCGGCGACGGAATGATGCCGCCGCTCGTGCTCGGCACCCCGAACCCCGAGTCATCCGTGATGATCAAGAGAATGTTCGGCGCATCCTTCGGCGGCACGATCCGCGGCGCCCACCACGCCTTGCTGTTCAGCGCATCATCCTTGATCACGCCGCCGAACTTCGGGTCCGGCGCGGGCAACTGCTTCCCGCTGATCGTCGTCGTCGCGCCCGGGCTGCCCGGCACGCCGGTCGTCTCCTGCGCGAGGGCCGCACCGCAGGCTGCCAACATCAAAATCGCGGCGATCCCGCTTTTCATAGCTTTGCTCGACATGTATCCGTGCTCCCAGTTTCTTTTCAACAACTCGGTTGTTGCGCCTGCTGCTCTGCCCTCTGCTTCACTTTTCTGCTGACGCGGTCCGTTTCTCGGGCTGCGCCCAGATCATCCACGATGCGGGGTCTTCACCCATCTTCCGTCCCAGATCCGCCAGCGAATCCATCGTTGCTTGCTGAAAATCACCCGGGACCGGCGGACGCCAGGTATCGGGGATGGCAACCACCATCACCTGAACGTCCGCGTTGTACTTCGCGTTCACATAGTCCGCCTGTGCCGCAAGAAATCGTATTTCAGAAATCGTCGCCGATCGGATCGCAACCTCGAGCGCTGGCCCCGCGACTTCCGGCCATTTCATCTGCACAGTCTTGGGGATGTGCGCCAGTTGATTGTTGACGATGATCCAATACCGTACGCGTGGCAGCGGCTCATTGGGGTGGGTCTTGAACCACTGCTGCAGAAATCCGCGCGGGCTTCTCGTGTCGAGCCGGAGGAACACGTTCGCGGTCACGCCGCCATCGCAGTAAATCGAATCGTTGATCGGCATCGGCGGAAAGACCGCGGGGATCGCCGCCGACGCGAGCAGGATCTTGTGAACCCGGTCGAGGTTTCCGCTGGCGCTCGCTGCCTCCGCCTCGACCCCAACTTCCCAGAACCGTTGGCGCCCCAGATCGAGATCGGTCGCGCTCACCGCAAGAAGTTTGCCCGCCCGCGACTGATTCGCCATCTGCTCCACAAACTTGGCATCGATCACTCCGTCGAGATCCCTGGTGAGCCCCGGGATTGTCATGAAAGACGGATTCGATGGCATGAAGTACAGAAGCCCACGCTCTTCGGTCCAGTCCTTCTTCGGATTGCGGTAAAACGTCTCGACCGTCAGGCAGGCTTCGTCCGTCCCGACGTACGCGAACGGAGCCAGCAACGCTCCCGTGCTTACGCCCGTCACAGCATCAAAGTCCGGGCGGCCACCGGGAGCCTTCCCCCAGCCCACCAGGAATCCGGCGCCGAACGCCCCGTAGTCCCCGCCGCCGGACAATGCAAGGAAGTTCACAATCGGTCCATCGGGGCCTTCGGCCCTGCTTCTTTCCTCCACCCGATGCAACACCTTTGGAATGGAATGCTGAAAAGTCTTCGCCATCTCGACGTCGTCCGCTTCGATCCGCTCTTTGAACTGGGCGTCCGCAAGGACCGGACGCTTCGGTGTCGAGCTACACCCCGAAATCGCCACAAGAGCCGCTAGTTGCAGGCCGATCGCGATGACCCAGAGTCTGCCGGCCGCACGAGCTTCTGAACGCAGCGACGGTATGAGATGACGCATTGATTCCTTCCAAGAGAATGACTTCTCAAAGAAGCTCGGGGCTTCTTCCTCGATTCGGACATCCGCTCCGCCTTGCCCAGAAAATCGAAATTCGAATCGATCGCGGCCGGTCCGCCGGCCAAAGACTACCTCCCGCAGGAACGCTTCGCGACTTTCCCGCGGCTGATTACACCCATGTTTGCACAAGATTCTGTTTTCGCGCAGCCCATGCCGCCCGACCTTCACAAAACCCTGTCAAACTGCTGTCACAGCGGGCGCGGCATTGGCCAGATGACCGCTTTGCCCGCCAACTTATGACGCCACCTTGATCGCCGGCGGCTTCCAAGTCCCCTCGCCCGGCGGCAGAATCGACGGCGCCTCCGTCCGCGGCCAATACAGCCTCATCACCAGATAGATCGGCCCCTTCGGCGCCGGCAACCAGTTCGATTCCTTGTCCTTCCCCGGCGACGCGTTCTGAATGTGCAGCGTCAACGATCCGTCCGCATTCTTTTTCATCTGAGGCAGCATCGGCGAATTGATCAGATACCGCCCGATCGGATTCTCGATCAAAAGCTGCGTCTTCCCGTCGTACATCGTCACCGACCAGAACGCGTTCACCGGAGGCAACTGATCCGCCGCAAAGGTCAGCGTGTAGTTGGTCGCAGCGCCATCGAGTTCCTTCCCATCCGCCAGCGTTTTCGTAATCGGGTACATCGCTTCCGCCGCGTCGTTGCCGTAAATGCCGCCCTTCGCCGCGGCAGCCCGCTTCACCCAGTCGCCATTGAAGAACGCGCGATTACCAAACATCGCGCCGACTTTCCACCCGTTGATGTGCTTCATCGAATCGTTCAGGTACTTCTCAACCTTGTCCTCGCCCTCTTTCATCGCGACCAGCACCACCGCCTTGTGCTCGAGCGACAGATCCTTGAAATTGAACGTCTTCCCCGGCCCGATCCCGATCTTCGCCAGCTTCGCGCGGATCTCCTTTTCTTCCGGACCAGCAGGCGCAAACTGCAGCGCAAAGTCCAGGTACTCGAAGAAGTTCTTTTTGACCAGTTCCGCGTTCGCTTTCGGGAAGTCGATCTTCGCGGCCGCCGCGGGCGCCGGCTTCTTCAAGTACGCCGACAGGGGCTGCGCCTTGTACCCCGACTGCACCTTCACCACGTTCGGCATGTCGTCCGCATTGAAGAGCTGCGTCCGAAAGATCACCAGCGAAAACTGCGTGCTCGATCCGAACACCTTCTTGATGCCCGGAGGCGTCTCGCCCTTCCACTCCGGCCCGACCACCATGTAGTCGCCCGCCTCGTTCCCCGTCGCGCGGCTCCCGATGTACCCGTAATTGAACGTGTTCCCGTCCACGAACTGCACCGAGTAATAGCGGCTCTTCTCGACCGCCGGCACCGAAATCACGATCGGCTCCGCCCGCAGGTCCGTCCACAGGAGCGAATACGGCGTGTCGCTGTTCGGCGTCACAACCGCGGTGTCCTTGTACGTGGCAACGTGAGATTCGTTCGTGATCGTGTTGAACGGGCCCTTGTACTGACTCGACTCCTTATCCACGGAGAATTCGTACATCGCCGCGTAGTTCATCACGATCGGCAGACCATAAACAAACCCCGCCTCCGCGATCGCCTTGGTCTCTTCGATCCCCGGCGCGGCAACCCCCGCCTTCGCATCCGCCTTATCCGCCTTCGCGATGGGATCGTTCTTATCGCCACACCCGACAAGCAGCACGCCCGCCGCGCCGACCAACACAAACAACGACACGCTCTTCAAGCTCTTCATTCTCAACTCTCCGCTTTCTTTGTGCCCTTTGTGCTCTCGGTGTTCTCTGTGGCAAATCACCTTCGCATCATCGTCGAAAGAAAAACGCCGGCACCCCGAAGGCGCCGGCGTCTTTGAGTTTATCCACCCGCGTTCTCAGCTCGCCCTATCAGCTTGCCTTTTTCACCGCCGGAATCTTCCACGTCCCATCAATGATCGACGGCGGATTCTCCTTGGGCCAGTACAGCCGCAGCATCGGAATGAACCGCCCTTCAGGTGCCGGCAGCCAGTTCGCTTCCTTGTCAGCGCCCGGGTTCTCGTGTTGCAGATACACATCCACCGACCCGTCCGCATTCTCCTTGAACTTGCTCCGGCTGCTCACCGTGTACCGGTTCAGCGCATTGGGCGAAAAGAAGAATTCCCCGTTATACATCGTCAGCGACCAGAACCCATTCACCGGCGGCATCTGACCCTTTTCGAAGTGCATCACATACTTCGACTTCCCGTCATACGGCTTGCCGTCCGCATCCGCTTCCGAAGTCGGATACACCGCATCCTGCGGCCGATTCGCCCCAAGCCCGATCGCCGTGACCAGCGCGCGCTGGATGTAATCCGTTCCGTACAAACCCGTGTCCGTCGTGAAAACCCAGCCATTCTCGTGCTTGCCCGCAGTCTTGAAGTGCTGCATGATCTTTTCAAACCCGACCTTCGGAACCTGCTGCATCGCCTTCGTCGCGTCCGGCCCCCATCCGCTCGCGCTAAAGGGCTTGCCCGGTACAACCCCGATCTTCGCCAGTTTCGCCACCATCGGCGCATCGGCCGGAGCGGGCGGATTGTCCTTCATCAACTGCGCGAGCAGCGAAAAATACTGCTCCGCGCTCAACGCATTCACCTGCTCGCGCACGGGCGTCTTCATGTCGATCGACGGATCCACTTTGCCGGCGGGCGGCGTGAACGCTTTGCCCCACGTGCTCAGGGGCTGCACCGTCACCTTGTCCTGAAGCGCGTGCACCGCCTTGTAATCTTCCGGCGTTCCCGTGCAGTAAATCCGACCAAGCAGCCACACGATCGAAGTGGGGGACTTGTACTCCGTCACGCCCGCGGGCAACGTCCCCTTCCAGCCCGGCCCGGTGATCGCCCACGTCTGCGCCTTGGTCCCGGTCGTGCGCTTTCCGGGTACATCGAACACGTTGGTCCAGCCGTCGAGCATCGGCATCAGGAAATACCGGTCGTTCATGTCCGGCATCGAGACGATCCACGGTTCGGCGCCGACATCGAACCAGCCGGTCGTGTACAGCGTGTCGGCGTTTGGCGCGGTCACATCGCGGAATGTCGCGTCCGGATACGTCCGCATGCGCACAAGATGGCCCATCGGCGCGCGCGTGCCTTCGGGCGCCGCAACATTCGTCATCACCCTCCGACTCATCTCCATCGTGACGAGGGGGTACCCGTACAAGTAGGCTTCGGTGCCGCTCTCGAGTGCTTCTTTTTCAGTCATTGCTGCGGGGGCGGCGAGTGCGCTGCCGCTGTTCCACGTTGCCCCAGCCACCAAGCCGATTGCCGCCGTCCGCATGCCGCTCTTGAACATGAATGCAACTCCGACTTCGCGTGGCTCGCATTCCGCCCGGAACGGGAGCGCGCTCACCACGAGCGTATCAATTTTTGCGCCCGTTTGAAATCGTGAAATATGTGCGTCGTGCGCGCCCAACGGCGTTTTGCGGTCATTTCCGCACGGCCCACTTGTATGCCGCGGCGGTTGCGAAGGGGATGAGCAACGCCAACGCGACGAGCCTCCAGAACGCACGATCGATGACCTGATTCGAGCCGACTTGCACTTCCTGCAGGGCGGCGCGCATCACGTTCGGTCCCTG
Source organism: Phycisphaerales bacterium (assembly GCA_016793015.1). Taxonomy (GTDB): domain Bacteria; phylum Planctomycetota; class Phycisphaerae; order Phycisphaerales; family UBA1924; genus JAFEBO01. The sequence continues at coordinate 10,837 of JAEUJD010000128.1, forward strand.
CGCGGCAGCGGGAGATCCGAGCAGGTTCTCGATTCGCTCGACGAGCTCTGTCATGCGCTCCACGGTGTCGCCGGTTCGTTCGGCGGCGGTTTGAAATTCGGCGATCGGGTTTCGATCTGGATTGCGAGCGGTGCTTTCGGAGACAAACCGCCCGGCCAGCACATCGGTCAATTTCACAAGGGTGGTCATCTGCTCGGTCAGTTTGCTTGCTGTGCCAGCAGTTTCGCGGAAGTCGGCGAGTGTGCCCCGAACTCCGCCTCGGGCACGATCCAGCCTCTGCTCCAGTTCATCGAGCGTTGCCTGCCGCTGCTTCGTCAGGGTTTCATTGACCTGCCGCAGTGTCGCCTCGCGCTCGGTCTTGAGCGCGTCGAACGCCTGCTCGATGGTCTGCTCGCGCAGTGACGCCAGTTCAGCCGGCAACGTCTCCGCCAGCGCGCCGAATTTCACCGATGAATCGCTCGCCTGCTTGATCGACTCGAGCAACTGATTGAACTCCGGCGCCCGCAGCAGATTCTGATAAAGCAGTTCCACGTTCCCCTTCACGATCGTGCCCGAGCGGCTCGCAAAGAAGAAGACCCGCTCGGCGAGCAGCCGCGATCGTGCCGCCTCCCGCTGCACCGGATCAAGCCCGGCCATCGGATCGAGCGCGAAGAGCGCGAGCAATCCCGTGCCCGATTGCCTCTGCACCTGCACGCCCTGCTGGCGACGACTGCCGTAATCCTCGAGGCGCACGTTCGAGATGTACGTGGCGGTCGGATTTTCCGCGCGCCATGCCGCGATGAGGTCGCGGAGTTCCTGCTGCTGGGGGGGCGTCATCGCGCGCTCGGCGATGCGCCAGATACGTTCCTCCTGCGTTCCGTACACCGCGAGCAATTGCGCCTGCAATTCCGGCCCGTAGAGCGCCTTCGCCTCGGGCGTTTCGAGGACCATTCTCTGCAACGTCACGAGCGTCACCATGTCGGCGAGCGCCACAAACGGATTCGGGCTTGAAGCGATCGAGAGCGAGGCGGTTGCATTGGACAAGTTCACTTCGAGTGCCGCGCGGCGGAGCGCCGTCGCTCGCGTCCCCTCCGGCGACAAGAACCCGGCCTGCGCCGCCTCGGCGCGTCCGGTCGCCGACACCCCGCTCCACTCCTGCGAGATCGCGGCATTAAACGTGTCGGTGAACGACATCACCTCCGACTGAATCTCGCTCGGCGTCATGCGCCCCGGCCCGACGGTCTGTTCGCGCCCGGAGCTGCGCGTGAGATTGCTCGCGCAGCCGAACAGCGAGGTCAAAGACAGCGCGACGCCCGCACATGCCCCCACGCAGGTCAGCATCAACACGCATCGCCGAACGTTCATCAACATGGCTGAGTTTCCAGTGCGGGCTCGTTGCAGCGTGTCGCTTGGTCCCACCATTCGCGGTTCCTCCGCGAGTGGTGCGAATCGCGCCGCACACACAAAAAGAATACCGCGCCGCGTTGGACCGCCATTCCGCATTCCGAACTCGACATTTGCGATTTACCGTTTGTCGATTTGCTGTTTGGCCTCTCCCCCTCAGCCAAACGCGCTTCCACACTTTTGGCCGACTCAAAATCTCAAAAAGTGACCCCAATCTGCTCAGCCAAACGCGCAACTGCGCTCAAACTCGCCATTCTGTCCGGTAAACTATCTCTGTGAACCCGCATGGCGGGTCCGTCGATCGTCGCACTTTCTACACACCTCTTCACGCTCTTCAATCCCCTTCTCGCGTCCGATTGCCGCACACGCCGCCCCGCACCCATCGCGGATTCAGCCTCCCAAAATCCAACGCACCACTCCCCCGCTCGCCTGCGGCCCATGTGTGTCGCATTTCTCTTCTCCGGTTTGTCTACAGAAAGGCTCTACTTATGGCACGTCGCATTTGTTCCCCGGTCACCCGCAAGCAGATCATCGATGGGCTTGCTTCGCTCGGCGCGGAACTTGGGCGCACGCCGTCCAAGGTTGAGTACTACGCGAAATCCGGGAGCAACGAGCGCCGGCTCAAGAAGCACTTTGGGACGTGGAACGAAGCGCTTCGAGCGGCGGACCTTCGCCCGAACGTTGTGAAACCCGAGAACGCGGGCGAACTTCTCGATGACTGGGGGAAGGTTGCCCGCGCTGTAGGGCGTTGTCCGAAGCTGTCGGATTACCCCACGCATGGAACGTTCGGGGTCAGCACGTTGCGGCGGGCGTTTAAGTCGTGGCGGGGCTTGCCGCGGGCTTTCTATGCGCGATCGGCGGAGGATGAACGGTGGAAGGATGTGATCAAGATCATCCGGGGGAGCGGAGAGCGGCGTGGGGGGCAGGTGATCGCGCCCGATGGTGCGATCTCCCCGCTCGCGACGCCGGGGATCACCTACGGCGAGCCGCTCGACTTTGGGTTTCTGCGGAACGCGCCCGTGAACGAGGCGGGCGTCGTGTATCTCTTCGGCTGTCTCGCGGCGAGGCTGGGTTACATCGTGGAAGCGATCCAGACGTTCTTTCCGGATTGCGAGGCGAAGCGTCGCGACCCGGACGGGCGGATCCGGCGGGTGCGGATCGAGTTTGAGTTTGAGAGCCGGAACTTTCTGTTGCACGGGCACGATGCCGCGGGGTGCGATGTCATCGTGTGCTGGCGCGACAACTGGGAAGGGTGTCCCCTCCACGTCGTCGATCTCTCCGTCGAACTCCAGAAACTGAAACAAGCCGCGGCTTGATCAGTACTTTGCGTTCCCTCTGAAGCCCCCTCCCCGAGGGAGTGGGTTGGGGGTGGGCGCGTCTTTGTTTCTCTCTCTCTTTGACAACCGAATACGTTTGCCCGGCCCGGCAGAAGCGCAGCACCGGATACTCCGCCAACGCCATCCTGCCGAATCGGCTGACAGAATGCAGCCCGGGCATCCCTCTTCTACAATCCCGTTATGCGATTGCCCACGGTGCAGGGTGTGATCGAGCGGCGAATGCTGGTGAACTTTCGGGCCGATCCGGTCGCGGTGTCACGCATCTTGCCGCCGCCGTTTGAGCCGGTGATCGTCAATGGCCACGCAATTGTCGGCATCTGTCTCATCCGTCTCTCAGGCGTTCGGCCCGCGTTTTTTCCCGCACTTTTGCCCGACAACTGCGGCTTCCGCTCAGAGAACGCGGCACACAGGATCGCCGTGCGCTGGCGCGATAACGATCGCTCCAAAGAAGGCGTCTACATCCCGCGACGGGACAGTTCCTCGCGATTGAACGCGCTCGTCGGCGGCAGACTCTTTCCGGGGCTGCATCATCCGGCGACGTTTCGGGTTGCGGAAGAGGCGGATCGATACGAGATTCGGATGGAAAGCCGGGACGGTGCCGCGGGAGTGGAGGTGCGCGGAACGCGAACTTCGGCATGGCCGGCCATTTCTGTTTTCGAAGACCTCGCGGCAGCGTCGGCGTTCTTCCAACGCGGCTCGCTGGGTTATTCCGCCACGAAGAAAGCGGGCACCTACGACGGCCTGGAACTGCGCTGCCGCGAGTGGAGTATCGAGCCCGTCGAAGTGGAGTCGGCCCGCTCGACGTATTTCGAGAACGCGGCAGTGTTTCCGCCCGGGTCGGTGCAGTTTGATTGCGCGCTTGTGATGCGGAACATCGCGCACGAGTGGCACGGACGGGGCCAGATGTGCTGTGAAGAGGCGAGCGCGGCGTGATTGGCGGCGCAGATCGCGCGGCTTGCGGCTCGAAGGATTGAGGCAGTTGTGGAAGCGAGGCGATTCCTCTGCCCCTCCGGGGCAGGCTGAAAACGGGAAGTGGATTTCAAGAGCCCTTCACCCTTTCCACGGATTGCGCTGCGCTTCATCCGTGGCTACACGCCGCAGCCCCTCCGGGGCTGAAGATGGGGTCATTCATGGCGCTTTGCTGTACCATTCGCCCGTGATTCCCAAGCCGTCCACGGCCACCAAAGCATCCAACCCCGCCGAGCCAATCGCCCCGCTCCCGCCCGCCCTGCGTCGGTACGAGGTCTGGGTCGCCGCAGTGTTCGTCTGCACGCTCCTCAGCGCGGTCGCGGCCCCGTTCGTGCTGAGGCTCTTGGCCCCGTCGATCTCCCCCCTCTGGGCCTTGCCAGGAATTCCGCTCGCGGTCGTGACGACAACCTTCAGCGCAATCTGGCTCTCGCGCCGGCGCACGGCAAGCATCCGCCGCGCCGTCC
>JAEUJD010000155.1 GCA_016793015.1 Phycisphaerales bacterium
CGGAGGATCTTCTGGAGGTGGAGGCGGACTTTCGATGGATGGAGGGGGCGGAGGTGGGTCGTCGGGGGGGCAGGCTGTGAGTGTGACTGGAGGGGGGCTGGCGGGGGCCGGCGGTCAGGCACCGGCGCCGGAAGCGTCGAGCGCGCTGGTGGCGGGGCTTGATCCGAAATTTTTCCGCACGTTCAAGGGCGGGATGCGGGGGAAGAAGGTTCCGTTCTCGCATCAGGAGCTTGCGCTCGCGCTGGCTCGTGCGCAGCAGTCGCAGAAGGGTGAGGCGATCAACAAGAATCTCAAGGTGAAACTGCCCGAAACGGCGGTTGCAGGAGTTCCGACCGAGTAGGAAGCGCCGGTGGTGTGTACTCTCGAAGCCCGGGCGAAAGCTCGGGCTTTTTGTTCGATCGCCGATAGGGATACGCAATGCGCATTTTGCATGTGACATACTCGCTGGCGGCGGATCAGGGCGGGCCCACGATGGTGACGACGCGGGTTGCTGCTGCGCAGGCGGGGCTTGGGCATGAGGTGACGATCCTGACGCGTGCGAGCGCGGGGAAAGAGACGGAGATTCCGGCGATCGCTGGGTCGGAACGTGTGAAGATCGAGCGGGTTGCGCCGAGTTCGGCGATCGGGCGGGTGCTGGGGAGCGATTCGCTGCCTGTGCTGCGGGAGCTGATCGCGCGGCACGATGTCGTGCACGTTCACAACATCTGGGATCCGATCATGGTGCATGCCGTGAACGAAGCGCGGCGGCAGAAGAAGCCGGTCGTGCTCTCGCCTCACGGGATCCTGACGCGGTGGGCGCTCAGCGAGAAGCGACTGAAGAAGGCGATCGCGATGCGGCTGCTGTACCGGCGGGCGATCATGAGCGTCTCGGTGGTGCACGCGCTCTCGAGCTTTGAACGCGAGGAGATGGCGGCGTTTGGGTTTGGCGGAAAGGTTGTGGTGGTGCCGAACGGGGTGTTTCTGGAGGAGATCGATCCGCTGCCGGGGGCGGGCGAGTTCCAGCGATCGCACCCGGAACTGGGCGGCGATCCGTTCGTTCTCTTTTTGTCGCGGCTGCATCCGATCAAGGGGCTCGACATTCTGGTGGAGGCGTTTGCGCGGGTGCTCGAGCGATTGCAGCATCCCACACCGACACCTTCGTCGACGCCGGATGCGAAGGCATTGGCGACGGCGCTGCCGCGGCTGGTGATCGTGGGGCCGGACTTCGGCATGGAGGCGTCGATCCGCGAGCGGGCGGCGCGATTGAACATCTCGGATCGGGTGCATTTGACGGGGCCGATCTTCGGGCGTGGGAAGTATGAGGCGATGGTGGACTGCGCGTGCTTTTGTCTGCCGAGCGGGCACGAGGCGTTCAGCGTTGCGATCGCTGAAGCGATGGCGTGCGGGGCGTGCGTGGTGATCAGTCCGGAATGTCATCTGCCCGAAGCGGAGCAGGCGGGGGCGGGGCTGGTTGTGGAGCGCGATGCGGGGAAGCTGGCGGATGCGCTCGAGCGGGTGCTGAGCGACGAGACGGGCCGACGCGCAATGGGCGCGGCGGGTCGCAAACTCGTTGAAGACCGCTTTACGTGGACGAGAGTTGCGGAAGCGCTCGTCGCGACGTATCGCGGTGTGTCGCCGCGGTGATCGGATTCGAAGCATTCCGGCTGGCGGAGACGTTCACGTGTGCCTTTGCCCTGCCGCGGCAGCGTTGCCGTGTTCTGGTTTTCCCCGACGAAACCCGAAATTCATGTGAATTCGTCCACCCCCTCGTCGGGGTGTCTTCGCTGATGGGGCCGAACGGCTTTAGCCACGGCCGGCAGATGAACGATCGATCACCGAAAATTTCTGGCCCGTGTGGGGGCGGCGATCACAGGACATTTTTTTGTACGTGAGATTGTTCTCCATCGCGGGGGCACTTCAAACCGGCTCCGCACGCGAACTTTCATGCAGTGAATCGCAATTCACTCTTTGCTCACACCGCACCAAGGGCGCTCCTGTATTCCATTACTCGGTGATCGCGCGAAGTGCTGCGATCCACAAAGCCAATTCCGATCACCTCCACTTTCAGGGAGTCATGTTCATGAAGAATCGAAACCACAACAGGCAGCAGAATCAGCAGGGCAACACCTACGCCGACCGCAATCAGGATTGGAGCCACAGCGGCGAATCGGGAAGTCGCGGCAATTCAGGAAGAAATCAGGGCGGCAATCAATACGGCAATCAGGGCGCCGACCAGTACGGTGAACGAAGCCAGTCGGGCTATCAGAGCTACCCGGGCAACCAGGGCCATCAGAGCTATGGCAGCCAGGGCTACGGCAATCAGGGCGGTTCTGAAGGAGGCTACGGCGGCTTCGGACAGGGTGGCTATCAGAGCAGCCGCGGCAACTTCCAGGGTGTCGGCGGCATCGACACCGGTTACGGCGGCATCGCCTCGGGCTCGATGTATGGACAGTCCGGTCGCACCGGCAATCAGGGCGGCTATCCCGATGAATATTCGAGCGGTCGCCAGAGTGATCAGAGCGGATATGGCTCGATGGGATATGGGCAGAGCCAGTATGGGCAGCGGAGCCTTGGGCGCGAGGGATATGGCCAGACCGGGTACGGCCAATCGGGCGGTCGGGGCTTCGGCCGCGGACAGTCCGAGGGCGGCGGTTTCGATTCGAGCTATGACTCGCGGGGCAACTACGGCTCATCGGGGTACGGCTCCAATGACGGCTCCAGCGGCGCGTCGAGCACCGGATATGGAGAGCGTCAGGATCAGTTTGAGCGCGACAACTGCACCAACGATTCCAGCGGCGGCCAATTCGGCGGGCAGTCGGGCAATCTGTGGAGCGGATCGCGTGGCGGCTCTTCGGGCCAGTATGGTCAGTCGAATCAATCGCGTGGATACGGCTCCGGCATGAGCGGCACCTGGGGCGGACAGAGCAACTATCCGGATTCGGGGCGCTACGGCTCGGACCAGGTTTCGCGCGGCAAGGCGCCGAAGAACTACAAGAAATCGGATGATCGCATCCGCGATGACGTGTCCGAGCGTCTCATCGACCAGGGTTATGACTGCAGCGAAGTCGATGTGAATTGCCAGGACGGGATCGTGACGTTGTCGGGCGAGTGCTGCGATCGCCAGGTCAAGCACGGTATGGAACATGCTGCTTCGGAGGTGTACGGCGTGCAGGATGTGCAGAACCAGATGCGTGTGAAGGGCAAGGGCGGCCGCTCGGAGATCGAGGGCAAAAGCGGCTCGAGCTATTCCGGCTCTTCTGGATCATCGGGCTCGAGCGGTAGTTCGAGCGGTACTTCGGGCAATCTTGGCGGATTGACCGGCGCCGGTGCAAGCGGCACCACCGGGGTCAACCGCGGTACGAATGCTGCTGGTTCTTCGAGTGGGTCGACGAGCACGGAGTCGTGGAACGAGAAGAACAAGAAGTAGGCCTCGCTTTCTCAGTTTGACAACTCCACAGGTTGGAGCCCGCTTCGCGACTGTGCTTTCACGCGGGGCGGGCTTTCATTTTTGAATCCACACGCCGTAGTCGAATGAGATCGGGCGAGCCCGATGGGTAAGACATCTGAAGTGAAGGAATAAGACCTCAGACTGTGCCGCGGTCTTCGTCCTGGAGTTCGCGGTTGATGCCGACTGCGGCCGTTGCGCCCTGAGCGGCGGCGACGATGACGAACTGGACTTCCTTGTCTGCGTCGCCGGCGAGGTAGAGGCCTTTGACGGTGGTGCACTGGCGGTCGGAGGTTTCGATGCCGCCGTTCTTATCGAACTTGCAGCCGAACAGTCTGGGGAGATCGGAGCGTTGGACTTGCCCGGTATTGAAGAAGAGGGCCTGCGCGGGCAAAGGCGGGCCGCTGGTGAAATGAACGGCGCGCAGGACGCCCTCGGAGTGTTCGAGGAGCGCAACCTTTTCGGTGCGGATGGGAATGTTGTTTCGTTTCGCGAGTGCGAGGTGTTTCGCATCGGCAACTTCGCCGTCAATGCAGGCGGTCACGCTGGGCGACCAGGTACGGAGGGCGAGCGCGATGCCGATCGCGGCGTTGCCGAGGCCGTAGGCCGCGATGATCTGATCGCGGTGCTCAAAGGCGTCGCAATACGGGCAATGGTGGGCGGATTTTCCGTAGCAGGGCAGGAAGCCCTCGAGATCGGGAAGCAGATCGCGGACACCGGTGGCGAGGAGCACCTTGCGGGAGCGGAGTTCTTTACCGGATTGGGTGCGGACCAGAAATGTGGCATCGGGCTCGACGTGGGCGTGCATCACTTCGTCGTCGATGCAGCGGACGCTGTAACGGGAGAGATCCTTGCGGGCGTGGGCGAGGAACTGCGAGGGCGGGATGCAATCGCGCGAGAGGTAGCCGTGCATCTCGGTGGCGAAGCGGTTGCGGCCTTTGGCATGGTCTAAGAGGACGATGTCGCGCCGGCAGCGAGCGAGGATGAGCGCGGCGGAGAGGCCGGCGGGGCCGCCACCGATGATGATGACGTCGTGCATGATGGGATCAAAGGGGCGAGGAACCGCGTTTGCAAATAGCCGGATTCGTGGCCTCGCGCAATGCGATTGTGAGCAGCGCTTCACCTGTGAGCCCGAACGCATTCGTCGGGCTTCCGCCCGTGTATCTCCTTCCGAGCCCGGCGGCGATCAACGCGGAGATTGCGTTTGCATGAAATCTCCATCACGTGCGCCGGTTTTTGCTCTCCCGCCCCATTTTGGCATGTGCGCTCAGATCGACTTCACGGTGTCTTCACGGCGGCGACGCATTCTCCTTTAGTGACCAAGTGAACCAAGTTGTTGAGACCACGAAAGGACACTCACAATGAAGACCAATCGCCGCCGCAACGTCTCGGCCGCCCTGATCCTGACACCTGCCGCATTGCTCGCGGCATGCAGCACCTCCGATGGCTGGCAGTCCGCCCGCTCTGACACCGCTGATTCGCGGTACGACTACAACGGCCGGTCGCGCAGCGACGTTGCCTCTCGCGATCGCGGTTCGTACACGACCGCCGACGGGCGCACGGTGTACTACTCCGACCGCTATTCCAACGATCCCTACGGCGACGGCGTCTCCGGCGGCCCCGGCACACGCGCTGCCGCCCTAAACGACGGCAGCGAGATGGCCTACACCACCCGCACGAACGAACGCAACAACCCGAATTGGCGTGATGGCCCAACACGTTTCGACAATGACAATCCAAGCCAGGACAACAGCTCGAGCCAGTACAACACGGGTGTCGCGCGCAATCAAAGCCCGGCAGAAGGTACGGTGAATAACCAGAACCTCGCGAAGGGGACGGTGCAGCCGCAGAACCATGGCCGGTATCAGGATCAGGGCCAGAACCAGCAAGGGACGCCCACCCAGATCGATAACACCAACAGGCGCTGGGAAAGCGACCAGCGGATCGCGAGCCCGAGCGAGCAAGAGTGGCGCGATCGGCAGTGGAACAACCAGAATCAGCTTGACCGTCAGAACCCGAGCAACGACAACAGTTCGAGTCAGTACAACACCGGCGTTGCCCGCAATTCAAGCCCCAACGAGGGGACCGTCAACAACCAGAACATTGCGAAGGGCACCGCGCAGTCCGGCTATCGCACTGCCGATGGCCGCTGGGTGAATGCGCCGCAGTCCAATACCCAGAGCTGGTACTCCCGCCAGGATGCCGCACGCAACCAGAGCGATGCCTCCACGAATCCTTCCAATTCAAACGTTCAGCAGGGCCAGCCGAACTGGCAGAACGATCAGAACTGGGTCCGCAACAACAACACGAACCAGAACTGGAATCAGGGCAACCAGCAGTTGCCGCCGCGCGAGCAGGTGCGCGACCCGCAGGGCAACTGGATCGAGCGGAACCTCGACACCACCAACATGACCACGGCCGATCAGCAGGCCGCGGCCCGTCGGATGAGTGATCCGGCCACGAACCCTACGAACTCGAACACGCAGTTCAATCAGGTCAATGGGCAGTACTCATCGGTTCCGAACAATCAGGATTACTCGACCCGCCACTACCCGGTGCAGAACACCAATCCAAACTACTCCAACCAGACGACCGCGAGCACCAACCGTGCGCCGAGCAACGGCGTAGAACCGCTCGGCCCCCAGAACAATTGGGGCGCGGGCCGCACGCAGAACAACAACCAGAACAACAACCCCAACAACAACCCCAACAACAACATTGCGCAGACCAGTGATCCTGCCAATCGCGGTGCGGGGTGGACCGACAATTCCAAGCAGGTCGCCGCACGCCAGATGTCCGACCCTGCAACCAACCCGACAAATTCCAATGCCCAGATCGGGCAGCAGAGCGTGGCCGGTTTGAACCAGTCGGATCAGCAGAATCAGTCCAATCCCGCGTACTCCGGTCGCCCCGCGGATTTGAACGCCGCCGGACAATCGCAGGTGTATGCCTCCAGCGCAACGGCCGATCAGAAGATCCTCTCCTTGCTGCACTTCAAGAATCAGAACGAGATCGAGCTTGGTCATCTGGCGGCGACAAACGGATCGTCCGCCGCGGTGAAGGATTTCGGCAACATGCTCGTTCGCGAGCACACTTCCGCGGATGCGCGGGTGATGACGGTCGCATCGCAGACCGGTACGGCGCTGATGAGCGATGCCGAGACGCAGAACATGATCCGCGCCGAAAATGCGGCGATGGCGAAGGACCGCATGGGCAAGGACCACATGAGCAATGATCTGAACCGCGAGAAGATGGCCGACGATTCGCAGGTCATGAAGAATCCGGTTGATGAGCTGCGTGGCCTGAGCGGGGCGGACTTTGATAAGGCGTTTGCTCAGAAGATGGTGAAGGGCCACGAGAAACTTGCGTCGGCGATCGAGAAGGCCAAGCCGCAGGTTCGCAACGAGCAGACCCGTCAGTTGCTGAGTGAACTGCTGCCGACCATCCGGATGCACGAGCGGATGGCGCGCCAGTTGCCCGGATACACCGAAACCGCCAGCACGCGGTAACGGTTGAATGACGCATGAGTGCGGTGAATGCCGCGCCGATTGCCGAGCGAGTCGGTCAACGGTGCGGCGTTCGCCGTTTTTGCGGAAAGAGAGTCGCGAAGGAGGTTTGTATGTTGAAGGCGGCGCTGGTCTTGGCTCTGGTGGCTTTGGCTTTGTCGGTTCTCCTGCTGATCCAGGGGGCGGTGTACGGAAAGACGATCACGCTGCACGATTTCGTGGTGCCGCTGTTGAGCGCTGCTGTGTTGCTGGGGCTGCTGGATGCGGCGGCACGCGGAAGGTCAATCGTGCGCAGCGCACACTGACCGCGGATTGATCAGTCCTTGCGAGCATCCTGCCAGTTAGTGAACTCGCGGCCGCGCCAGGTCATCTTGGCGGGGTCGTAGTCGGGGAAGGTGCCGGCGTGGACGTCCATGAAAAGGAGATTGGTCTTGCCGTTCTGCTGTTCGGGTCGCTTGATGCCGTGAGCGAGGCGCTGTCCCTCGAAGAAGACGACGGGCTGGTTCGCATCATCCGGGTCGCAATCGGGCTTGAGGTTGGAGTTGCCGTAGGGCTTGGCGTAGAGATTCATCTGGTTGCTGTCGCCGACAAAGACGAAGGCCGACGTGAACTGGACCTGCGATTCGTTGAGGCTGGTGTACATCGCGCGGTTGTAGATGGCGGAGGTGTAGCGGGACTGGAGGAAGTAGGCGAAGGGGGCGAGGTCTTTGGGGCGTGAGGGGTCGGTGTAGACATCGGGGTTGCCGGCGTAGGGCGTGAGCTGCTCGGTCCAGCCGGGGCCTTTGTCGTCTCCGTTTTTGCCATCATCGGGCGTGCCGTAGGTGTTGGCGAAGTGCCAGCCGGACCAGTACGGGAAGGTGCCCTTGTTGTTGTCGGCGTAGAGCGTGAGCGAGGTGCCGATGCTTTTGAGGTTGGCCATGCACTTGGTGGTGCGGGCGGACTCGCGTGCTGCGCCGAGGGCGGGGAGGAGGATTCCGATGAGCGTCGCGATGATGGCGATGACGATGAGGAGTTCGATGAGGGTGAAGGCGCGGGTAGGCTTACGCATGGGAATCTCCGAAAGACACGATCAACACAAAGAACCACGGAGAACCACGGGAGACGACACAGAAAAAGGCTTGAACGGTCTTGCCCGTGAAATCGAATGTGTATCGGCGAGGTTACCGGAGGATTGCCAGTTCAGAGTGCGGGTTTTGGGATGTGCGTGCAGATTCCGTTTCACGAGCGTGTGAATTCATGAAACGCGCATCGCTTTGAGAGTGTTTCAGGTATTTCAGAGGTGTTTCAGCGCGGGCGGCGCGGGCGCTCGGTGAGCCTTGCAAGAGTCCGTCAGGTGAGCGTCCGCGGCACGGGGCCCGCTCGCGGCACAGAGGCGTCATCGATCGGGCAGACCGGTTGGCGGCCTGGGCGAGAGTGCCGCGGGCTCGACATTGCCGGGGGTGAAGCCGCCATCGGTCGCGACGCGTTCGTAAAAGATTCCGCGGACGGAGATTGCGGCGAGCATTGCGGCGAGCGCGAGGGGGCCGATGACGGCGAGGCGGCCTGGTTTCGCGCCGCCCCAGACTGCGAGCGAGGACGCGAGGATGAGCCACATCAGCAGGAAGGGTTCGTGGTAGCGCTGCCAGAGCTGGGGGTTGGCGCTGTTGGCGATGGAGAAGCCGACGATGGCGCTCAGCATGACCCAGCGGGCCCGCGGGTTCATGCCCCGGAGAAAGGAGAAGAGGATGATCGCGCCGAGGGCTGAGAGCGGGGCGATGAGGATGGAGGTGTGACCGGCGATGACCGGGAGCGCTTTGACGGCGTGGAAGATACCGGTGACGCGGCCGGCGGCGGGGTCTTCGCTGGTGTTCGGGATTATTGCGAGAATCAGGCCTGCCGCGGCGACTCCCAAGAGGAGGAGGAACTGCTCGCGGGCGAGTTTCTGGAAGGAGGAGCGCCAGAACTCGAAGTAGAAAACGCCGGCGATCGCGAGGAGCGAGAGATCGAACGCGGGCCCGGCCCACTGGATGCGTGCCCCGTGCATGGACTTGAAGGAGGGAGGCGTGAGACCGCCCCAGAGCCGGTAGAAGTAGTAAAGGATGCCGAAGGCGGGGAGTGTGAAGAGAAACGCGAGCGTGGTGCGGGTGATGCGGGGAATGGTTCGGCCACCGATATCGTGGCGGCTGAAGAGCGGGCACTCGGATCGAGCAGCGCCAGCACCGAGCCACGCGCCGAGCCAGATGACACCCGCGGCCCAGATATGGATCTGGCGGGTGAAGACGAGGATGCTCATGAGGAGACCGGCGGCGACCCAGACGCCGAAGTGCTGGCTGCGGCGGAGCGCGAGGAGCAGGACGCCCAGGAGCGCGAAGAAGGCGGCGTTGTCGGGGAGGAGCCAGACGCCCGAACTGAGCACGTAGATCGAGCAGATGAAGGGGAGGCAGACGGCCAATACGCCGAAGGATGACATCGCGCGGCGCATACGCCACGCGCAGGCGGAGGCGAGCGTGGCGATCAGAAGCGCGGTGAGAGCGGCCGAAGCGAGTTGGAGATGCAGGTGCTGGTCGCTGACGTAGCGGGCGAACGCGCTGAGCAGCAGGTGATAGCCGGGCGTGGTAGCGGAGAGGTAGTCGGAAAGATCCGGGTGCGGCAACTGCTGCGCGAAGGTGCGGATGGCCTTTTCGTGGTAGTTGAGGGAGTCGGATGCGCCGCGGCCCCGGTTGATGCCCAGGAAGATGAGCGGGAGGGCGAGAGCGAGAAAGGCGACCGGCGCAAGAAACGTGGCGGCGAAGATGCTTCGCCGGTAACGCCCTGTCGAGAATCCGGATGCTTGGTCCATGGAGTGCTGGGGAAGGCTTGATGTTATCGAAGCAATTGAATCATCGGTCGGGCGGACGCGCAAGAACCGCATGTGGGGGACTTCGGGAGCCGATAAGGTGGGGGAAGAAGTTCAACACTGGGGGCCACGGAGAACCACGGAGGGGGACAGGGGGAAAGGCAAGGGAAGAGAGAGAAGAGACGGAAAGAAGAAGACGCGAAAATGGTGAGCGGGCTGGAAGGCGCATGAGTTTGAACGAGGCCAATTCGGGAGGCGGGGAGCACGCGGGGGGCGTGGGCGATTACGTGCGCCTGCTGCGGCCGGTGCAGTGGGCCAAGAGCGTGTTTGTGCTGATCGGGCCCGCGTACGGGTTTGCAAACGGGGATTGGGATCCGTGGCTCGTCGAACGGGGCACGCGGCTGGGCTTGCAGGCGTGGGCGGTACTGCTGCTGGCGGTGATCGCGTTCTCGCTGGCGAGCAGCGCGTGCTACATCGTGAACGACCTATTGGATGCGCCGGCGGATCGGCATCATCCGAGGAAGAAGAACCGGCCGATCGCCTCGGGGCGGGTGAGCGTGGGCGGCGCGATCGGGGTGGCGGCGCTGCTGGTTGCGCTGACGGCTGGTTCGCTGCTGCTGATGGGGGGCTGGCGGGCGCTGTACACGGCGGGCATCATCGCGGTGTATGTGCTGAACGTGAATCTGTACTCGGCGATCCTGAAGCACATTGTCATTGCCGACGTGATCAGTCTTTCGATGGGGTTTGTGCTGCGGGTGCTGGCGGGGTGTGCTGCGGTCTCGGTGACCCCCACCACCTGGCTCCTGAACACGACCTTCTTTCTTGCGATGTTCCTGGCGTTCGGGAAGCGGCTAGGGGAGCGGCGGAGCCTTGGCAGCGAAGGCGCAGCGGCGGCGCGCGGGGTGCAGGCCGGCTATACCGATGAACTACTTCGGCAGGCGGTGATCGTCACGGCGGTCGTGACGCTGATGACGTATGCAATCTACGTGCAGAGCCAGGACGCGAAGTACATGCTGGGGTTCAACCTGATGTGGTTGACGATCCTGCCGGCGACGTACGCGATGCTGCGGGCGATCGTGCAATTGGAGCGCGGGACGTACGACGATCCGACAATCCTGGCGTCGAAGGACTGGCCGTTTCAGGTGGCGTGCCTCGCGTTCTTTGTGATGACGGGGGCGCTGATGGTGG
>JAEUJD010000180.1 GCA_016793015.1 Phycisphaerales bacterium
GCGAGGAACAGGTTGCTCGCGAGTTGGAGGGGGCCGAGTTGAAGGGGAACACCGATCACGGGTGGATCGTAATCGGGCGAAACGTTCGAGGATTGACGCGGAATCAGACGCTTACGGCGCTCTGCACCGGCCGGTCTTCCAGCGCCGTCGCATTCGTCGGCCCTGTCAGCACCCGCTCGCCTTCCATCGGGCTGTAGCGTGAGCCGTAGAGCGGGATGCGGGCGTTGCTGGCCGTCTTGGGCATCAGGGGCAGAGCGATCAGGATCACAACGAACATCGCGGCATTGGCGCCCAGCAAGGCCAGCAGCGACGTCTGCCCGTAGTACACCATCACGCTCGTTACGATGACCACAAACAGCGAAACCGGGATCGCCCCCTGCCACGCCGTCGTCATGACCTGGTCATAACGCAGCCGCGGAATCGTCCAGCGGATCAGCATGCCGAAGCAGATCAGCAGGAATGTCTTGCCCCCGAAGACCGCAACTTTGGCAATCACGCCCAGAAGCGTGGCGTTCTCCGGGCTCAGCAGGTGGTTGCTGCCCATGAAGCCCAGTGGCAAGTGGAAGCCGCCGAGGAAGATCATCGCGAAGAGCGCACTGCCCGTGATGAGGTGCGCGTATTCCGCGAGCGGATACAGCGCAAACCGCATCGATGAAAACTCGGTGTGGAAGCCGCCCACAAGTTCCTGTTCGCACTCGGCGTTGTCGAACGGAGCGCGATTGCCCTCGGCGAGAGCGGTGATGTAAAAGAGTGCCGCGGCAATCGGCTGGCTGAGAATCAGCCACCCGTGCTGGTATTGCCACCGGATGATCTGCTCCGGCAGCAGGCTGCCGATGGTGAGAAGCACAGCCAGCAGCGAAAGACCCATCGGGATTTCGTACGAGATCATCTGAGCGGTTGCACGTAGTCCGCCGAAGAACGAGTACTTGTTGTTCGAGGCCCACCCGCCCAGCGTGATGCCGTAGACGCCGAGGGATGCCGCGGCAAGCACGTACACCATGCCGACGCTGATGTTCGCCCCCGCGACCAGAACGGTCGCTGCCTGGATCGAGCCGAACGTGCCGATCTCAACCTCGGGCAAGGACAAGAAACCGCCCCACGGAATGATCGCAAACGTCACAAGCGGGGGAATGACCACAAGGGCCGGCGCGAGCGCAAACAGAATCTTGTCCACGCGTGCGGGCGTGTAATCCTCTTTCAGGAAGAGCTTGATGCCGTCGGCCACGAACTGGCCCAGGCCCCACATCCCCTTCAGGAAGAAGAGAAACGGGAGCCCGAAGTCAAAGCCCACACGGTTCGGGCCGATGCGATCCTGGATGTACGCCGAGATCTTCCGCTCAAGGTAAATGCACATGCCCGCGCCGCCCAGGATCACGTGAAAGACCGCGAGCAGGACGACGACGGAGATGATGAGCTGCCAAGTCAGAAACTCTGGAATGTGCATGCGGCCAGAGTGTAGTGGGCGAGAAGCCGCGTGTGGGGTTACCCGGGGGGACGGAATGGGCGGTCCGCAAAAAAGAGGCAGCGCGGACACTTCGTCCGCGCCGCCCGGGTCGGGGCTGGTTGGTAAAAAACTGCGAGGCGGGTTCGTCCGCGAGCCGTTTAGCGGCGGCGGCGGCGAGCCGCCAGAATCAGGCCCATCGCACCGGTCGCAACCGAACCGGGAGCCGGAATCATCGCAGAGATCACGATCACCGAGTCGTTGTAGTCATAGTCCGAAGCGCCCATGCGGTCTTCCCAGAAGAGCGCCCAGGTCGGCGTCGAGAAGCCTGCGCCCGTCATCCGGTACGTGACGAGCTGCCCGTGAGCGCCCGAGCCGTCCACGTTGTCGCTGATGCGGCTCGTGAACTCCTGCCCGGTCGACTGATCCTGCAGCACCCAGCGGAACGCGGAGCTGACGCTGAAGCTGCCGTTGTTGCCGATGCTGCCGGTGTTCGAGACAAGCGAGAATGCGCCGGCGTTGGTGTCGTCGCGCCAGCCAAAGACCGAGTTGTCCCCGGCGTACTTGGCCTTGACCTCGAACGCGACCTGAGAACCCGACCAGATCTGGCCGTCGGAGGTGCTGAGCGAACCGATCGAGGCGGTCAGGCTCATCGGGCCACCGACGTTGCCGTCGGCGATGCGCTGAGCGGTGATAGAGCCGTTGCCCAGGTCGAGCGAGCCGGGGCCGCCGACGGTGTTGAACGAGCCGCCAAACAGGATTCCGAGAATGCTCGAGACATTCTGCTCGCCGCCCGGCGCGGCCTGAATCGTGTTGTACATCGGGGCGGCGTTGGCGATCGAGGCAGCGATCAGAGCCATAGCGGAGCCAAAGGCGGCATTGCGAATCTTCATGTTTCCCTCTCCCTGAGAATGCGATTGCTCGCAAGAGCGATCCATCACTCAAAGGCAAACATGCCACGAGATTCCGGCGATGCGAGGCAAACGCCCTCCAACCCTGCGTGAAGTGGGGGCCACGGGTCGCACGCTCGCTAGAGTCCGCGCGGTCGTCATCCCAAACCGCAAACCAGCCCCGCGGAGCGGTTGTTACCGGTCGCCCGAGAATCGCACCACCTGATCCAGCACTTCGCGTGTGTTCGCGCAGCGCGGGCATTTGTGCTGCCCACCCAGTTTGCCCTTGGATTCGAGCCAGCGGTGAAACGCACCCGGACGCAAGGGCGTGATCGTCGGCAGCGACATGCCGAGGCCGTCGGTGCGCTTCGTTGTGTAATCGACATTCTGCTGTTTCAGGCTCGCATCGAACGCATCCCGGAAGCGATCGATCGCACTCGAAACCGGCTCGGGCTTCGATTCGATCTCGATCGCAAGCTCCAGCCCGGCGCGCCGCGTGCCCGCCGGATAGACCGGTGCCGCCGTGAACTCGCCCACAAGCAAATTCGCCGCCCGTGCCGCGGCAGCCACAGCGGTCTCGATGTGCTCGACGATCAGATTCTCGCCAAAGGCGTTTACGAAGTGGCGATGCCGGCCCACGATCCGCATCCTGCTCGGGCCATCGCCCGTTCGCTGCGGCCCGTCGCAGACGCTGTCAAACTCCACCACGTCGCCGATGTTGTACCGCCACAGCCCCGCGCACGTGCTGAGGATCACGCAGTAACGCTGGCCCTTTTCCACCCGATCGGCCGTGAACGCCTCCGGGTCCGGGTCGTTGATCCGTTCGAGCGGCACAAACTCGAAGAAATTGCCAAGGTCCGCGTTGAGCCGGAGCGAAGGATGCGTCGAACCCGGTGCCGCACCGATCGGGTTTGGAGAATCCTGCATCGCGATAAACGCTTCCGATGCCGGGTACAACTCAAAGCGGTGGGGGATGTCCGCGCCGTCCGCAGAACCCGAATACACCTGACGCACCCGCGGATCGAACGGCTGGTAGCGCACGCCTCCGTGCACGAAGACCGTGAGATTCGGCCAGACCTGGCGCAGCGTCGTGATCGGCGCGCCGTCTTCGCCCTGCACCCGGCTCGTAATACCCCGCGCGCGGGCAAGTTCGATGAGCCGTTCCGCCAGCACCATCGCCCAACTCGGCATCCCAGAGATCATGCGGACGTCTTCGTTGATGCACCGAAGCGCCATCGCCTCGATCTTGCTCGGCCAGTGGCTCATCAGCGCAACCTCGGGCCCGGGAAGATAGATCTTGGAAATCGGCCAGCGGATCAGGGGCGTCACCAGCCCCGAAAGGTCGCCGGTACGGATGCCGTGGGCGTTGGTATCGAGGTTGGTTGATCCTCCCAGAAACAGGCACTTGCCGGTGAGCAGCCGGGTCGGATTCACGCCCTGATTCGCGAGATTCGCAAAGATGTCCAGCGAGGCGCGAAAGTTGGACCGCAGCATTTCCGCCGAAACCGGGATGAACTTGTCGCCCGCCGTCGTGCCGCTGGTCTGGGCAAAGTCGCGCACCAGCCCCGGCCACAGCACATCCGGCTCGCCCCCTTCGCGCATGCGGGCGATGTCGTCCTTGAAGGCGTACCAGTCGCGCACCGGGAGCGACTTGCGATAGGCACCGACGATCTCGCTGTCCGGAAGTGATCCCAGCTTCGCAAATCCGTGCTCGCGACCGAACTTCGTATTCGCTGCGCGTTGAAAAAGTTCCCGCGCCGTTGCGATCTGTATGCCGTGCGTGTTCGCCTGCCAGAACCGGGTGTCCGCAACCTTCCGCGCCCGCCGGGCCAGGTACGCGCCAAGACCGGCACCGATCAGCGACGTCCACGAAAAACCGTCGCGGAACCTTTTCGGACCGGTCGGAAGATCGGCGGGCAGTTGAATCGTCGCGGCCATAGCGTGAGCCTACGAATCGTGAAACCCTAATCGCGCTCGATCGGGCGACTCACTTCAGGAATGAACCCAACCATCGCCTCGGCAAACTGATCCGGGCATTCGATCATCGGCGCGTGCCCGCACCGATCGAACCACACGATGCGGCTGCCGGGAATCGACGCCCGGAAGCCTTCCGCCGCTTCCGGCGGCGTCACAATGTCCTCGCGCCCCCAGATCAGCAGCGTCGGCATCTTGATCTGCCCGAGCTTGTTGCCCAGGTGATTCCTCCGCGCCGAGCGGCTCAGCCTCACCATCGCGCGCGCTCCCGTTCGGCTCGACAATTCCTTGTACGCCCGCTCGATGTCGCTCTCGCTCAGGTGCTTGCGATCAAAGAACAACTCGCCGATCTTCCGTCTCAGCCACTCGCGGCTCGGCCGGATCTGCACGTCGCTTACCATCGACTTCTCGATCAATCCCGAAGACCCCGCAAGCACGAGCCCGCGCACGAGGTCGGGGCGTTCGATCGCAAGCCGCAGAGCAACATGCCCGCCGAAGGAATTCCCTACGAGCGCGACCGGCAGGCCGCCATCCGCCCGAAAGTAATCTTCCAGGAACCGAGCGGTGAGTGCCGAGACCCCCTGGATCGAGCAGTCGTCGCCGCTCAAGTCGAGCAGCGGGATCTGGAGCATCAGACACCGCGCGTCCGCGCTGAATCGCTGAACGACCTTCTCCCAGTGCTCGTTGAGCCCCACCAGTCCGTGCAGAAACACGAACGTCGGCACCGACCTGGATCGCGGCCCGATATCAACGATCGTCGCCGGCACCGGACCGTGCGCCCCGGCAATCGCGACCGCTCGGGGCGTCATCCCGCCGCGAGGCGCATCGACGCGCACCACCCCGCTCGTCTCTGGGGCGTGCTGGGCGGAATCGAGAATGCTCGCGGAAGTTTTCGGCATGCGGTCGCTCGCCCGCCTTCGGGTGCGCGGGACGTACCAAAATATAGTACCCGCTAGCGTCGCAAATTTGCGCGATTGTTTACGGTTTCTGACAGGGCGTGCGAGCGAAGCGGGTCGGGTGATCCGCAGCCTCACCCGTTCTGAACCTTTCCGTCCACCAGTTTCACGATCCGATCCGAGCGGGCGGCCGTCGTTTCATCGTGCGTGACGATCACCATCGACTGCCCCGCTTTGTGCAGGCTGGTGAACAAGTCGAGGATCGACCCTCCGGTCACGCGGTCGAGGTTGCCGGTCGGCTCATCGGCGAGCAGCAGATCCGGCTTGTTAATGAGCGCCCGCGCGATCGCGACGCGCTGACGCTCGCCGCCCGAAAGCTCCGCGGGCCTGTGCGCGATGCGATGCGAGAGCCCGATCGTCTCCAGCAGCTCGCGTGCATGCTCGCGGACCGTCCGCTGCTTCCGCCAATATTCAAACCCGCCCATCGCCGCCATCGCCGCGATCGTCACGTTCTGCAGCACCGTCAGTTCCGGCAGCAGGTGGTAGAACTGAAACACAAATCCAACCCGCCGCCGCCGGTACTCGTCGAGTCGGCGCGTCGAGATCGTCGTGAGATCCTGCCCCCGGAAAAGAATCGAAGGCTTCGCGACATCCGCCCCGACCCTGTCCACGTTGTCGAGCCCCCCCAGCAGATGCAGCAGCGTGCTCTTTCCCGAGCCCGACGCACCCAGGATCGCGACCGATTCGCCCTCGCGGATACTCAGATCGACGCCCCGCAGCACCGGCACCTTGGTGCGGCCGAGCTGATACGTCTTCCGCAGATTCGTCGCGTGCAGCACCAATTCACCGCCTTGTGCGCCCGATCGGATCGAAGACTTGGAAGATGCAACAGCGGTCAACGATTGTCCTTGTCCTGTTTACTCAAACCGGAGAGCCTGCACCGGGTTCATCCGCGCGGCGCGTGCCGCAGGCCAGAGAGCGCCAAGGCAGCTGGCAATCAATCCCCCGATGAGCACGATGGTGACGTTGGTCGCGTCCAGCTGACTCGGAATACGCGTGAAGTAATACACACGAGGGTCCCAGATATAGAGATTCAGTTTCTGCCCGAGCCATTCGTGAATGCCGTTGATATTCGTGACGACCAGATACGCAAGCGTGAAACCGATCCCCGACCCCACGAGCCCGATCGCCAGCCCGTACATCAGCCAAAGCCCCGCCACACC
>JAEUJD010000204.1 GCA_016793015.1 Phycisphaerales bacterium
GCGCGGCCGTGTTCGACTACATCGAAGCGTTCTACAACCGCGTCCGACTTCACGCCGCACTCGGATACTTGAGCCCCGAACAGTTCGAGGCTCGCCGAGGCGGATGATCAGAGTGTGTCAACGGAAACTGGGTCAGGTCACTCGCTCGCGACCCCGCAGTCGGTGTTGATAGCGAATCCTTCGGGGTTGAAGGGGCAGGTCGTCGTCAATCGCGCGAACGGGGGCGGACAGTGGACAACGCCGGTTGTTGTCGGGAGTGGTAGCGCCGAGCTTTCGCCGCTGCCGGCGTATTCTAAGCCGAGCGATCAACTCGGCGGCGGCGCCATCGGGCTGGTCCCGTTCAGGTACTATGAAAACGACAGCGTGCCGCTGGGAGCGAACGCCGACATCGCGAACGCGCACCCGGTTCTGAGCAGCGCACTCAACGCGGGGGGAGAAATCAAGGTCGGTTTCTACGGCCCGGTGCGTGCGAGCAGCACGAGCGGCTCGCCGATCGAGGTCGGCATCATCGTTCCGAATCAGAATGTGTACATGCGGGTCACCGACCGATTCGACATCATCGTCCGCCCGCCGACCGGCGGCAGCGAATCTCGGTTCGTCACGATCAAGGGCAGATCAGGGGCGGTGTACGGATCGGGTCTCTATTACATCACGCAGGGCACCGCAACCGGTGGTGCGAGACTGGTTTGTGATATCCCGGGAACGACGCCGCCCAACGTCGCGTCGTTCGGACATTACTTCCTCGTCAAACGAGACTGCAACAGCGACGGAATTGCCGACGCTGGCCAACGAGTTCCGATTTCTTCCTCCGAGACTTTCTCCCAATGTCAGTCCAGCGTTCCCGGACCGGGTTTGTTCCGGGATTGTGAACCAGACGGAGTGCTGGACGTTTGCCCCACTCTGAACGGGCGCTGCTACGCCGACATGAATTTTGATTGCGAGGTCAACGACGCCGATTTCCAGATCTTCGTTGCGGCCTACACGCAGCTTTACAGTTGCGTCGGCGATTTCGATGGGAACGGCAACACCGACGATCAAGACTTCGAGATCTTCACCAAGTTTTATGATGCGCTCATCTGCACCGAGATGGCTTGTGAGGAAAACCTCGTATTTCGCGCTGCAATCTGCGGCGAGATTCCGCCGACGCCCTGACGAAATCTAGAAGCCGCCGGCACTCAGCCACTCGCTGGGCTTTCGCTTGAGCGCGCCGGCGATCGAGAGCAGCGACTCAAGGCTGGGCAGATGCGCCCCGCGTTCGATTGAGGACAACTGGCTCACGCTGATGCCGCTGGCGTCGGAGAGCTCCTTGAGCGTCCATGCGGCTTCGGTCCGGGCAAGGCGGATGTGGCGACCGAGTTCGGCGCGGAGTTTGTCTTGGGGGCGCTGGCCAAGGCCGAGGGCTTCGGCGGCCTGCGCCAGGGCGCGGCGGAGATCGACGAGCGAGAACGGCTTGGCGAGGTAATCGAAGGCATCCTGCTTGAAGGTCTCGCGCATCGAGTCCATCGAGGGATAGCCGGTGACGACGATGACCGCGAGGCGGCTCCAGCGTTTGCGGATTTCCTGGAGGACGGTTTCGCCGCTTTCGCGCCCCATTTTGATGTCAAGCAGGACGAGATCCGGGAGACGGGTTTCGCACGCTTCAAAGAACTCTTCGGTGTCGGCGCAGACGCGGACCTCGTGGCCGTCCTGCTGGAGCGTGGAGCGCATGTATTGACGGAAGTCGGCGTCGTCGTCGAGGCAGACGATCGAGAGCGGGGGTGGGGAGTCGGAGATTTTCGCGGGGTCGGGCATGGGGATTGGAGCAGGACTGCGGTGAGGTTAGCGAGGGGAGTTCATGTGCGAACGCCGCGCACCCGCAACCCACCCCCAACCCCCTCCCTCGGGGAGGGGGCTTCGGAATGCGTCATCGGCGCGTCGGATGAGACCGATCGGTTCAGGGGGAGCATGATCTCAAAGACGGCTCCGGAGAGGTCGGGGGCGCTTGCGTCGCTTGTGGAGCGATTGCGGGCGAGGAGGATGCCGCCGTGCTCGCGGATGATGCCCTCGGCCACGGCGAGGCCCAGGCCGGTTCCCCGGCTGTCCAGGCGGGTGCTGGCGAAGGGCTCGAAGAGGGAGGGGAGGATGGCGGGGTCGATTCCGGGGCCGGTGTCGCGGATGCGGATCGAGAGCCAGTCGGAGTCGTCGCGCCGAGTCTTTTCCGCATCGACGACGATGCGGTCGGCGGGGGAGACGGGGCGGTCGCGGCGGGCGTTGATGGCGTCCGCGGCGTTCCGGAGGAGGTTGACGAAAACCTGGGTGATGCGGTCGGCGTCGCAGTCGATCAGGAGCGCCTGATCGACCAGATTCTCGATCGGGGCGGCACGGACGGCCCGGTCGAGGCGGACGAGCGTGGCGGCCTCGTCGATGATCGGCGCGAGCGTGACGGTGCGGGAAGTGGGTGGGCGGACTCGGGCGAAATCGAGGAGGCTTTCGCTGAGGCGTTCGAGACGCTCGACGACGCGGAGCATGAGGGCGGCGCGGGTGGGTTCGACGGGGTTTTGGGGATTGGCGGTGATCTGCTCAACGCTGCCTTTGAGCACGGCGAGGGGCGTGTTGAGTTCGTGGGCGATTCCGGCGGACATCATGCCAAGGCTGGCGAGGCGATCGGCGTCGGCGAGGTTGCGCTGAGCGGATTGGAGAAGGTGATTCTTGCGTTTGAGGTCGGTCGCGGCGGTTTCGAGCTGCGAGAGCGCGAGGTTGAGGGCCTGCTGATTGCTGCGGAGAGCGCGGATCGAATCATTGCGGGAGCGCATGATCTCGCCGAGTTCATCGCGCGGAATGTGGATTTCGGGGACGAGTTCGCTGTCTCCCGCGGAGCCGGCGCTCAGGCCTGGGGCCTGGTTGTCCTGCACGGCCTTATCGGCTTCGAGGATGCGACGGATCGGGTCGTACACGGATTGAGGAAGCACAAAGAGTTCGAGGGCAAGGGCGACGAGCGCGTACACGAAGAGGAGCGCGAAGAGCGTGTAGAGGTAAAGCCAGACCACGCTGGAGCGGGCTTCGGGGCTTGTGGCGGAAAGGACGATGTAGCGCCCTTCACTCGACCCTTCGGGCGTGATGAACGCGACGGCGGATGCCTCCCACGGGGGCGAGTTCAGCTCGAACGCGGTGAACGGGGAAACACTCGCGCTGACGGCGATGTCGCGGGGGATGCCAAGGTCAGAAGCCGAGCCTTCGCGGGTGAGGACGTGCGGGCGGCCCTTGAGGTACGCGCGGATGCGGCTGGATTGATCGTCGGTGCTCGAAGCAAGGGCGGGGGCAATGGCGGAAAGCAGATCGATCGATGCTCGCGAATCGGCCCGATCGACGATGCGGGCGATCGCCGGTCGGAGCGCGACGAGCAGGACAAGGGTGAGGGCGAGCGAGAAAAACGTGTGAAGGAAGAAGAGCTTTTTGCGGATACGCATTCCCGCGAGCAGCCCGCTGCCGCTGGTGGCTCGGGGGACGACCTTGGCGATAATGCGGCGCGAGCCGGTGATGATCGGCTTGGGCGAGGAGGCCTGTGAGGCGGGATTGGGTGTGCGCTCGGACATGTGCTCCGGGCGATTTTACGTTGGGACTAGAGTCGGTCGTGAACAAACCGGGAATCGTGCCGAATGCAGGGATTGAGGGTCCAGACCCAACGCGGGCGTACGCCATCGAGGCGATCGGTTCGCAGGTGAGGCGATTTCCGGATCTTGCCATCGGTGCGGATGGTGCATTCGCCGAAGGGCGGGACGGGGCGTTTGCACATGCGATCTTCGATGGCGTGCTGAGGCGATGGCTGACGCTTGAGTATGTGATCGGCAGGGGCCTCAAGCAGGCGTTTAGCGCGGTCGAGCCGGATTTGCGCGCGGTGCTGCTGGCAGGGGCGGCGCAGTTGCTGCTGCTCGACCGCGTGCCGGATCACGCGGCGATCGATCAGAGCGTGCGGCATGCCAAGGCCCGGATTCGAGAGGGTGCGGGCGGGCTGGTGAACGCGGCGCTGCGCCGTGTTGCCGAACTGAAGGGTGAGCGGGGTGAGCGGCCGGCGGATTGGATGCAGAGGCGGGATGTGCTACTGACCGCCGACGGACGGGCGCTGCAACTCAAGGCGGAAATTCTGCCCCGTGATTTCGCGGAGCGGCTCTCGGTACAGACCAGTCATCCGGAAGGGCTGCTGCGCCGGTGGATCGCGGCACACGGGGAAGAGCGGGCGAGTGCGTTCGCGCTCAAAGGGATCGCGCCCGCGCCGACGATCTTGAACATCGAGGCGGATGAATCAGCGGGCGAGAATCTGATTGACTGCGACATGGCGGTGCGGCACGAAGAGAAGAAGGCGCTCGTCTGGACGGCCGATCGCATGCGGCTGCGGGCGATGCTGGAAAAAAGCAGGATCTGGGTGCAGGATCCATCGTCGGCGGATGTGGTGCGGATCGTTGCCGGGGCCGTGGATGCCGGGAAGATTCGCCGCGTGGTCGATTTGTGCGCAGGCCAGGGTACCAAGACGAGGCAGTTGCTTCGGGCGTTTCCGAACGCGAATGTGCTGGCGGCGGATGTGGACGGCCGGCGCCTCGACATGCTCCGCAGCGTGTTCGGAGGCGAGAAGCGAGTGAAAGTGGAGCACGCGGATGCCGCGGCGGCCCGGGTTGGAGAAGCGGACCTGGTGCTGCTCGATGTGCCGTGCTCGAATTCCGGTGTCTTGGCGCGGCGCGTGGAAGCGCGGTACAGGATCAACGGAAAATCGGTGGGCGAGCTGGTGGCAATCCAGCGCACGATTCTGGAGCGGGGCGTCGCGATTGTCCGGGATGGCGGGATCGTCGCGTATTCGACGTGCAGCCTCGAGCCCGAAGAGAACAGCCAGCAACGAGCGTGGGCGACAGAGAATCTGGGGCTGTCGGTTGTGACAGAGAAGGGGACGCTGCCTCGGGGCGGGTGTGGTTTGGACGAGGCGACAGCACGAGACGGCTCGTTTGTTGCGGTGATGCGGAAGGGAACCGCTGCGGCGAAGGGGTGAGAGGCGTACACTCTC
Organism: Phycisphaerales bacterium; assembly: GCA_016793015.1. Taxonomy (GTDB): domain Bacteria; phylum Planctomycetota; class Phycisphaerae; order Phycisphaerales; family UBA1924; genus JAFEBO01. The sequence continues at coordinate 5,030 of JAEUJD010000204.1, forward strand.
GCCCGTTGAATTCTGGACCGGATTTTGGAAGCTTTGTCAGACGGCGCGCTCCATGAATCTTCTCGACATACTCAGCATCGACTGCATTCGCGCGCCCCTCGTGGCGTCGGACAAACTGGGCGTCATCAACGAATTGGTTGATGTGCTCGCGGGGACCGGAAGGGTGAAGGACCCGGCGGCGCTGAAGGAAGCGGTCTGGACGCGCGAGCAGACGCGGACGACGGGAATCGGGCATGGGCTTGCGATCCCGCACGGCAAGTGCGCGGGGATGACTTCGCTGGCGATGGCGATTGGCAAACCCAGAGAGCCGATGGACTTTGACTCGATCGATCGGCAGCCGGTGAAACTGATTGTGCTGCTTGCAAGCCCCCCGGATAAGACGAGCGATCACATCCAGGCGCTGGCGCAGGTGAGCCGGTTGATGATGATGGAGCAATTTCGCCAGCGCGTGTACGCGGCGCAGTCTCCTGAAGAGATCCTCGAACTGCTCCGTGCGCAGCAGCAGGCGACACCTGCGGCCGGAAAGCCGGGATGAATCGCGGAGATCCCTTTTCGGTGCTGCCGCTGATCGAGCGTGCGCTGACGTCGTATGTTGAACGGCTGGATGTAGGCACCAGGCTCAGAGATGCGATTGCGTACTCGCTGCTGTCGGGCGGGAAGAGATTGCGTCCGGTGCTGGCGTGGCACGCGTGCGAAGCGGCGGGGGGCGAGGCGGTGGATGCACTCCCCGCGTGCGTGGCGCTCGAACTGGTGCATTGCTTCAGCCTCGTACACGACGACCTTCCGGCGATGGATGATGATGATCTGCGCCGGGGAATTCCGACGCTGCACAAGCACGCGGGGGAAGCGATGGCGATTCTCGCGGGCGATGCGATGATGACGCTTGCGTTTGAGCCGCTGACGACCGATGCCGTGTCGCCGAAATTGGGAAAGCGGGGCGAGTTGTGTGTCCGGCTGGTGCGGGATCTGGTGGTCGCGACCACTGGGATGATCAGCGGCCAGGTGTACGACACGATTCCCGGTACTGCTCCGGGCGGCAGCGCGCTGGAGCGTGTGCGCGTAATCCACAAGCATAAAACGGGGGCGTTGATTCGGGCGTCGTGCACGATGGGCGGGTCGTGCGCGCAGCTTTCGGGCGGGGGAAGGGATGAGGACGTCGCGGCGCTCGGCCGATTCGGCGATGCCGTGGGGCTGATGTTCCAGATCGTGGATGACTTGATCGATTTGGAGCAGCCCAGCGAGCTCGTGGGCAAGCGGACAGGCAAGGACGAGGAAGCGGGCAAGCTGACGTATCCGCTGGCGTACGGGGGCGGAGCGGAGGGGGCTCGGCAGTGCCGCGACGAGGTGGCGAAACTGAAGGCGTCTGCCCTAGCCGAACTCGACCGCTTCGGCGCCAAGGCGGAAGCGCTCCGAGAACTCGTGGATTTTCTGGCAACCCGCACAAAGTAAGAGGGCTCGGCGCGAACTTGGGGTCCGTCACAAGGTACGGGTGTTCGCATTGTGGGTCGGGCGGGCTTGCTACGCTTTCACCGAGAGAAGCGGCCATTTTGGCGACGGGATCGCCATAGAACGGGCCGGCACGGATGCGCGATTGGATTTTTCACAATGGCTGACAAGGCTTCGGCAAGCGGCAATGGAAGTGGACGCGGTGCGTCAAAGGGAACGGGGTTCCCGCTGCTAGAGAAAATCCTGGGTCCGGCCGATCTTCGGAAATTGCCGGTGGAGCGCCTGCCGGAAGTCGCGGCAGAGATCCGCCGCGCGATTCACGATCAGGTTTCCAAGGTGGGTGGGCACCTTGCGCCGAATCTGGGTGTGGTCGAACTGACTGTGGCGCTGCATTACGTTTTCGATTTCGCGCACGATCGCCTGCTGTTTGATGTCGGCCACCAGTGCTATCCGCACAAGCTGCTGACCGGTCGGCTGGAAATGCTCTCGAATCTGCGCACGCGTGAAGGCATGTCGGGCTTTCCGGAGCCTTCCGAGTCGCCGTACGACCTCTTCCGCGTCGGGCATGCGGGGACGGGTATTTCGACTGCGGTGGGAATGGCGCGGGGCGACACACTGAACGGCGACGGGTTTGACCCGGAGAAGGCGGCGGACGGGCGGCGCGTGGTCACGATCATCGGCGATGCCTCGATTGTGAACGGCGTCGCGATGGAAGGGTTGAACGGCGCTGGAACACTCAAGCGTCAATTCCTGGTCGTGCTGAACGACAACGGGATGAGCATCAGCCATCCGCAGGGCGCGATGGCGCATTACTTTGATCGCTTCCGCCTGAGCGCGGGGTACGGGAACTTCAAGAAGCAGGCCAAGGAAGCGCTCAAGCGCGTGCCCGGCGGCAGCGTGCTGAAAGAGGCTTATCACGCCGCGGGCGAAGCAGCGAAGAGCTGGTTCCACACCGACAAGATCGAGGGCGGCTGGTTCGAGCACTTCGGCCTGATGACGATCGGACCGATTGATGGGCACGACATCCCGACGCTTGTCGCTTTCCTGCGCGAGGCGCGGGATTTCGACAAGCCGATGGTGCTGCACGTCAAGACGGTGAAGGGAAAGGGCTACGAGTTTGCCGAGAAGGACTCGAGCCGGTTCCACTCGCCGGGGGCTTTCAAGGTTGTGAACCCGGACGGCGAGAACGTCGGCGAACTGGTGCAGGAAGGCTGCCGCGTTGAGATCAAGAGCGAGGGCCGGAGCTTTACCGCTGCCGTGGGCGACATCATGCTCGACATGATGGAGCGCGACCCTCGCGTGGTGACTGCGACTGCAGCGATGCCGGATGGAACGGGGCTGACGCGGGCGCTCACGAAGTATCCCGAGCGGGCGTTCGACACCGGTATTTGCGAGAGTCACGCCTTCGACATGATGGCGGGCCTTGCCAAGACCGGTTGGAAGCCGTTCTTTGCGGTGTATTCGACGTTCCTTCAGAGAGCGTTCGATCAGGCATTCCAGGAATCGGCGTTGCAGGGATTGCCCGTGCGCCTGCTGCTCGATCGTGCGGGATTGGTCGGTGGCGATGGCGCGGTGCACCACGGCTTCTGCGATGTGGCGCTGCTGCGCACGCTGCCAGGGGCGATCCTGACGGCGGCGATCGATGAGCCTTCGCTGCGGGGCGCGATGGAATTCGTGCGTGGCTGCGAAAAGGGTGTTTCGGCGGTGCGGTATCCGCGCGACGTGGTGAGCGATCGCTTCGCCGGAAAGGCGTGCCCGCCCTTTGAACTCGGCAAGGCTCGCTGCCTCACGCCCGATTTCGCGTCGGCCAAGGCCGAAATGGACGTCGCGGTGCTCGCCTTCGGTACGCCGGCGATCGCGGCGTGCGAAGCGGCGGACAAACTCGAAGGCGTGCTGCGGGTCGGCGTCTGGGATGCCCGATTCGCCAAGCCGGTCGATACGAAACTCATCGCCTCGCTCGTCGAACGTGGGATTCCGATCGTGACGCTCGAGGATCACAGCGTGGTTGGCGGCTTCGGTTCCGCCGTGCTCGAAGCGGTGCAGGAGATGGGCCTTGCGGGTGCCCAGATCGTGCGTCACGGCCTGCCCGATCGCTGGGTGCTTCAGGATTCCCGCGCCAAGCAATTGGCTGAAGTCCGGCTCGACGGCGCAAGCCTGGTCAAAGTCTTCGCGGACGCGGCCAAGTTGGCGGACTCGAACGATGACGCGCAGGAGAGCACGCGTTCACGCACTCGGGTCGCTGCAACCAGGCAGGCCGATCACAAACCGGCCCATCGCTGAGGCGATTGCGAAACCAAACGGGCTGGTGTCCGCTAGACTGGGGCTATGCCGCGGCGGGTACTTCTTATCGTGAACAAGGCAAAGGCCGACGCGCTGGCGGCGGCGGAGAAGGTTCGCGGGCTTATCGAGCGCCACGGCGTTCTCGCGGGCGAGGTCGAAGCTTCGGACAGCGTGCTGTCGCCCCGCGCTTCCGAGGCTGATCTCTTCGTAATCCTGGGTGGTGACGGAACGCTGCTCGGGCAATTGCGGCGGTTGGTACCGCTGGGAAAGCCGATCCTGGGCGTGAACTTCGGCAAGCTCGGTTTTATGGCCGAGTTCGA
>JAEUJD010000205.1 GCA_016793015.1 Phycisphaerales bacterium
GCGCGGCCGTGTTCGACTACATCGAAGCGTTCTACAACCGCGTCCGACTTCACGCCGCACTCGGATACTTGAGCCCCGAACAGTTCGAGGCTCGCCGAGGCGGATGATCAGAGTGTGTCAACGGAAACTGGGTCAGGTCACACTTGAGAGCGGTGCGCAAAGTCGCAACATCATGATTGCAGCTGATATCGTTCTGATCGCCGCCCACCTCAGCCTTGTTTTTGAAAGAAAAGCCAAGCTGGCGTGACGGTCCAAGCGATCCGCGGAAGCGGTGGTCGTCAATGGTTCGGCAACGTGAACATTGGCAGAACGCGGATGTGTTCGGACATTCTGCTACGAAAGCTGCAGCGGGTCGTAGGCGACGGAGGACACGTACAAATTCACGGCGTTGCAGGAATCATCAGGGATAGGCTCGTAGAACGGCCCGACCCACTATCGCAGCACGAAACGTCCGTTGGCGTTACCAACACCGGCATGCGCTCAATTCAACACAACATGCTTTGGTTTGCAACCCGCGTGTGACGGCATCGAGAGATTGGTGCCTTGAAGCCTGTCGTCTATGACAGGAACTGCGATCACGCCGCGATTGAAAACTTCGCGTCCGCGGCTTCAAGCAAGCCGGTGCGCCAGATCCAGCGTTTGAGCATCAGGAATTGCTGGAGGTGCATCTGCAACAACGCCTGCTCGTGGTCGCCGTCGACGGATGAGCCGGGAATGGTTGCGAGTTGCATGAACGACTCGCGGATGCGTTCAGCGGCGGAGCGCTCGCGAGTCACGAACGCCCGCGAGTAGGCGACTTCATCAGGTTGGGAGATGTCCCGGCCGAAGCAGGCTTTGGCGAATTCGGGGTTGGCGCGGGCGAAGTGCCACGCGGCAACGCCGAGATTGTGTTCTCGGGTGAGCAGGTCTTGCGGCTGGTAGAAGTGCTCGTGCTCGGCACGGGCGGCGGGGCGGTAGAGGACTGGGGTCTTGTGCTTCTGAGCGAGACGGAAGCCGAGCTCGATGTCTTCGTAGCCGTAGAGGCGCTCGCCGGCGTAGAAGCCCCCCACTTCGCGCACGAGATCGGTGCGGGCGGAGAAGTTGAGACCGAAGCAGTGACGGAAGCCCCAGTCGCGGTCGGCGTTGAGCGGGGCGGAATCCATGATGTCGTAGAAGCAGACCATGGAGGTCTGGCGGGTGAGGCGATCGAGGAGCGATTCGTTTTCACGTTGGCAGAAGGGGGATGCGCCAACGGTGATGATCGGGTGGTCGTAGGAATGGTGTGCCGCGATGTGTGCGGAGACGAAGCCGGGGACGGGGCGGACATCGTCGTTGATGCTGATGATGTGGGAGCCCTGAGCCTTTGCGAGCATGCGGTTGCGGACCATCATGAGGCCTTCGCGCGGGCATTGCATGAGCTCGAGATGGGCCTTGCCGCCGGAGGCGGTCCAGATGTTGCGGGCCTTGGCCTCGGCGCTGGGGTCGGGCCCGTCGAAGCCGACGACGACCTCGAACTGCGCGGGGTCGAAATCCTGCTTCGCGAGCGCGGTGAGGCAGCGGGCGAGTTTGTCGGAGCGGGCGAAGGTGGGGATGAGGACGCTTGCGAGCATGGGGAGGAATATCGGTTGAAGGAAGGGGATTGGTGTAACGGTGGGTGCGGGCAATTTCGGTGCGGGAGTTGATCTCACAAGCGGAATGAGGGCAAAGTCGGAGACACCGCCCGGAAGGGCGGTGCCACGAAGGATTCAGCATCCATAACCTCACCGGTTGCAGCATCCAGCCAATCACATATTTGAGTTCACTCCCGAAACGCTCGGCGCCTGGTGCGAGGCGCGGGGGATGGCGCGATTTCGGGGAAAGCAGATCCTGGAATGGGTCTACGAGAAGGGCATCGCCGATCCGGCGCTGATGAGCAACCTGTCGAAGCGGGACAGGGATGTGCTGAGCGCGGAGATGACGTTTTTGTCGGGGGAGATCGTCTCGCATCAGAGCGCTTCGGATGGGACGCAGAAGTTGCTGATTGAGTGGGCGGATTTCGCGGCATCCGGCAAGACTTCGGGTGGTGACAACGGGATTTCATTGCCGTTGCTGCGGGAAGGCGAACCCAGCCTCGATGCTGTGCCTCGGAAGGGAGGCACGAATCCGGAGCGGCAGACTGAGTGCGTGATGATTCCGACGGAGTCGCGTCAGACGGCGTGTATTTCGAGTCAGGTGGGTTGCCCAGTGGGTTGCAAGTTCTGTGCATCCGGCATGGGCGGGCTGGATGGGAATCTTTCAAGCGGGCGGATTGTCGAGCAGGTTTGGAGGCTCGGGCGGCTGCCCAAGGTCGATCGCATCAGCAATATCGTGTTCATGGGGATGGGCGAACCGCTCAGCAATTTCAAGAACGTCACGGGGGCGATCCGGATCATCACGGCGCTTTGGGGGCTTGGGATTTCGGCCCGGAAGGTCACGATCTCGACGGTCGGGCTTCCGCAGGCGATCACGAAGCTCGCCGAAGAGTTTGACCTGCCGGTGACGCTCGCGCTGTCACTCCACGCGCCCAACGACTACATCCGGCGGAAATTGATCCCGTGGGCGGAGTACACGACGATCGGGGACCTGCTCAAGGCCTGCCAGCGGTGGTTTGAGAAGACGGGGCGCGAAATCACGCTGGAGTACACGCTGCTGCGGGATGTGAACGACCGGCCCAAGCACGCGGAGGAGTTGGCGGAGATCGCGAAAACCATCCGGGCGAACGTCAATTTGATCCGATATAACGAGGTCGCGGGGATCGAGTTTGAGCGGCCCCGCAACACGGACGTGCTGGAGTTTCAGAAGATTCTGCGGGAACGCAACATCAACGTGCATATTCGCGCCAGCCGCGGGAGAGACATCGCGGCGGCGTGCGGGCAGCTCCGGCACGAAGGGGTTGCTGGGGCGGGGGGGGCGACAGGGGCGTGACGGAAATACTGGGCGAACTTCCGGAATGGAGCGAGAGCTTCGTCCCGTTCTCGGCGACGCACGGGATTGTCACGCTCGCGTTTCTGGTCGGGACGATCGCGCTGTGCCACAGTTTGTCTGGGCTGCGGGACAGCCCGCGGCGGAGCTTCGAGCTGTTCGCGGGATTGTGGGGATTCGGGTTTGCGGTGCTGTACGCGGCGTGGTGGCTGTTTCCGACAAACTTTGACGCGAATCGCTCGCTGCCTCTGCACGTGTGCGATGTGATGTCGTTTCTGTCGCCGTTCTCGCTGCTTTCGGGGCGGAGGCGGTACGCATCGTTTGCGGTGTTCTTCGGATTGGCGTTCTGCACGCAGGCGTTTGTGAAGCCGCTGGCGGGTCCGGGGCCTCTGCACCTTGCGAAGTGGGCGCAGTTCTGGGGATTCTGGATCACGCACGCGATGGTGGTATTCGTTTCGGTGTACTGGGTGTGGGTGCGCGGGTTTCGGCCGAGGTGGTCGGACTTTCGGCTGGCGAGCATCGTGGCGTGGGTGTATGTGGGAGCGATCTTTTTGTTCGATGCCGCGACGGGATTGAACTATGTGTACGTCGGTCGGGGAACCCCGACGGGAGAGACGTTTGCGGACGAACTGGGGCCGTGGCCTTTGCGTGCGCTGTGGATCGCGCTGATCGGCCAGACGGTGCTGCTGGCCTTGATGCTGCTGAGGCTGCTGCCCGGAGGCGAGCTGAAGCGAACTTCAATAGACTCCCGTGCATGATCGGGCTGTGTTTCGGATTGATTGTGTTGGCGATGGCGATCAGCGTGCCGCTGTGTGCGCTGCTGATCGCGCTCGGGCATCGGTTGGGCACGTTTGATTCGGCGGGCGTGGCGGGCCAGGTGAAGGATCGATCGCGGAGAGTGCCGAATACGGGGGGCGTGGCGATCTTCTGGGCGATTGCGCTGCCCCTGGCGGGCGCGCTTGTTGTCGGCAACTTTCGGCCGGAGTGGCTGCCGAACGCGGCGAGCGCGAACGTGCCGTACCTGGTGCAGAAGTCCTGGATGGCGGTGGTGCTGCTTGGCTGCCTGCTTTTGCTGCACCTGATGGGGCTGGTGGATGATCGCAGACCACTGCCACCGATTCCGAAGCTCATCCTGATGGTCGCGCCGGCGCTGGCGGCCCCTCTTCTCACGGATACGAGGCTGCTGACGCTGGTTGATCCGTTGGTGGGCGGAACGTGGCTGAGCGTGCTGATCACGGCGGCGTGGTTTCTTGCGATTACCAACGCGATGAACTTTCTCGACAACATGGACGGCCTCAGCGCGGGGATCGCGACGATCGTTTCGGCATGCCTGCTGGTGGTGACGATCGACAAGCAGCAGTGGCTGCTTGCGGCATGCCTTTGCCTGGTGATCGGAGCGTGTGCCGGCTTTCTGGTGTTCAATTCGCCTCGGCGCACCGGCGCGAAGCTTTTCATGGGCGATGGCGGGAGCCTTGTCGTGGGCTTTTTGCTGGCGTTTGTGACGGTGCGGGTGACGTATTACGACCCGGGCAGCGCACAGTCTTCGCGGGCGCACGCGCTGCTGATGCCGCTGGTGATTTTGGCGGTGCCTCTGTACGACCTGGTCGTGGTCACGGCGGTTCGGCTCTGGAACGGAAAGTCGCCGATGGTCGGCGATATGAATCATGCGTCGCACAGGCTTGTGAAGCGGGGCGTCGGCAAGGCGGGAGCGGTGTACTTGCTCTGGGGCGTGACGCTTGCAACCGGTGTCGCGGGGCTGGCGCTCGCGAAGGCGGACGGTGTGGTCGCGGGGCTTCTCGGTGCGGCGGTGCTGTTGCTTCTTGCGCTGCTCGCGGGTTTTGAGTACGCATCGCCTATCCCGGCCCCCGCTGCTTCCCTTCTCCACGCCGCCCCGCAGACCGCTCCCCCCTCACCGGCGGGCGCGGGAAATGAAGGCGAGCGTGCGCCGTGATGACTGCGCAACAGGAATCCGGCGCGGCCAGGCTTCGGGCGCAGCGGCAGATTCTGGAGGCGTTCACGCGCATCGGCGCAGCGTGTCTGGTGGGGCTGGCGATGCTGCGGGCGAGCGTTTCGCTCACCGTGTTTCCCGGGTGGGACATGGACCCGATAAGCATGGCGTCGCCGATGGTCGGGCTTGGCCCGACGGCAACGCTGGCGATTGATTGTGCCCTTATGACGCTTGCGGGCGCTTTGATCGCGTTGAGCTCGCCCTTGGTTGGACGGTTTCCGCTGGTCGAACTGACCCTGTTTCTCGGCGGAGCGGCGGCGGCGGCCTGGCACGGGTTGATCTCCCAGCACGCTTCGCAGGAACACTTTCTGATCGGCATGAGCTGGACGGGGGCGATGGCGGTTGCGATCTCGCTTGCGCATGCGGCGAGGCTGGAATCGGTGCGGAAGACAGGCGCTGCGATTGCGCTCGGGTTTCTTGCGGCGCTGGCGTTCAAGGGCGCGATGCAAGTTTGGATTGAGACTCCGGAAACAATCGAGACGTACAAGGCGAGCCGCAATGCGATCCTGGCTTCGCATGGCTGGGGGCCGGATTCGTTCGCGGCCCGAACTTTCGAGCGACGGCTGTACGACTCCGCGGCGACGGGCTGGTTCGGGCTTTCCAATGTTGTTGCGACGTTTGGCGCTGCGGGGGTGGGTGTGTTTTCGGTCCTGCTGAAGCGCGAACCCGGAAGAGGGCCGCGCACACTTGCGACGATTGGGCTTGCTGTTTCGGCGCTCTGCGTCTGGCTGGCAGCCAGCAAGGGCGGCTGGGCGGCGGCGGGCGTGGGCGTTGCTGTGGGGTTCGGAGGCGTGTTGCTCGCGCGGCGTTCGAGGCTGACCGGTGCGATGCTGCTGCTGGCTCTTCCGCTTGTGACTGTGGGGGCGGTTGCGGCCAGGGGCGTTGTGGGAGAGCGCATCGGCGAGCTGTCGCTGCTGTTTCGGTCGCAGTACATGGCGGCGGCGGTGAAGATTTTTACGCGGAACCCAATCGAGGGTGTGGGACCGGCCGGCTTCAAGGATGCGTACCTGCTCGCGAAAAGCCCGCTCAGTCCTGAGGAAGTTTCCAGCCCGCACAGCCTGCTCTTGGAATTCGCGGCAGCGCTGGGCATCGGAGGTCTCGCTTGGGGCGTGTTGTGGCTGACGCTGGTGGCGATGGCGGGGGCGAACCTCGCACGCTGCGGCGACGCGGACAAGGACGACACAGCCGATGCACGAGATTCGTTTCGTCCGGCGGCGATTGGTCTCGCCGGTGCGACCATCGGCAGCGCCTGGCTGGAAAGCGTGATCGCAACGCCGCTGGGCGGGGCGGCGCGGATCGCGGGGCTTGCGATCGGCTTGATGATTGCCTGGCGCATATGCAGCGCGGGCGGGCGGTCACTCCGCGTTGCGCTGGTAGCGGCCGGGGCGGCGTGCGGATTTCATGCGATGATCGAAGTGACGCCGGTCCAGAGCGGTTCGGCGGCTCTCTTCGCTGCGCTGATCGGTCTGGCGGCGGCGCCGATGGGCGACCCGGCGGCACAGGCAGGCCGAGGCGTGATGGCGCGGGCAATCCCGGGACTGTTTGTCGCGCTGCTGGGAATCGGTTCGAGTTTTCTTGTCGGGCGCGTGCAGCGGTGGGAATGGGCGTTGCTTGCGGGCGCGGAACGGCTTGAACCGATCACTTCGCTGAAGCAGGAGCTAGGTGCGACGCCGGACGCTGCCAAACTTCGGAGCGCCTCTGAGCAGCTCACCCGCTTGCTCGGAACGCCGGTCGATGCAACGAGCGAGTCGGTGCAGCGAGCGCTGATCGAAGCGACCCGGAAGGCCGGTGCTCTCGCGTACGAAGATCTGATCACGGCGATCGCAGCGGACCCCACGAGTCAGCCGACCCGGCAGGCCGCATCGAACCTTTCGTTGCAACTGGCGGCACTGAATCGCGAACTTGGAACGCCCGAACAGCGCAGGTTGCGATCCGCGGCAGACCTTGCGGAAGATGCGACACGGCTGCCTTGGCATCGGGCATCGGCTGAGGCGTGGCTGGCAACTGTGAGGCGGGGAATTTGGGAGATGACACACGAGCCGACGGCACTGGAAGGCGCGTTTATCGCGACGGTGAATGCCGCGGCACTTGATCCGAACAACCCGACGCACGCAGCGACAGCGGCCCGACTGGCACGGATGCTGGGGAACGGGCAAGCCACGAAAGAATGGTCGACGCGGGCCCTACGGCTCGACGAGAACATGAGGCTCGACCCGCTGCGGCGGTTCGAGGCGGCCGAGCGATTGGAGCTGGAAGGTCTCAGCAAGGCGTTGCCTTGAGGGATGGCGCTGTTTGGGCATGGAACGGGAAAACAGCCCCGAACGACCTTCGCATGGCCAGGCAGCACCCTGACAGAGGGCTTCCGGCGGCTTGATTCGGCTCGAATTTGGACTATTATTCCGCTCGCAAAGTGCGGCACGGATTGACAGGGTTTTCTGCCCTGAAAGCAAGACGTTCTGCGGGACGGAAACGGGTGTTGATATGGAAGAGGAAGAAGAAATCGCGGGGTGATCAGAAACCCCGACGCCCCACTCGCACCTTCTAGCAACTGGCCGCGAGTCCATCCTGACCCGACCTGCGAAATCTGTGAACCAAGCGAAGTGCCCGGTCTCGAAATCGAGATCGGACGCTCGAGCGAAGTCCTTGTCTTCGGGCCTGATCGACAAAGTCGAAAAGGCCCTCAGTAGTCGAAATCACGAAGGAATAGCCATGACTGCCGACCTGTCTTATATCCGCAACTTCGGAATCTGCGCCCACATCGACGCCGGTAAAACGACCGTCTCCGAGCGAATTCTGTTCTACACGGGCAAGAACTACAAGATGGGCGAGGTGCACGAGGGCACCGCGACGATGGACTTTCTGCAGGAAGAGCAGGAGCGTGGCATCACCATCCAGTCGGCAGCGACGACCTGCCCGTGGACCCGCAGCGGCAAGGAATACAAGCTCAATCTGATCGACACCCCGGGCCACGTGGACTTCACGATCGAAGTGGAACGCTCGCTCCGCGTGCTCGACGGCGCGGTCGCCGTATTCGACGGCAAGGAAGGCGTGGAAGCGCAGTCGGAGACGGTGTGGCGTCAGGCCGACCGGTACAAGGTGCCCCGTCTTTGCTTCGTCAACAAGATGGACAAGCTGGGCGCGAGCTTTGACTTCTCGTACGAGACGATCAAGACGCGTCTGGGCGCGAACGCGCTCCCGCTGCAGTGCCCGATCGGAACCGGCAACGAGTTCCAGGGCATAGTCGATCTCGTCGACATGCGGGCGTATTACTTCGAGGGCGACAAGGGCGACAAGGTCACGGAGAAGGACATCCCGGAAGACCTGCAGGAATACGTCGCCAAGTGGCGGCATGAACTGATCGAGAAGGCCGCCGAACTCGACGACGCCTTGATGGGCAAGTACCTCGAAGGCCAGGAACCCACGCGTGACGAGATCCGCTCGGCGGTGCGCAAGGGCGTAGTTTCCCGCGCCGTGTATCCGGTGCTGTGCGGCGCTGCGCTCCGCAACATCGGCATCCAGTTGCTGCTCGATGCCGTGGTGGATTACCTCCCCTCGCCGACCGAAAAGCCCGACGTCGAGGGCACCGATCCGCAGGACAAGAACATCAAGCTGTCGCGGCCGCACGATCCTGCGGCTCCGTTCAGCGCGCTGGTTTTCAAGGTCGTCAGCGACATGCACGGCGACTTGACGTACATCCGGGTCTATTCGGGCACGCTCACGAAGGGCACGCGTCTGCTCAACCCCGGCAACAGCAAGAAGGAAAATGCGAGCCGTATCTTCGAGATGCACGCTCAGAACCGCATCCCGCTGGAACAGGTGACGGCCGGAAACATCGTCGCTGTCGTCGGCATCAAGGATTCGTACACCGGTGACACGCTCTGCGACATGGACGATCCGATCATGCTCGAACGCATGTTCTTCCCGGAGCCCGTGATCGCGATGTCGATTGAACCCAAGACGACCGAAGACAAGCGCAAGCTGTCGGAGGCGCTCGGCGTCATTCGCCGCGACGATCCGTCCTTCCGCTCGAACTACGACGAAGAAACCGGCGAGACGATCATCGCGGGCATGGGCGAATTGCACCTTGAAATCATCAAGAACAAGCTCACCCGTGACATGAAGATCAACGTCGCCGTCGGCAAGCCGAAGGTGTCGTATCGCGAGGCAATCACCAAGAAGGCCGAGTACGTGCGTGGCAAGTTCGTCAAGCAGACGGGCGGACGCGGTCAGTTCGGTGACTGCACCATCCACCTCGAGCCCTTCACGGCCGAGCAGGCGGCAGCGGAAGAACTCGACTTTACCGACAACATCGCGGTCGAGAACGCCGTCAGCGGCGGCGCGATCCCGAAGGAATACATCCCGTCGGTCGAGTACGGCATCCGCCAGACCTGCATGACGGGCGTGAAGTTCGGCTACCCGATGATCAACGTCAAGGCGACGATCGTCGATGGTTCGAGCCACGCGGTCGACTCCTCGCAGGTCGCGTTCGAGCAGGCGGGTCGCCTGGCCGTTCGCGAAGCGACCGAGAAGGCCGGACCGGTTCTCCTCGAGCCGATCATGAAGGTCGTTGTGACAGTGCCGAACGATTACCTCGGCAACGTCACGGGCGACATCTCGTCCCGGCGCGGCATGATCATCGACACCGATGATCGCGGCGTCGTGAAGCTCGTGACGGCGGAAATCCCGCTCGATCAGCTCTTCGGCTACACGACTTCGCTGCGAGGCATGTCGCAGGGCCGTGCGAGCGCGACGATGGAATTCCTCGAGTACCGCCCGATGCCCCGCAGCCTGCAGGAAGCGGTGGTCGAGGCCGATCGCGGCGGTGCGGCGGCGAAGAAGTAAGCAACCAAATCTGATTGCATTCAACAACCGGAGCCGAAAGGCTCCGGTTTTTTTATTCGCGCGCCCAGCCGGGAAGCTTTCCCCACCACCACAGCAACACAGATCCGCCATCGGCGATGAGGAGCGCGGGCAGACTGATCCAGAGCGGAACGACCAACGCGAACAAGCCGAACCCGTACAAGCCAATTCCACCCGTGATTGCCGCACCGATCATCCAAAGCTGCAGCAAGGGAGCGGTCGATGCCCGCAGCTTCTTTCCTTCGCGGCGGCTGGGCGGTTCCCCCATGTGGAGTATGCGTGTCCAGCTCTCGCATGCGCCCGCGGCAAGTGCAAACGCAAACAAC
>JAEUJD010000045.1 GCA_016793015.1 Phycisphaerales bacterium
ACAACAAGAAGAACCCCTGCGGCCTCAAGTATGTGGATCACCTGGTCGGCAACGTCGAACTGGGCAAGATGAACTACTGGGTGCAGTGGTACGAGAACGTGCTCGAGTTCAAGATGTTCAAGCACTTCGATGATGCGGATATCTCGACTGAGTTTTCGGCGCTGATGAGCAAGGTGATGGCGAGCGGCAACCACCTGATCAAGATGCCGATTAACGAACCGGCGGCGGGCAAGAAGAAGAGCCAGGTGCAGGAATATCTCGACTGGCACTGCAACACGCCGGGCGTGCAGCACCTGGCGCTGCGGACGGATGATGAGCTGCATTCGATCTCGACCTTGCGCAGCCGCGGCGTGGACTTCCTGATGCTGCCGGAGGCGTATTACGAGAAGGTGTGGGACCGGGTGAACGGGATGCTGAAGCAGCACGGGCACGAGGCGGTGAAGGAAGACCACAAGAAGATCCGCGACCTGGGCATTCTTGTCGATGCGGATGATGAGGGGTATTTGCTGCAGCTCTTTACCAAGCCGCTGCAGGATCGGCCGACGTTGTTCTTTGAGATCATTTGTCGGCGCGGATCGCAGAGCTTTGGCAAGGGGAATTTCAAGGCGTTGTTTGAGGCACTGGAGATGGAGCAGGGGAAACGCGGGAATCTGTGAAGCAATCGGGCATTGCAATCTGGGGAATACCGATTTACTCAGATCCTGAGCCAGTCGATTTTATTTTTCATTGGCTGCGCTGCTCATGGGCTTCTTTTTTGCCGGGCAAGCTTTTGGACCAATCGAACGACACGTACGGCTACTACATCTGCGCAGTATCTGAGATTGACTATCCGCGATTGTTGTCAACAAGGCAGCTCAGCTCCCACATGATGTCGATCGAAATCGAAGCCAGCTTTGATTTGGTGACTCATGGCACCGACGAAGATTCCGTTCTCCGGCCAGATTTCGTGTTTTTACTATCAAATCACAAGGCCACGCTCTCGCTTTCCGCAGAGGTTGAGGGCAAATACGGCGAGTACGTTGTGCGTCGCGTGCATCTTCGCCCGTATTCCAACGAGGGTGCTGGCGCTATTGGACGCTACGGCGGACCAATGACACCATATGTGTGCGATCTGCAACATGAGAATTGGATGTCTTTCCGCGGCAAGCAAACTGAATAACCTTATGTGCGACGAACGTTAGAAGTCGGTGCGTTTTGAACGCGAGAGTGGCCTTGCAAGCCGTGAACTCTCCACGGCCCCCATCTCCCTTTCGTACGATCATTCGTGTCCCAGACAACCGCCTCGGCGGAAAACATCACGCTATCACCAACTGCCGAAAGCAATTCGCACCGGGCTGGACTCTGGTTTGGCATCGGCGCCTATCTCTGGTGGGGGCTCGTACCGACCTATTTCAAAGTGCTTGCCCACGTTCCGGCGCTGGTTGTGCTCGGACATCGGATCCTCGGTTCGATTGTGCTGCTTGCGATCCTCACGACGATCGGGCGGCATTGGCCGAGTGTGTGGCATCTTTTAACGCGCATCAAAGCATGGCCGTGGCTGATCGCCTCGACCACGTTCATCGCGACGAACTGGTTCATCTTCATCTACGCGATTGAGCACAATCGCCTGGTTGAAGCCAGCCTCGGATACTTCATCAATCCGCTCGTGACGGTCGTGCTCGGGATGGTGTTCCTGTCCGAGCGGATGAGGAAGTTGCAGTGGGCCGCGGTTCTGATTGCTGCGAGCGGGCTTGTCTATCTGACGATCGCGAGGGGAGGGCTGCCATGGATCGCAATCGTGCTGCCAATCTCGTTTGCGTTCTACGGGCTTATTCGAAAAAAGGCTCCGCTCGGAGTTCTGACCGGTCTGTTCGTTGAAACGCTGTTGATGTTGCCATTCTTCCTGGTCTACGTGCCGTACATGCACCTGCGCGCCGGTGCGGAGGCGATCGACACGCCGGGAACGCTCGCGTTACTCTCGCTCGCCGGTGTGATCACGACGATTCCGATGCTCTGGTACGTCGCGGCGGCACGAAAACTTCCGCTGGTGACGCTCGGATTCCTCCAGTTCATCGCACCATCGCTGCAATTGCTTACTGCAGTCCTCGCGTTCGGTGAGCCCTTTGGGCGGGACAGACTCGTCGCGTGCGCAGCGATCTGGGTGGCGATGGTGATCTTCGTGATCGACCTTCTTCGAACTGCTGGACGAGGCAGGTCAATGGTGAGTGGGCCCGCAATAGAGTGAAGCGGCGCGCCCTGAATCACGGGCAAAGCAGTTCGTTGTATGCCTTGAGGAAGATGACGAAGTCGGCGTCGTCGACTTGGGTATCTTGGTTCAAGTCGGCAGGGCAGGTCGCGGCACTGAGTTCGTACGCGCCGATATCGATTGGGAGCGCGCCCTTTCCCTTGTTCGCGACGGACGGGACATCGACGAAGCGGAAGTTGCCGTCGGCGTCAACCAGATCGGAAGGCGCGGCGCTGAGGAAGCCCGATGCGAGCCCGGCGTCGATCGCGGGAGACTGCGGCTTCACACGAAAATTGTTCGCAGAAGGGTTCACGAACAATGGATCGGCGATCTGGTTGTCGACCCCGTCGATGAGAGATTGCAGAATGCAGTTCGTTGCGGTGCTTTCGTAGCCGCCGAAGGCTTCTGGGAGGACGCTGGCGTTCCCCCAGATGATTGTGTTGACGAAGTCGTTGGTAAAGATAGAGCAGAAGATTCCGTCGGTATTTGTAAAGCGCGTCACAACTGAATTCACGAGGCGGAAGGTCGGGCCGCCACCCGCGGACCAGACGAAGCCTCGCATATCGCGGAATATACAGTTGACGGCGGTGAAGACGATGGACTCATAGCCGTTTGCACTCAGCAGGTAGGCGGTATCGTAAAACTCGCAGCGTTCAAAGGTGCATGGTCCTGACACCAGCTCAAGCAGCTCGGCGTTGTCGGGCGCTAAGAGCGAACGAAAGGTGCAGTTGGTGAAAGCCACCGGTTTCGAGGTGAGATTGTCGATCGCGATGAGCGGCTGGTTGCCGCTCCGGCCGATGAAGTCGATTCCTTCAACGGAGGAACCGGCGTTCAGGACGAAGGACGGCGAAGATGTGCTGACGAGCCCCTGAATCCGCGTGAGCGCGGCGCCGGCACCCTGCAATTTCAGGCCGGTGAGTGATCGGGTCTGGGCGAGGTTGTACGTTCCGGGTGCAATCTTGATGCCCTTGGCATTCATGCTGCCAACAGCGACAAACGCGGCATCGAGCGAAGCAAACTCGCCGGGCACGTTCAGCGGGCCGGAGACTTCGACGATTGCGTCGCTCGATTGGGTTAGGGTGACGATATCCCAGGTTCCTTCGGGCGTGCCGTCGATCCGCACACAGTCCTTGGAGGCCGTGTTCGCCGGTTCGCCCGCACGCCATTTGCGGTATGCGCTCGTAGAGCCCGACGTCCAGACAAGAGTGCCTTCGGTTGCGATGTCGTTGAGGCCGATAAACGGCTTGGAGGCGTTCCCCACGACATTGGCGCGGATCCAGGTATTCTCCGAGGCATCCTCAATCGTTGCGAAGTCTCCGCCCAGACCGAGGGCAAAGGAGCGGAGCTGATTCCAATCGCCCCCGGTGATGCGGTAATAGCGCGAGCCGTTGGCGGGGTTGTAAACAGGGCCGAGCGCGACGCTGACTGCTCCGATTGCAGCGGGCGCAAGGGTCAGGGATCCGCCAACAAGTGACATCCAGGCGAGGCATTGAATCGAAGTCTTCATCGCGGGGTTCCTTGGGCGGGTTCAGATCAGAACACCAACCGCACGCGGAAAATGCGAGAACCGCCCCGCCCGACCCTCAGAAGTTCCCGGCCAAATTGTGTCCCAGGCTGTGGCAAGCCAGAATAGTTGCCGACCGAGATCGGCCGATACCAAACAGAACACCGACCGAAAGGACAGCGGCGTTACAATTCCAAGCGATGGGCCAGAGGACTGATGTCACTTTGTTGCTGAATGAGCTTGCTGCGGGGCAGTCTGCCGCGGCGGATCGTCTGCTGCCTGTGCTCTACGACGAACTGCGGGCGCTGGCGGGGTCGTTCTTCCGGCACGAGCGGACGGACCACACGCTGCAGCCGACGGCGCTGGTGAACGAGGCGTATCTGAAACTTGTTGGTGGAACGGATGATGGAGATGCCGCGAAGCCGGTACACGCGACCAGTCGGGCGCACTTTCTGGCGCTTGCGGCCAAGGTGATGAGGCAGTTGCTGATCGATCACGCGCGGGCGAAGCGGACGCAGAAGCGCGGCGGCGCGGGTGAATCGGGTGCAGGCGAGGCGCGTCGCCGTTCGAGCGACACGATCATGCTGGCGCAGACACCATCGCCGGATTCCCCGAACGAGGCAGATGTGCTCGATCTTGAGGATGCGATGCAGGAACTGGCGAAAGCGTATCCGCGAGCGGCGCGCGTGGTGGAGCTGAAGTTCTTCGGCGGGCTGACTTCGCGGGAGATTGCGACCGTGCTCGAGATCGGCGATGCAACGGTTGAACGCGATTGGGTGCTTGCGCGGGGCTGGCTGAATCGGCGGATGCAGCCGGGCGCGGCGACGGACCGCGCGGGTGGCGCATGAGCGAACCCGCTTCGCCATTTTCCTTGGAGCAGCGAGTCGCGAGAGCATTGGACGATGCCGGCGACTTGTCCGGTCCGGCGCTGCTCGCGCATTTGCGGCGAGCACACGCGGAGGATCCGGAACTGATCGCGGAGGTATGCACGCTGCTGAACCTTGCGAGCCAAGGCAACCCGGTGCTGGATTCAAGGCCGTTGGATGGGGCACGCACGGCTCTCGGCCGCCTGCACGATGCCCTCGCTTCGGATGTACGGCCGAGCGGTTCCGGAACGAAGGGCCAGGCATCGGTTGCTGGGCAACCGATGCCCGCGACCATCGGCGCCTATCGCATTCTCCGCATCGTCGGCGAAGGCGGCATGGGGCTGGTGTACGAGGCCGAGCAGCCGAATCCGAAGCGGCGGGTGGCGATCAAAGTGATCGGCCGCGGTGCCCATTCGCGGGCGACATTGGCCAGATTCCGCAACGAAGCGCAGGTGCTGGGGCAGTTGAAACATCCCGGCATCGCGCAGATTTACGAAGCCGCGACCGACCCCGCGACGGGCGAAGCCTTTTTCGCGATGGAGTTCATTGACGGGCCGTCGCTTACGGCGTTCGCGAGCGGGAAGGCGTTGAGCGATCGAGAGCGAGTGGAGCTGGTATCGCGGGTGTGCGACGCTGTGCAGCACGCCCATCAGAAGGGCGTGATCCATCGGGACCTCAAGCCCGTCAATATTCTGGTTGAATCGAGCAGCGACGACTCCCCCACTGCGCCTGCCTCCCGCATCGCTTGCAACCCAAAGGTTCTAGACTTCGGCGTTGCACGGCTGACTCAAGGCACCGGGGACGGCGTGGCCGAATCCGCAACACTCGCGCTCGATGCTCATCGCATCGTCGGCACGCTCGGTTATATGAGCCCCGAGCAATTCGAAGGCAAGCCAGAATTGCTGGATACGCGAAGCGACGTTTATTCGCTCGGAGTCATTCTCTACGAACTGCTCGCGGGCAGGCTTCCAATCGATGTGAAGGATTTGACGATCACGCAGGCCGCGACGCGCGTGCGGCAGGAAGCGCCGCTTCGCCTCGGACGCACGCGCCCGTCATTGCGCGGCGATCTTGAGATCATTGCTGCGAAGGCGTTGAGCAAAGAGCGAGAGGCGCGCTATGCCTCGGCCGCCGAGCTCGCGGCCGACCTGCGGCGGTACCTGAATCACGAACCGATCGCTGCACGAGCTCCGGGAACTCTCTACACGCTGGGCAAGTTCGCCCGCCGCAAGCCGGCGCTCACGGCTGTTTCGAGCATCGCATTCGTTGCGTTGGTGGGTGCGACGATCTTCAGCTCGATCCAGTACCGTCGTGCGGACGCCGCCAGGCGAGCAGAAACACAGCAGGCGTTGCTCGCCAATCAGCGTGCCGAAGCCGAACTCGCGGCGCGCGAGCGTGCGGATCGGGCCGGGCAGCTCACCAAGGCGGTCAAGGAGTTTCTGCTCTTCCAATTGATCGGCGCCGCTTCACCCGAGAAACTGGGGTACGAGGCGAAAGTGCTCGACGTCATCAAGAACGCGGAAGAGGGCGTCGGCAAGACGTTTGCGGGCACGCCGGAGATCGAGGCCGAGATCCGGTTCGAGCTCGCGCGGGTGTACGACACGCTGGGTCAATGGGACAAAGCGCTGGCGCAGATCGATCGGGCCATCGCAATCTTTACCGAGATAGAGGGTCCCGTGGGACCTCGCACCGTTCGGGCACTCGGTCTCAAGGCGATCGCGCTGGCGAATACAAACCGCTTTGAAGACTCGGTTGCGGCGGCGCGGGATGCGCTCGAAAAACTGACGCGCACAAAGCCGGACGACTTTGGCAGCCGGATTTCTACAGCGGCCTCTCTTGGAAACTCGTTGCAAGCACTCAATCGGTACTCCGAAGCCGAGCCGGTTCTGCTCGAAGGCATCGCCCTCGCCGAGGCCAACCTGCCTCCGGGCGATGTCACGCGGCTGAACATCCGTTCGACCTATCTGGCGATGCTGAGCGCGATGGACCGCGCCGACGAGACGGTGCCCCAACTGAAGCTTCTGCTGGCGGAACAGGAAGCGTCGAGCGGGACCGATCACCCCCTCTCGCTCACGGCACGAAACAACCTCGTCAACATGCTTGTCAAATTGAAGCACAACGAGGAGGCGCTCGAATACGCGCTGCCGATGGTCGAACAGGCCAAGCGGGTCTTTCCCGAGGGCCACGTCCACCGGGGGATCGCGTTCACCACCGTGGCCGCCGTGCTTCGACGCAATCAGCGACCGGTTGAAGCGGCCGCACTCGCGCAGGAAGCATTTCGCAATTTCAGCAAGGCCAACGGAGACTTCGCATTTTTCATGGAGAAGGCGGCCGAGTTCGCGTACCTCTCGCATCGGCAGGCGAAAGACGCCACTCTCGCCAAGGCGTGGGGTCTTCAGTACATCGCGTGCCGGTTCATGGGTGCATCGGATTCCGAGTTCCAGAGTCTGAAGGCCCGGCTGATCGAGATGGCCCCGTCACAAGGGCAGGAACCGACGGATGCCGGCGCTGCGCTCATTCTCGCAGATCTCATCGCACAGGTCGATGCGCTCGTGCCGCCCGAGGCGGGCAGACGGTGCGCGTACTTTGCGAATATGGCTCGCGCTTCGTTTCTGCTCGGGCTGCCGGATCAAGCACGCGACCTCCTGGCACGGGCGGAGAGAGAGCTCCCCCTTTCGCCGAGAATCGATGGCGATCGAAAACTCATCGACGCCGCCATCGCCCTGTCGGAGCAGTCGGCAATCTCGAAGTAATCGGCTAGGAGGCCCTGCTCGCACCGTCACGCGCAGGTGTCCCGCGTTCGAGGAAACGCCGGATGATTCCCAGCCCGTATCGGCTCGCGGCGTCCCGAACGAACTTCCCGAAATCCACGTGCGCCCCGTCGCCCGCGCCGTCGGAAATCACGCGAACAACGCCCAGGGGGATGCCGTGTTCAAAGCAGACCTGGGCGACCGCGCCGCCCTCCATCTCCACGCATACGGCGCTCGGAACTTTGGCACGCAGGGCGTCGCGTTCGGCGTGTGTTGAAACGAAGCGGTCGCCGCTCGCGATGTCGCCTCGGATGACTTTGGGGTCACGGATACCCAGTTCGGCTACGGCGGCGGACGCCACCTCCGTGTCAAAGCCCTCCCGCAGAAAGGCTTCGGCGCTCGAGAACAGGCTGTTTCGGATCGCATCCTCCGTGGCGAACGAGCTTGTCTTGAGCAGCGGGATCTCAAGCGGAGCGAACAGCGGCGACGCATCCATATCGTGCTGCCAGAGCCGATCGCCGACGACGATGTCGCCGATCCGCAGATCGGGCCGGAGCGCACCCGCGACGCCACTGAAGAGAATCGATCCGACCCGGTGCACATCGATGAGGTGTTGAGCGGTTGCCGCGGCGGCGACCTTGCCCATTCGGCTGAAGACCAGCACCACGCGCCGGCCCGCCAGCGTGCCGGTGCAGTAAGTGCGTCCGCCGTGCACGTGCTCGGTCTCGCGCGCCAGTTCCCGGGCCAGCAACGCGGCTTCTTCGGGCATGGCGGTCATGATGCCGATGGTCACGGACGCGGCTCTCCCTGGCTGGGCGTCAGCGCATCAATGAGTCCGGCGACCTTTGCATCCGCATTCGGGCAGAGCGCGAGCATCTCTTCGCGTGTACCAAGCCGGAAGTCCGCCCACTCAAAGCCGGGTGAAACTGTGCACCCCAGAAGCGCGTAGCCTGCCGATCCCCCAATGATTCCGCTTGTGTCCGGCGAACCCGAGCGGCATTGAATCCGGCAGCCTTGCCAGACGCCCCTGGGTACAACCATTTGCGGTCGCTCGCCACGCTCAAGATCGCTGCCGATGGTTACCACGTTCGTGCTGCCATCCGGAAAGATGTGCAGTTGCTCGACGGCGTCTCCCGCGTAGTGATGAAACACCTCGTCGCTTTGGACAAGGTGCATGAGCGACGCGACACCGGGCGCGAGGAGGAAATAGATCTGCGTGCTGTGATGCCTGCCGCAGTCTGGGGATTGGTATCGGCCGGGGAGCGCGCCAGAGGGAATCTTCTCGCCCGAGCGATAGGTCTCTCGGAAATAGCCGCCCTCGTCCGGAAGTGGGACGAGGCCGAGCAATCCGACAATTCGAGCCGCGGCGGCGTTGAGCACGGGATGAGCGTATGACCGGGCGGGTCAGGCGCGGCGCAATTTACGAAGGGAATCGCGGGCACGAACCACGGCGTTTGCCTCTTCGGCGCGGAGACGCCGAATGAGATTCGCGATCTCCGGGAGCGACGAATCCGGCCTGGCTTCGAGCCTTTCGCGCAGGGTTGCGACGTCGTGAAAACGGCCCAAGTGACGCGCCGCGCCGGCGATGATCGCTTCTTTGCGCTTCGTGCCCTTCGCTCCAAGATCACGAAGAGTGCGGAGCGAAATGCGCAACTTCTTGAGGTCGATGCGGAGATCGTGGAGTGCCGCGTCTTCGGGAAGTGGATGCGAGAGAACTTCGTTGGCGCGGTCGATCCAGCGGCCCGCCCGGCGGGCAACCTGCTTTCGGATTGTCGCCGGGTCCGATTCCTCTTCGCGGGCAAGACGCGTCCGCAACTTGCGGAGCCTCCCCGGAGTCACTCTCTCGACATACTCCAGCAGGGCCTGCTCGTGAACGGGGCGTTCTTCTTCGATTTCACGTTGAAGCTGGCGAGGCTGCCCCTTCTCGCCCAGTAGTTCGGTGGCGATTTCGATATGGACATCGAGGTCGCGCACGCGCCCGGCGCGGCGGCGAAGTTTCCGCAGCACTTTCTGAAGACGCTCGGTCGCGGCCCCATCCAGCGCACTGCCGAGCACATCAATTACGACACTGGCGGTCCGGCACGCTCGGCGCAACGCGTGCACCCGATCGGCCGTTGCTTCGCGTGAGCCATCGAGCTGCTGCGCCGCATTCAAAACATCCGCGACCGCGCGGCGGGCCACGCGCGTGGGATCAACACCAAGTGAAACACTGCCCGGCTTTTCGGCAACAGCGGAGAGCATGCGGCGGGGCACCTTTGGAAAGGGGCTGATGCGGCGTCCATGCCGTCGACGGTTCACGCGCGAGCGTATCGACGCGGAAACCGGGTTGGGAGAGTTTGCGTAGCCAGCCTGCAAGATTTCATCAAACCGGCTCTCGCGGGACAGGAACAGGGGGTGAACGCCCCGGTAACACCGGTGCAGTTGTGCACAGCCTGTGCATTACTTGGCGGTTGCCCGGGGGGCGTTCGAGCTGGCGGCGGCTTGAACCGGGTGATTCTGCCGGGCGCTCTCAAGCAGGTAATCCCAATCAAGCGCAGGTCCCGGGTCGATCTTGTTCTGCTGGATGTGATCGTGGCCGAGCACGCCCTTGAAATCGGTCCATTCTTGATCCGAGAGGGCACGCGTGAGCGGCCTGCCGTCGTCATCGCGCGGGCAGTCGAGCGGAATCTCGGGCAACGCACTTTGAAGCGCCGCGAGCAGACCCGCGATCGCGCGGTACTGCTCGGGCGTGAAATCAGCCTGCAAAAGTTGCTGGTCGTGAATTGATCCGTGCACAAAGTCGGGCCGGCGCGGGCGTGCGACGAAGTTGGGAGTTCGGATTCCGCCGTTGCCGACTTCCGGAGGCAGGGTGACATACAGGCCACGCTCGTCGCGCGCGTACCACTTGTCGAGCACGGGGGTTTCGGATGGGTACGCGCCGATGTTGGCGATCTCGATGCCGATCGATCGTGCGTTCGACTTGGTGGCGTGCCAGGCGCGTTCCTTCACATCAAGCGTCTGATAGATCGTTCCGTCGAGGTCCACCATGAAGTGGATCGACAGACCGCGGCTGTCGTGCAGAGTGCGGAAGCACTGGCGGCTCGTGCCGCTGGCGTCGTAGTGGAGCACGATCTGATCGACATTCGCGCGGAGTTGATCAAGATTCCAATTGCCGCCCCGGGTTGCCTCGGCGAGCGCCGGATCCTTCGTGCGGGAATCGTAGCGATTGGGCGATTGGAGCCCCTGCTTGGAATGCTCCCAGTCGGACTCATCAAGCGGAGCAAATCGCTTGTCTACGCGGTAACCGTCGTAGCCGCCCGGATCTGTCCAGAGGACGACCGGCACACCGGTGTGAAAACGTCGCCCGGCAACGGAAATCTCATCGCCCATGCGAGCGGACTCCGCACCGACGCGCGGCGTCGAACAACAGGCACCGACGAAAGCGATGGTCATCAAGGCAAAAAGAAAACTGGCCGCACGAATCATGCGGCCAGCGTATCGCATTGAGAGCGGGGTTCTTTCGGATCAGAGCAGCGGATTCTTTGCGCCGTGCGTGTATTCGCAGGAGGGCGAGAGATTCGGCTGCGGATTCACGAAGACGTCGGTGTACAGCTCGCTCTCGTCGGGAATCGGGGACGATTCCGCAAAGTCGAGCGCAGCTTTCACGGCGTTCTTCACTTCGGTCTGCAGTTCCATGAACTGCTGCTCGCTGAGAACGGGCTTTCCATCGGGGCCCTTGCGGTCTTCCATCAGGTGTGCCGCGAGGCGATCGATCGAGTCCTTGGCTTTGTACTGATCGACCTCTTCCTTGGTGCGGTACTTCTGCGGATCGGACATCGAGTGGCCGAGGTAGCGGTACGTCTTGAGATCGACGAACGCCGGCTTCTGGTTCTCACGGCACCAATCGACGACGGGCTTGAACGCGTCGTAGAGATCAATGACATCGAGGCCGTCGATAATTTCGCCTCGGATGCCGTAGGCCTCGGCCTTCTTGCGAAGGTCTTCGGACATGGTCGTGCCGCGGTCGATCGAGGTGCCCATCGAGTAACCGTTGTTCTCGACGATGTAGATAACCGGAATGCCGTAGAGGCCGGCGAGGTTCATGGCCTCGTGCAACGCGCCCTGGTTGAGAGCGCCGTCACCGAGGTATGCGAGCGAGACCTTCTTTTTGGCCTGGCCGCCGTTGACCGCCCGTTTCATCACTTCGACTTCGTACTTCGCGGCAAATGCGAGGCCGGTGCCGAGCGGTGTCTGAGCGCCGACGATGCCGTGGCCACCGAAGAGCCAGTTCGGCTTGTCGAACATGTGCATCGAGCCGCCCTTGCCCTTGGCGCAGCCGGTCGCCTTGCCGAACATCTCGGCCATGCAGGCACCCGGATCCATGCCGCGGGCCAGAGCGTGGCCGTGGTCGCGATAGGCGGTGACGATCGGGTCGTCGGGGTTGAGGGCAGCAATGGTGCCCACAGCGGTCGCTTCCTGCCCCGTGTAGAGGTGGCAGAAGCCGCCGATCTTGGCCTGCTGATAGGCCTGAGCGGTT
This sequence comes from Phycisphaerales bacterium, assembly GCA_016793015.1. Classification (GTDB taxonomy): domain Bacteria; phylum Planctomycetota; class Phycisphaerae; order Phycisphaerales; family UBA1924; genus JAFEBO01. Next base: position 11,861 of record JAEUJD010000045.1, read on the forward strand.
CGGTTCTCGAACTCGCGGATCAGGAACATATCGCGGAGCCAGCGCACCAGGGTCGAGGGCGGCAGGCTGTCAGAAGCCCTGGGGTCGCTCTTTTTCCCTTGTGGGGGGAGGCCGGATTTGGTGGGGGTGACGGACATATTGATCGGTGAATTGGCCACGGAAGTCATCGCAGGAAGGGTAGGTGAGCGAACCCGCACCTGTCCGGCGGCTTAGAGTTTTCCATGACCTCGGAGACGCCCGTTCCGGGCCTTCCAAATCCTGCTGGAGATCGGCGCGGTTCGGACGCGACAACGCCCTTTGCGGGCGGGCTGCTTCGTGTCCAGACGACCCCGGTATTTTTGCCGGACCAATCAGACCCGGACGAGCGCGAGTATGTGTTCGGCTACCGGGTCCGGATCACCAATTCGACGGATCGGATCGTGCAGTTGCTCGCGAGGCGATGGACCATCGTGGACGCGAACGGGAAGACGCGGGAGGTCGAGGGTGAGGGCGTGGTCGGCCGCCAGCCGATCCTGGGCCCCGGGCAGTTTTTTCAGTACGAAAGTTTCTGCCCGCTCCCAACCCCGTGGGGAACGATGGAGGGCGCGTTCTCGCTGCGCGCACGCGAAGCCGGTCGCGAGGGCGAGACGGCTTCGTCTTTGCTTGATGGACCGTGGCCCGAGAACTTCGAGGCTCGCGTGGCGCGCTTCTATCTCGTTGCCGCGGAATCGAATGTCGATGCGGGCGCGGGCATGAAGGCCTGAGCCGCAAGTACCATCGCCTCGGCCGTCAGGGTCGAGATCGACTAGCGATCCTTCAGCACCTGGATGTTCGAGCCCGGGCGCTGCCCGAAAGTCGAGGCCCGCAGGATCTGCACCGCCGTCTCGAGCTGCAAATCGAGACCGTCGGTCAGGAGCTTGTCGGGATCGGGGAGGGCAGTCTTGCTCGCTGCGTCGGCATCCGCGGGCAGCACATCGGCGTTGCGCCGGAGCAGGATCGACTCGGTCGTCTGCTTCGGCAGCATCTCGACGGCGAGATTCGGGGTGATGCCCCACTCGTGTGCGCCGGGCTTGCGATGGATGATCCGGTAGCCGGGTGCTGCGGCATCGGGAATCGCGTAATACTGCATCGTGAGCTTCATCGCGGCGTCGTCGGAAAGCCCGAAGACCTTTTGCACGCTGCCCTTGCCGTAGCTGCGCTGACCCAGGATCATCACGTTGACATCGCCGGTCTTGCCGTAATGCTGGAGCGTGCCACTGACGATCTCGCTGGCAGAGGCCGAACCCTCATTGATCAGCACCACGACCGGCGTGCTCTTGAGCTTGGCCACGTTTGATTTCGCCATCTCTGGGCTTTCGGCGCGACCATTTGGGCCCTGCATCGCCACGACCACCCCGCTATCAACAAAGAGGTTGGCGACTTGGACCGCCTGATCGAGGTAGCCACCCGGGTTGAACCGAAGGTCCATCACAAGCCCGTTCAGGCCCTCCTTCTGCATCTGGCTGACAGCACGCCGGAGTTCCTCGGCGGTTTTCTCGCTGAACTGGGTCAGACGCACATACCCGATGTGGTTGTCCTTGTCGATGAACCAATCCCACGAATCTTCGCGGGCGCCCTTGCGCTTCCAGCCCTTGACCGAGACCACGTTGATGAGCTGGCGATTGATCGCGAACTCCATCTCGCGATACTTCTTGTCGGGCTTGGCAACTTCGGCCTTGGCTCCATCGGCTTTGGCGGCGTCCACTGCCGGAGGCTGACCGGTCTCGCCGGTGAGCGCATCGGCGGTCTGCGCGCCGTCGTTCTCCGGGCGATCGATCGAGAGAATCACCTGCGTGCCGTCCGGACCGGTGATGTGATCCACCACCTGATCGATTGACATGCCGTAGGCGCTCTTGCCACCGATCTTCTTGATGATGTCGCCGGCGCGGATGCCGGCCCGGAATGCGGGCGTGCCCTCGAGCGGCGTGACCACGCGGACGTTCGACTGATCGTCGAGCTCGATCTGCACACCGACGCCGACGAACTTGCCCTGCGTCGTGCGGTTGAAGCGATTGAGCTCATCGGGCCAGATGATCGCACTGAACTCGTCGAGCTGGTCGATTGCGCCGTTGCCGAACTCGTGGAGCAGAGCCTCGCGCGAGATCTTGACCGTGCGGTCGTTGACGGCGAGCACGCGGTTGAGCAGGGCATCGATCTCGCCGACGCCCGGCTCGGCGACGCGTCCGAAGGCGTTCTTCTTCGGTGTACCCAATTGCTCGCGCTCGGTGCGGAGCGCGGTGAGCATCGCCTCTTTCGACGCCTGGCTTTCGAGGTCGGGGAAAGCGCGGTGCAGATCGTTGGTCGCGATCATCGTCTCGATCGCGATGATGCCGCCGATCAGCAGCCGGCGCGTGGGAATCTGCTCGACGTGGTCGGCGGCGCGGGCGATCGCACGGACAACCATGTCCTGCTCGATGCCCTTGAGCTTCTCGTGGAAGTCATCTCCGGTGGCGTTATACGGAGGCAAAGGCTTTTCGCCTTCCGCTTTCAGGCGATCGTTCCGCATTTCCCAAAGCCGCTGGGGCGTGTACATGCGGATCATCGTGAGCCGACGCGATTGGCGTTCGAGATCGGGTTTGTACTGGCCGGACTCTTCGAGCAGCGCGTTGAGCAGACTGAACATCTCGCTCGCGACAAGCCATTCACCATCCTGCTCGGACTTGCGGGCCGCGGCATCCGCATCGGCGACCAGTTTCTTCACACGGGCGTCCTCGATGACGCTGGGCTTGTCGGTGGAGAGCACCCACAACTCGAGCGCGCTGCGCATTGCCTTGGCGAGGCGCTGAGGCGTCATGTCGCCTTGCAGGCGTTCATCGAGTTCCTTGTTCACCTCCGCGATGCGTTCGACGCGTTTCTGATCCCGCTTCGCGAAGTTCTCGTCGAGAAGCTTGACCGACCGTTCCATCTCGGCGCGCTGGTCCGCACCGATTGTGGGGTCTTCCGGCAGATCGTGGATGTAGGTCACGAAATCATCGAAGCGGCCGCTCTTGGCGATGCGCCACGCACGCTGCGACCATTCGTTGGCATCAACCTTCGCTCCCGCGCGGGTATCCGCCGCTTTCTCGCCCGCCAGTACAACGGAAGTGGAAACCGGTGCACCCGCAGCGATCAACATCGCTCCGCAGACGAGCATCCGGCCGAATCGCATCGCACGCGTCCTTGAAGTCAGCTCCACGCAACCTCCCACTGCCGGGCATTCAAGCCACAGCGAACGGACAACCCGAACGGGCCGCACGAACAGGCGACCTCACCAAGCGACGATCGGCAACGCCCGCGCGGTTGTTCACCGAGCGGACGCTCCCAGGACCGGCCCGAGCATATCGGACCGCTCCCGCCGAAATGTTCGGGATGGTCGGCATGCCGGACACCCTGTTGTACCGGGCTTCCCCAGGAAGGGTTCGCAAAGCGGAGGGGATGCCGCGCCAAAGAGAACCGCCCCGGCACTGGAGTGCCGGGGCGGAAAGGGAGTCAGCAATTTTCCGCCGCTGACAGGTCGCCGGAGCTTCAACAAGAAGCCCCGGCCCCCGAAATGGAGAGAATCAGGCCCGACGCCGGCGAGCGGCGATCACTCCGCCGAACCCGGCGAGAGCGAGCACGCCCGGAGCCGGAACGAGGTCGCCCGCAACCACCAGGTTGTCGAAACGCTGGTTGCCGCTGGCCGAAGACGCGCCCGCCGCGGTGATGCGGAAGAAGACGTTGCCCTTGTTCGCCGCGCCGGCCGCGTTGAACGAGAAGAAGTAGTCGCTGGTGTTGATCGACGAACCGGCAAAGCCGGGGCTCGAAGCGCCGGGAACGATCGTGCCGAGCGACGTGAACGACGAGCCGTTCAGCGAGTACTCGACGACCGCGTTCGCGCCGCCCGTCGCCGTGCGCTGGGAAGCGAACGAGAAGACGATGTTGGTGTAGTTCATGGTGCTGAGCGAGATGGTCAGAGCACCGCCGCCGGTGCCGACGATGGCGACAGCGTTCATGCCCGACTGGCCCGAGGGGCTGCCGGGGGGGGAGTTGCTGCCGGGCATGCCGAGCGTGGTGCCGCCGAAGAACGAGCTGGTGCCCGTTGCCGTGGCGGTGCCCGAGCCGACGTTGGCGCTCATGGAGCTGTTGTCGAAGCCGTAGTGGGCCAGGACGACCGCACCCTGCGCACCGGCGCCGATGGCCAGACCAGCGAACAGACCGAGAGAAATTGCAGTACGAATCATGATCTCTTCCTCCAGAAAAACAACCCGAAGAACCGTGTGCCGCGGAATGGCACTCCCCTCGACACCGAGGGGCCCGGTCTTCGTGGGAAGAACTTAGTTTTGAAGCGTGTGCGCGAGCATCATGATCGCGTGCAAGTTGCGCCAAGACTGCGTAAGGAACATGACGACGCGCTCACCCGGATCAAACGCAACATTCGCGCATGCCGGCCCAGAAATCCGCCAGACTTCGGGGCTTACTGCGCACACGAATTCCCGCGCAGTTCTGTCTCGCGCGTTCGGCTCATCCAAAGTTGAAAACGCGCGGTCCAAAAATGAACCGCCCCGAGCGCGGATGCTCGGGGCGGCGATAGTCAGCAAACGAACCGCCAAGAACGTGCTGACCATTGGAGCGGATCAACACGATCCGCCCCACGAGATTCAATCAAACTTAGTTGCGACGACGACGACCCGCGACGAGACCCGCAAGGCCGATGAGCGCCACGCTGCCCGGAGCCGGGATGGCCGTGCCCAGAAACTGCACGTTGTCGATGCGGTTGTTGCCGCCGCCGCCGGTTGCACCGTCGAGCGTGATGCGGACGAACAGGGTGGCAGCACCGTCAGCGCCCGCGCCGAGAGCGCGAGTGACCGTGAAGAACGTGGTAGGCGTGCCGCTGTAGGCTGCGCCGGCGTTGAAGAAGTTCACACCATCGTTCGACCAGGAAACCTGATTGTTGCTGAAGCCGGTGCCGGTGCCGCGGGTATCGAACAGGAAGCTGATGCCCGTGTAACCGATGGTGCTCGTGCTGAACTGCACGTACTTGCCATTGTTGGTCACGGTGCCGCTGCCACCCAGGTTGCCCTGAACGGCGAGCGCGCCGCCCGGCGTCACGCCGCTGTCGGCCGGCATCGCGCTGAGCGTCGTGCCCGTGAAGGTGCCCACGGCGCCGTTGGCGGTGCCGGCGGAGTTCGTGTTGAACGCGAGGCCCGGGCCCACCGACACCGTGCCGGTGCCGAAGTTGGCAGCGGTCGAGTTCAGCGTGCCGAGTTGGCCTGCCGTCGAGTTGCCGGTGCTGTTATTGAAATTCCAGTACGTGATCACATCGGCGTTCGCGGAAGCGCAGATCGCCGCACCTGCCGTGATGGCAAGCGCAAGAACAGAAGTCTTCATTTCTCAAACCTCCTATTGACAAACTCTCCTCGACGACGCGGCGGAACGCGTCTGCCCCCACAAGGGGGCTTGTCTCTCTGTTAAGACTATACCGGAAGCACCCCCCAACACAGCCCGAAACATGTTCAGTTTTCGCAAAGAAATTGCGCCCATGGCGGTTCGGGTGCGGAGCGGGTATAGTCCCACCCTTCGGGCGCGTAGCTCAGTTGGCTAGAGCGCGGCTGTCACATAGCCGAGGTCACAGGTTCGAGCCCTGTTGCGCCCATTACCGGTCTTTCGGTCCCTTTCAACGAAAAACGCCCCGCCGACAGGCTCGGGGCGTTTTTTATTGGCGGCGGAGCGTTCCACCCCGTTTTCAGTGCGTCAGAGGCATGTTGGCGGGATTCGGCGGGAACGCCTTGGAAAGCTCATCGAACAGCTCGATCACGTATGCGAAGTAGCGATCTGCCGCGGCGGTCAGACTTTGCCGTCCCGCGTCGTCCAAGGCAATCTGATCAAGCGAGCCCCGGAACGCGTGCCAGCGTTCCCGCTGGGCCTCACCGTGCGGATCGAGGCTTGAGAGCCCTTCGCCACCCGGGGCGTTCAGGGCACGACGGAGGGCCTGCCCGATGTATTTGCCCCCGTTGGTTGATCCTTCCGCGACGTAGGTGAACCCGAGCAGCGTCAGCGGATCGGCGGCATTCATTTCCGCGACAATGCGCTGCGTGGCGGGCAAGGGACGCACCGAAGCGGGATCGATGCCAAAGTGCTTCAGATCGGCCTCGAAAACCTGGGGATAGCTGTGGTACGGGCGAATGAGCGCCGCGACGTGTGGATTCGCGGATGCCTTGGTCAGTGCTTCAATCAGCGCTTTGTGGGCGAGGTAATACTGGCCCATTTGTGCGGCGTAACCAGCGGTGCCGAGCATGCCTCGCATGACGCGGCCTTGAAATTCGTGGCGTTCTGCCGCCGTGTGGGCATTCTGAGTCTGCGTCTTGAGGGTGTCGGCAAGTCCGAGCGCTGGGGTCGATGTGGTCATGGCGTTTCCATTTTGAGAAAGAGTCTCAACTACGATAGCCCTCGAGCTCGGGGAGTCGAGCCTGGCTTGGCAATCGAATTCCCGCGTGCGGTCGGTAGTCTCTCCAGTCGCATTTCCGGGGCACTTCGAGATCCCAGCACCCACTCACCTCCAAGCACGAAAGCACAGACCGCCCTGTCACTTCCAGCACAAATCTCGAATCCTGACGCAATTTCCAAACAGCCGCGGACGGCTGGCGCTTCCCCGTCGCGTGCCTGGCTGGCGAAGGTGAATGTCGGGGCGTTGGTCATCCTGGTTGGATGGATTCTGTACGACGCGCTCGGGCGAAACGTCTTCGGCAGCACCCCGTGGCCGCAATCGGTGGTGGATTACCAGATCATGTACGAGCAGAGCCGGCAGATCGCGGTGAAGCTGGCGTACGACCCCGGACAGATTTTTCCGTACGCCCCGCCGGCGGTGTTGATGTTCGCGCTGAGTGCGATACCGCCGTTTGGCCTTGCCGCGGCGATGTGGCTTGCGATGCTGACGGCATCGGGCATCGGCGTGTTTGTCTTGGGAACGGAACTGGTCGGGCTGCGCGGGAATGGTTCACGGTGGATCGTCGCGCTGCTCGCGTATGCCGTGACAAACAATTACTTTCAGTGGGACCTGCGGTCGGTAAATTGCAATTCGATCTACGCGGTGCTGCTGGTTGGTGCGATTCTGTGCGTGGCGCGAAAACGGAGCGTCTGGGCCGGCCCGCTGCTCGCGGCGAGCATCGCCGTGAAGCTCTATCCGGTGCTTGCGCTCCCTTACCTCGTGTGGGCAAAGAAATGGCGAGCAGCATTCGCGACGATCGCGGCGATGCTTGTGCTTTTCGTGGCGGTGCCGGTGCTCTATGCCGGGCCGAGCGGCACGATGAAGCTGTACGCATCGTGGCTTGAGCAACTCCGCCTGGCAACGGCGACCGATCTCACGGATCACCCGATTCTGATCTCGATTCCTCACGGATTGGCGAAGGTGCTCGGGCCGGAATCGACTCTGGCGGTTTGGATTGCTCGCGGCGCCAAGGCGATCTGGCTTGGCGCGGTCGGGCTTTGTCTTTTGAGCGGCGGCCTCCGTCGCGATCGGGTCCGAAGCGGGTGGGACCTCTGCGTTGATGCTTTCGCTCTGGTGCTTCTGCCGGTGGTCATCAGTCCGTACCTGGAGTCGTATCACGCCGTTGTCGCGGCACCACCGATTCTCGCGCTGCTGGCGTATGGGGTGCTGCATCCAAACGACTCGCGCAGGCTTGCATTTTCTGTGTTCGTGGTGCTCGCGGGCTGGGGCCTGCTCTACGCATTCGGAAAGTGGAAGCTCCGGGGCCTGGGTGTGCTGGCGCAGATGACCCTGGTGTTCCTCGCGCTCGCTGTCGCGCGAATCGACGTGCAGAGACAGGCTCGCCGAGCCGAACTGCGGAAGCAAGCGGTGCCGGCGGGTCTTTAGGCGAGGCGCCCGCGAGCTTGCCGGATCGCGTCGGCGACTGCCCTCGGCCCGGTGCCGCCGGGAATCTCGCGGCGAACAAGTCCGGTTTCGAGTTCAAGCGACTTGAAGACGCCCGCGTCAATGCGCGAGTCGATCGACTGCAACTCGGCCAGCGGCAGATCTTCCAGTCGCTTCGATCTCTCGATCGCGTGTCGAACGAGTTTGCCCACGATGTCGTGCGCATCGCGGAAGGGGATGCCCTTGGCGACCAGATAGTCGGCGAGTTCGGTCGCGTTTGCGTAGCCATCGAGGGCGGAATTGCGGGCTCGGTCTTCACGCACCTTGAGCGTGTCAAGAACGCGAACGAGAACCCGCAGGCACATCGAAAGTTGCTGCATCGAGTCGATCAGCGGCTCTTTATCTTCCTGCAGGTCTTTGTTGTACGCGAGAGGCAGGCCCTTGACCGTCATCGCGAGCGTTGCGAACGCACCGAAGATGCGGCCCGCCTTTCCACGGATCAGTTCACACGCATCGGGATTCTTCTTCTGCGGCATGAGCGAACTGCCGCTGGAGACCGAGTCGTGCATCTCGACGATCGCGAATTCCTGTGAAGCGAAGAGAATCAGGTCTTCGGCGAGGCGGGAAAGATGCAGCGCCGCGATCGAACTGGCGGAGAGAGTCTCAAGTACAAAGTCGCGATCGCTGGTGGCGTCGAGGCTGTTGCGGGTTGGGGCGTCGAAGCCCAGGTCCTTTGCGATCTGCTCGCGATCGACCTGATAGGTGGTACCCGCGAGAGCACCGGAACCGAGCGGAGAAACATTCACGCGTTTGCGGGCGTCGTGCAGGCGGGCCGCATCGCGCTCTAACATTTCTTGATACGCGAGCGCCCAATGCGCGAAGAGAATCGGCTGGGCACGCTGCATGTGCGTGTAGCCGGAAGTCACGATGGTTTTGGTGCGTTCGGCGAGGTCGATAAGGGCACGCCGGGCTTCCTTCATTTCAATCAGGCGAGCGTCGATCTGGGCGCGCACAAAGAGCCGGAAGTCGGTGGCAACCTGGTCGTTGCGAGAGCGGCCGGTGTGCAGCTTCTTCCCAAGATCCCCCACTGCCTCGATCAAGCGGCGTTCGACGTACGAGTGAATGTCCTCGTCGGAAGCCGAGAGCGGCAAGGCGGGGGAATCTGAAATTTCGGATCTGAGATTTGAAAGTGCGGAAGAGAGCTTCGCGAGTTCGCCATCGTTCAGAACGCCCGCGCGATGAATCGCCTTCGCCCACGCGATCGAGCCGTCGATGTCCTGCAATGCGAGCGCGGCATCCACGGGCAGCGAGTCGTTGAACTGCTGGAAAAGTTCGTCGGGTTTGGTTTCGAAGCGTCCGCCCCAGAGAGCCATGAAAATCCTTTCAACACGGTGAGCCACTGAGGGCCACGAAGAAGGTACGGAGAGAGGCGAAGGCTAGGAATGTTGAATTCGGCTGCGGGCCGCCGACTCCCGCGCGACCGCGGCATTTTGAATCGGGCAAAAACGACGACACCCCGGAGACATTGGCGTTGGCCAACGCGTCCGGGGTGTCGTTTGGAGGGGAGGAGAGAGTGAGAGAGGAGGAGAGATTCGGATGTCAATCGGCGTCAGACCTGTTTGAGGCATGCCGCCATTCTGAGAGGGGGAGGAGAGGAGAGAGTTCGGTTTTCAAGTCGGCGTCAACCCGGTTGGGGCACGGCGCCAAGGAGGAGAGGAGAGAGTTCGGAGTAATCGGCGTCAAGCCCGTGCGAGGCGTGCCGCCTGGAGAAGAGGAGAGAGGAGAGGAGAGAGAATCCGACGCCAGGCTTGGTGAAGCTCGACGCCGAGATGTTCAAGAGGAGAGAAGCTCGTTGATTCGGTTTTCATCGGCGGTCGTTCGTATCCCGCCAAGAGAGTTGTCGGCAGGGTCGAGAACCTTGCAGACATGAACACTTTTTTTTCGCCGGGCAGCGCTTCTGTGTTCGTGGCGGCACCCCCGCGGGGCTGACAACCAGCAGAATCACCGGCCACAAACTCCGCTCAACGGGCCGCCCGCAAAATCTCCGTGGCAAAAACAACGACACCTCGGATGCACTGGTTTGAACCAACGCGTCCGGGGTGCCGTTTGGAGAGGAGAGAGGTCTGAGATGAACGAACCTGAAAGTCTTTCCGCTGACACCATTCCATACGACGCGACCGCCCGGGGTGTTCGGCCTATTTGGCCGCTTTTGTGCCCGGTTTTTCGCCCGCAGAGGCCATTTTCGGCCGCGAGCCGCATGAAAAAACGCGAGCCAATTGGCTCGCGTTTCGGGTTTCTTCTAGACCCCGCCTCGACCTACTTTGCGTGTCCCATTTTCTTCAGCGCTGCAATGCGCTCCGGCAGGCTCAGCAGCTTGATGAAACCGCCCGCATCCTTGTGCTCGTAGATCTCGCCCTTCTCGAAGGTCACAACCTTTTCCGAGTAAAGCGAGTTCGGGCTCTTGCGGCGGATGGCCGTCGCCACGCCCTTGTACAAACGCACCACGATCTCGCCCGTCAGCCGCTCGCTCGACTTCTGGATTCCCGCCCAGAGCGTCTCGCGATACGGCGTGAACCAGCGGCCGTTGTAGACAGCTTCAGAGAACCACAGAGCAAGGTGTTCCTTGAAGTGCCGCGTCTCGCGATCCTGCACGAGTTCTTCAAGGCCCTTGATGGCCTCGACGAGGATCGTGCCACCCGGGGTTTCGTAGATGCCGCGGGACTTCATGCCGACGAGGCGGTTCTCAACAAGGTCAACGCGGCCGACGCCGTGAATGCCGCCGATGCCGTTCAGCTTCTCAACGATCTGCCACGCGAGCATCTTCTGGCCGTTGAGCGCGACCGGGCGACCGGCCTCGAACGAGATCGTCACTTCTTCAGCCTTATCCGGCGCCTTCTCGGGCGACGCGGTGAGCATGTAGCAATCGTCGGGCGGAGCATTCCACGGATCTTCGATGCTGCCCCCCTCGTGGCTGATGTGCCAGAGGTTGCGGTCGCGCGAGTAGATCTTGGTTGCGCTCGCCGTGGTCGGAATGTTGCGAGCCTTCAGGTAATCCAGCATCGCAAGCCGGCCGGTCAGGTTCCAATTGTCCATGCGCCACGGGGCGATGATCTCCATCTCCGGCGCGAGCGCGGCGTACGCCGACTCGAACCGCACCTGGTCGTTGCCCTTGCCTGTGCAGCCGTGCGCCAGCGCCGTGCAGCCGAACTTGCGGGCGGCCTCGACCTGCGCCTTGGCGAGGATCGGGCGGGCCATCGCAGTTCCGAGCAGATAGCGGCCTTCATAGAGCGATCCAGCCATCACGCAGGGCATCACGAAGTCGTCGATGAACTCCTTCTTGAGATCGACAACGACGCAGTCCTTCGCACCGGAGTCCTTGGCCTTCTTCTCGACGCCGACGAGTTCGTCGGAGCCCTGGCCGACATCGCCGACGACGCCGTAGACCTCGCAGTCCATGTTTTCTTTGAGCCAGGGGATGATGACCGAGGTGTCGAGGCCGCCGGAGTAGGCGATGGCGATTTTTTTTGTGGGCATGGATCGTTCCTTTTGTGCGGTCGATTATTCCACGGGTGAGAACGCGGAGTTGGCAGAGAGCACGGAGTTTCGCGGAGGAAAACAAATACTTTGTAAAACGCGTGACGCCCGTTGCGCGAGTTCCACTTTCGACGCGTTCTCCGCGAGTCTCCGCCAACTCCGCGTCCTCCGCGTTCTCTTTTTGAGAGGCGGTCCGCGATCGAGGCCGCGAAAACTTTCCTAATCCCGCAGCATGTGGAGCAGCAGAGCCATCTGGGCGTGCATGCGGTTTTCGGCTTGGTCGAAGACGATCGATGCGGGCGAGTCGATGACTTCGTCGGTCACTTCGCTGCCCCGGTGAGCGGGCAGGCAGTGCATGAACAGCGGCGTCTGCTTCGTCCCCGCTGCCGCTTTCTTCATGAGTGCCGCGTTCACCTGGAAGGGCTTGAAGAGCTTTCGGATGCGATCGGTCTCGCTTCCCTGTCCCATCGAGACCCAGACGTCGGTGTACACAGCGTCGTGCCCGGCAATATCTGCGAGATCGTGCGTGACCTTGAGTTGTGACCCCGTTTTCGCTCCGATCGCCCTGCACTCTTCGAGGACCGAAGCAGTCGGATCGCGACCGGCGGGCGTCAGCGCCGTGACGTGCGCACCAAGAATCGCGCCGAGTTCCATCAGCGAGTGGCAGACGTTATTGCCGTCGCCGACATACGCGAGTCGAAGCCCCTTGAGTTCGGTTCGTTTTTCTTGCAGCGTCATGAAGTCCGCAAGCGCCTGACACGGATGGAACAGATCGCTGAGCGCGTTCACGACCGGCACCTTGCTCGCTGCCGCCATCTCTTCGAGCACCGTCTGCTTGTACACGCGGGCGACAATCGCATCCACCCAGCGTTCGAGATTGTGCCCGTAATCCGCCACAGTCTCGCGCTCGCCAAGGCGCGTCTCGGAATGGTCGAGGTACACGGCCTGCGCGCCGAGGCGGTGAATGCCGACCTCGAAACTCACACGCGTACGGAGCGATGGCTTCTCGAAGAGCATCGCGATCGAGCGGCCCTTCAGCGCCTCGGAAAACTTCGATGGATCCGCCTTCATCGCTCGCGCCGTCTTAAAGAGCGCGAGAACATCATCACGCGTCAGGTGCGAGAGGCGAAGCACATCGTGCTGGCGGAGATTGGGAATCGAAATGGGTCCGGCCATTTGCTGTGTGATACTCCAGGGGTCTTGCGAAACTCGAATCGAGACGATATGCGCAAATCTGACCCGCCCTTGAATCCGTACAGGAAGCTGGATTTCATTTCTCTCAAGCTGACCGATGCGACAAATCTGCCGGTATCCGCCAGCGGTTTCGTTTTCGGGTTCCGCTTTCCAGAAGGCTCGACCGCATGACAGAAATCGATCCAACTTTGAAGGCGCTCGCGTTCGTAGCTGCGAATGGTGAACTGGCATGGCGCCGTCGAGATGTGGAAAAAGCGATCGACGCCATCAGTCGATCCGGGCGAGCCATCTTGGGTTGGGAAGTCTGGCTGACGGGTGATGGTCAAGCCTGGACCGGTCTCATCCCAAGTGCTGATGGTGGTCCGCCGGGCGTTTGGAGCTTCAACACTTCGGCACGAATGAAGGATGAAGAATGGTCACACTACTGCATGCGGACAGCATCTGAAACGCATTCTCAGATTCAGAGCCAACCCGTCGAGGCTGAGACTTCGCCGGAGGCTAAAAGCGCCTTGCGCTTCAACCTGACGTACGTCGAACGACCGGCGCGAAGCCGGTGACACGTCTCACTTCTTTCAAGAAGAGTCATAGCGGCGACTTACCTGAAATCCGCGTACCGGCGGGCTCGCCTCGTGTCCAGCGCAGCAAATGCTCCGGCCGATCGCCCGAGAGAATGACGACTTCCGATCCCGTTTCGCTCGCCACCTTCGCCGCGGCACGGGTCTTGGGGATCATCCCGCCGTAAATGTCGCCGGACACGATCAATCGCTCGATGTCAGCCGGCGTCACGTGGGGGATCAGGTTTCCCGCCTTGTCCTTGATGCCCTCAACATCCGTGAGCAGCACCAGCGCGGAAGCCTTGAGCGCTCGCGCCAGTCCCGCGGCAGCATCATCCGCATTCAGGTTCAGAGGCTGGCCCGCTTCGTCGAGTCCGATGGAGCACAGCACCGGGATGAAGCCGCTCCCGATGAGCGTGCGGGCGAGTTCCGCGCTGCCACCCGTTACTTCTCCGACGCGTCCAAGATCGGCAGGACCCGAATCGGTCGCAAGCGGCGCGACCTTGCGGCACGTGAGCATCCCGCCATCACCGAGTGAAAGACCCACGCCCTTGCCACCGGCCCGCTGGATGCAGCCGACCAGCGACTTGTTCACGGTTCCGGCGAGGACGCCCACGATCTCCGGGATCTGATCGTCGGGTGTCACGCGAAGCCCCTGCACACGCGCGGGTTTGATGCCGAGTCGATCCATGAGCCGGTCGACAGCCTTGCCGCCACCGTGCACGAGGATGAGGCCGCCCGCATGAGACTTCGACAGCGCAACGAGCGACCGCCACAGATCGTTCTGCGTCGCCTGATTCTCGAGCGTGGTCCCGCCGATCTTGACGATGAGCGGACCGGAGTTGCGAACCGCAGCCCCGGCAGATGAGGACGCCACGCTCACGACCGAACTCCCGCTCCGTGCTTCGGACGCAAACCGGTGGTCTCGCCCAGCCCGAGGCGGATGTTCATGCACTGCACAGCCTGACCCGAAGCGCCTTTGACAAGGTTGTCGATCGCGCTCACGACAATCAGGTGATCGTGCGCTGCATCGTGCGCCCAACCCACATCGCAGAAGTTGGTCATGCGCACATCCGCGACCGCGGGATACGACTTCGCCGGCAGCAGCCGCACGAACGGCTCGGTTGTGTACGCATCGGCGTAGACGCGTGCAACCTTCTCATCGCTCGTTCCGGGCGCCAAATCGACATGGATCGTCGAGAGAATCCCGCGATCAAAAGCGACCAGATGCGGCGTAAACAGTGTCGCCACGCCCGCGTACGCATCGATCTCGGGCTGGTGCCGGTGCGAGAGCACGCCGTACGGCTGCAAACTCAACTCGGGAAGCAGGTACTTCGCATTCGCGCCGCGGCCTGCGCCGGTGACGCCCGAAGTCGCATCAATGATCGGCCGTGTTCCAACTTTGATCACCCCAGCACGCTGCAACGGTGCGAGCGCGAGGATCGCAGACGTCGGATAGCACCCCGGCACCGCAATCAAGTTGGCCTTGGCGATCTTCTCGCGATGAAGTTCCGGCAAGCCGTACACCGCCGAAGCCAGCAGCGCCGCGTGCGAATGCTCAAACCCGTAGTGCTTCGGATAAAGCGCGGCATTCTGCAGACGAAACGCCGCCGACAGATCGAGCACGATCGCGCCCGTCTTCAGAAGTTCCGGCGCAAGCTCCAAGCTCGCCTCGTGAGGCGTCGCAAGGAAAATCGCATCGGGTTTAAGCGCCGCAACCGCGCCGTGCTCCACCGGCAGCACCGGCAATTCGCACACACCCCGAAACCGCGTGAACAGTTCATCAAACTTACCCGCCTGATCGCCTTTCTCCCGCCGCGCAGAAGCAAACAGCCCAACCACCTCCGCACCCGGGTGCGCAGCGAGGATCGAAACAAGCTCCGCGCCGGAGTATCCCCCAGCGCCGACGATCACGACGCGCTTTCGCGCCGCAGTGGACATGTTTGTTTCCCTTCCTACTGAATCCGGGGCACCGAGCTCTGCGCTTCCGCAACCGCCTGGTCATACCGGCGGGTCAGCTCCGAAAGCGTCGCGGCCAAACGCTTCGCGCCGTTCCAGTTCATCACCACGCGGCTGCCGATGGCGAAGTGGATCGCCTGCTGCCCGTCCGGTCCCTGCTGCGGCACATTCAGCCCGAAGTCCAGAACCACTTCGTCCTGCGTGTTGGTCGTGCGGATCGTGTTCGCATAGGTCGTCACCATCTTCGACTCGTCAATGCGGATGGCGACCTGTTGCTGCTGATTCTGGTTCGGCGTGCCGGACATGCAAGGCTCCTGAATCTCGCGAGCAAAGCGCGAGGTACTTTCGACTGCTCACCGGTTGTGGTACAACCATCGATTTGGATACCGAACAACGTGAGAGAACGAGTTTAGTCCGCCCCTCCATCCCCCGCCGGTTGAGCGACACGACTTTCGAGGCCTGCGATGCCAACGGCTCCGCCAATGCGAAAATCCGCCGCCCCTCGGAAGGCCCGCACCCCAGGCTCGCCCCGCGGGACAGCTCCGAACCTGATTGCGGCCATCGATATCGGGAGCAACGCCGTCCGATTTGCTCTCGCACAGGTCGATACGCGAGGCAAGCTCCGAATCCTTGATGAGCGCAGACGCCCGACGCGCCTGGGCGCGAATCTTGCCAGCGCCAAGCCGCTGCCCAACGCCGCCGTCAAAGCGACCATCGCCGCCGTGAAGGAGTTCTGTTTCGATTCGATCCGGCGGGGTGTTACACGCACACGCGTTGTCGCGACCGCCGCCGTGCGCGAAGCTCCGGATGGCGCCGCGTTCGTGCGCCGGCTCGAAAAGGAAATCGGCCTGCCCGTCGAGATCATCGGTGCCGACGAAGAAGCACGTCTCGCTTTCTCCAGCTGCCGCGCCGCGTTCGATCTCGCCGCACGCTCTGTCGCGATCGTTGACATCGGCGGCGGAAGCGTGCAGGTCAGCCTGGCCTGGCGGGGTGTGCTCTACGACTCGATCTCATTACCCCTGGGTGCGGTGCGGCTGACCTCTATGTTCGCGACGCAGCCCGGAAAGAAATCTTCGAAGCCTCTCGACCGGATGCGCAAGCACATCGAAAAGGTGCTCAAGAAGCACCTTCCTCCGCTCCCGGTCAAGCCCTCCGCGCTCATCGGCTGCGGCGGCACCTTCGCCACCATCGGCACGCTGCTGGGCGACTTCGCCGGCCAGCGCTCGCTCGCCCCGCTGCTCTCGCATCGCATCCGATCGCTCACGCGTTCGGGCCACAGCGCGGGCGAACTCTCGAAGCTCGTCTCCCAAGTCGAACGGCTCGATCTGCACCAGCGTGCGGGCCTTCTGAAAGCAGCCGGCGTGCCCCCCGATCGCGCCGACATTCTGCCCGCTGGCCTGCTTGTGGCGCGGGAACTTGTGAAGCTTCTCGGCGCAAAGAAGATTGTGCCGCACGCCGGGGGCGTGCGCGACGGGCTGCTGCGCGAGATTGCGTCGCCACAGAAAGCGGGCACGATCGTGGAGCGTTCTCGCGAGCTGGCGCGTGCCGCGAGGTACGAAATCGGGCACAGCGAGCACGTCGCGCTCCTGGCCGTCGCCCTGCTGCACGACCTGGCCGATGTGGACCGCGTACGCGAAGCACTCGTCGATCGTTTCGATGCCACCGAGCTGCTGACGAGCGCCGGGCTGCTCCATGATCTCGGCGTACCGATTGATTACGACCGGCACCACAAGGTCTCGCGCCGCATCATCGAACTCGCGGATTGGGGTTCGATCGCACCGGCCGACCGCGCCATCGTCGCCAACATTGCCCGTTATCACCGCAAGTCACTCCCATCAGAAACGCACGCGTCCTTCATGGCCTTGCCGCTCAAGGCGCGCCAGGTTGTGCGAATTCTCGCCGGCATCCTCCGGATCGCCGACGGACTGGATCGCGCCCACGCGCAAACGACGTCCGGAATCCGGGTTCGCGTCGCACCCTCCTCTCTCCACATCGCGGCAGAAGGCGCCCGCGCCGGGGGACCGGATATCCGGGCCGGATTGCGGAAATCGGACCTGCTTTCCGCCGCCATCCGTCGAAAAATCACGGTGGCGCCCGGTTGAACGCAAATCGGCTCGGTTCTGGATGGCCGGAATGACGATAATCCGGCATTCCGGAAACGGACGTGAAACGGAGCTTGCATGCGCGAGGTGTTGCGATCGGTCGTGAGCGGAATCAGAAAGAGCCCCGCGCTCAATTCGATGGCGCGCGCGTGTGTCAAGGCGATCCCCGACCGTCGCCACGTCACCAACATGCGCGACATCGGGCCCATCGCCATCCGCCTGCGCCGCCACCGCTACCTGCTCTGGGAGCACCCGCTCGTTCACGATGCTTTCATGGTCTCGCTCTTCGCCCGACTGATCCGTCCGGGCGATGTCGTCTACGACATCGGCGCAAACATCGGCCTCTACACGCGGCTCATGCACCAGTGGTTCGGCGCGAGCTATCTCTACGCCTTCGAGCCCATGCTCGAAAACCGCGAACTGCTCGAAGAAAACATCCGCCTGGGCAACATGCAGAAAATCACCGAGATCTCCGCGCTCGCGCTCTCCGATGCCCCGGGCAAGGAAGAACTCCAGATCGACGACATGAATTCGGGCTCCGCCGTGCTCAACAGCATCTCGGGGGGAGAGGCCTCCAGCGGCCGAGCCCACTTTGGCCTCCCGCCGAAAACCGAGACTGTCGAACTCGAAACGCTCGATGCCTTTGTAAAGCGCACCGGCGTCCGCCCCCCCGCCATGATGAAGATCGATACCGAGGGAGCCGAGGTCAAGATCCTGATCGGCGGTCGCGAAACCATCCGCACCCACAAGCCCCGTATGGCCATCGCTCTCCACGGCAAGGACAAGGCCAAGGGAACGCTCGAACAGCTCGAGTTCCTCCAGTGCCCTGCCTACGGCTACGTAAAGGAAGGCGGACAGAACGTCTACCGCCGCCTCGTGGTCGCCGACTCTGACCATCTGGGCAACAACAACATCCTCGCTTCCTACGACGAAGACCTGCTCCGCCAGGAGCCAAGGCCCCTCGAACGCGCACCCACTTCCGGGAAGTGACCGTTTTCGGACGCGCGCCGAATTGCCCGCGATTCCGCGCGCTCCCCGCTTGCCTTTGCCTGTACGATGCAAGCAGCGATCCGACTCGTCGCCCCCCGCGACGCCGGTTCAATCGCCCGGAGAGAAGAGAGAAATGCGGAAATCCCACTCGGTCGTTCTGCTCGCGGGCCTGCTCGCCTGTTCTGCTTTCGGCGCTGCGGGCGACGGCGCTCAGGCGGTCGGCGTTCCCGAGCGCTTCGACAACCAGAGGGTCGTCCGCGTCACGCCACGGAGCATCGCCGACGTCAATCTGCTCGAACAGATTTCCGGCGATCGCTGGACCTGCGGCCCAGGCGGCGCAAACGGTGAAGCCGATTATCGAATCAAGGCTTCGGATCTGCCCCTGCTGAACCAGGCCGGCGTCCCGTACCAGATCATGATCGACAACGTGCAGGCGCTCATCGATGCCGAGCAGGCAGAGATGAACGATCCGTTCCGCGATCGCGCCTTCTTCGATGCATACCAGAATTACACCGCAGTGAGCGACTACGTGAACACGCTCGCGGCCTCTTACCCGACTTTCGTCACCCGCATTTCGCTGGGCAACTCGCTTCAGGGCCGCGAGATCTTCGGCTTCCGCCTGACCAGCCCCGTCCCGCCGATCGGCGGCTCGCCCCGGAAGCCCGTTGTGTTTTTCAACAGCCTGCAGCACGCCCGCGAGTGGATCGGCGTCATGGTGGACATGTACATCGCCACGCAGTTTCTCTCGCAATACCAGACCAACTCGACGATCAAATCGCTGCTCGATACCTACGAGTTCGTGTTCGTTCCCATCAGCAATCCCGATGGTTACAACATCACCTGGACAACCAGCCGGCTTTGGCGCAAGAACGCCCGGGTGATCAGCGGCACGGTCCGCGGGATTGACCTCAACCGCAACTGGAGCGTTGGCTGGGGATTGAACTCCGGCTCGAGCGGCACCAGCACCAGCGACACCTACCGCGGCCCCTCCGCGTTCTCAGAGCCCGAAACCCAGGCGCTCCGCAACTACGCGCTCTCCGTCCCCAAATTGGTCGCGGCCATCGACTTCCACAGCTATTCCCAGCTGGTTCTGCGCCCGTGGACGTACCAGTACGTGCTGCCGCAGGGCATCGCCGGCTTTGATCGCATCGGAAATTCGATGGTCAACGCCATCGCGGCAAGCACCGGTGCCTCGTACGAATACGGCGGACCCGACATCCTGTACCTCGCGTCCGGAACAGCGCCCGACTGGTTCTACGGCACCACCGGCGCGGTCGCGCTCACCATCGAGCTCCGAGATACCGGCCAGAACGGCTTCGTGCTCCCGGTCTCGCAGATCATCCCTTCGGGGAACGACGGCTTGGCGGGCGCGATGGCTCTGGTCACGGGCCTTTGCCGCTCCGATCTCAATCGCGACAACATCGTCGATGATTCGGACTTTGCGTTGTTCGCCGCGTCGTACGACACGTTCGCCACGAATTCGGCTGATTTCACGGGTGATGCGTTAACCGACGATTACGACTTCATGATTTTTGCCGATGCCTACGAACAGTTCTCCTGCCCCTGAAACCGGGCGGGTCCGTCCGATAAATCGGCAAAATCAAAAGTGAAATCCGCGCAGGATCGTGCGGCTAGGGGTCGCGTTGGAAGCGAATTTGTCGTATTCTGAAGGTGTGCCCGCAATGGCGGGCACGCCAGAGTGTTTTCGTACACGCCGAGCCTTGACAATCACGTCGAGAGTTCGAGGGAGAGATCCATGCAGATTCGGAAGAACGCCCGTTCCACGGTGGCAACCATCGGTGCACTTGTCGCGCTTAGCGGCGGTGCGGTATCGTCGCTCGCGCAGCTCGGAGCTTTCCCGGCTTCGGACTTTGACGGCAAGACCATGTTGCCGTTCCAGCTCGAGCTCGCGATCAGCAAGCAGGCACCGACCACCATGAGCGCGAGCGTGATGCGCGGCGCGATCGTGCGTGCGATGCACAGCACCCAGAATTGCTATGCCTCGAATCTCACCTCGGAGCAGTGGCAGTCGCTGCTCAATCAGTATCAGTTCCTTCCCGTCACACAGACGCCCACCGATCCGAACGATCCCTTCGCCGATCGTTTCAATGTGGACACCTTCCGCTGGGGCCCCGCCGGAACCGCGAGCAGCTCGTTCCCGAGCGGCGTTGCGATCGCCACCAACCTGACTGTCAGTTTCCCCAATGACGGCACCACCTGGGGCTTGTCCGCTTCTGGTTTCGCCGCGTCGGGCAACGTGCTGGGCGCGTCGCTCACCAGCCAGTTCGGCAACCTGGAGAAGGGCCGCGAATATCTGCGTCAGGTGCTCGGTTCGTGGCGGCGCTACGGCGGCGTCACGTACACCGAAGTGGCGGACGACAACACCCTGATGACCAACAGCGGCAGCCACAACAACAACCGGGGCGACATCCGCATCGGCGGCATCTCGCTCAACGGCCAGGGCGGCGTCCTCGCGTACAACTGCTTCCCATCCCCGGGTGGTCTCGCCGGAACGCTCACGGGCGGCGACATGGTGATCAACACCGCCTACTTCAACGACGCGAGCACCTTCAACGCGACCGCCAACAACTACCGCTACTTCCGGAATACCACCACCCACGAGCACGGCCACGGCCTGGGCTTTATCCACCAGGTTCCCTGCAACAGCAGCAAGCTGATGGAACCATTCATCCAGACCACCACCGACGCGGTGCGCATCGATGACCGTCGCGCCCTTGGCCGCAACTACGGCGACCGCTTCAGCGGCAACCAGTCCCTCGCGACGGCGCGCGACTTCGGCAACCTGTCCAGCCCCGTGCTCCGCTCGATCGCGAGCCGCGATCTCTCGCTGAACGGCTACTGGAACAACGGCGCCAACGCCAGCGGCGCCGATTACTTCAAGTTCACCCTGAGCAGCGCTCAGAACGTGAAGATCAACGTCACGCCGACCGGCGGCACCTACACCACCGGCCAGCAGTCGAGCAGTTGCTCCGGGACCACCACGGCGTACGCGACCAACGCGATCGCGGACCTCGTCTTCGTGCTCACGAATTCCGACGGCTCCGTCACGATCGGCACGGTCAACGCCACGGGCGCTGGCACCGCCGAATCGTTCACTTTCTCGAATCTCCCCGCCGACAGCTACGTCCTTCAGGTGTACGACAACAACGCCGCGAACCTCACCAACGGTGCCAACGGCAACACGATCGTGCAGTTGTACGATCTCGAAGTTCAGGTCGGCACGAACGTCTACGCCGACCCCTACGCAAACGCGGGCATCAACAAGCGCATCGGTGCCAACGTGCTCTGCCAGTTCATCGGCGACATCAACTCGGCCGTGACCGAGAACCGCATCGCCGAGACGATCTCCCGCTACGAGTGGGATCTCGACGGCGACGGCGTCTTCGAGACGGGCGTTGCCCCGGCCGCGTCCGCACCCAAGCCCACCTTCACCTACGTCTCGAACGGCACGTACCCGGTGACGCTCCGCGTGCGTGACAGCCAGACCAAGACCGGCACCGACACCATCAACGTCGTGGTCTTCGGTGGAACGACGACCTTCACCAACACGCCCGTCACCGGCGATCAGGGAACCATCGTTCCGTTCACGATCACCGGCACCAACCTCAAGAACGTGACGCTCGCAACGCACGTCACGCTCACGAGCGGCACGGGTGTGACCGTCACCGGCACCCCTGTTCCCAACGCGATGGGCACGCAGGTGACCGGACTGTCGTTCGTGATCGCTGCGGACGCTTCGGTGGGCGGGCACAACTGCCGCGTTGGAAACATCGACGGCAACGCGACGTATGTCGACTTCCTCACGGTTAACGCTGTTTCGGCCTGCCCCGGCGACCTGAACAGCGATGGCGTGGTCGATGATGCCGACTTCGTGCTCTTCGCCACCGCGTACGACCTTCTCGATTGTGCCGACCCGTCCATGCCCGCCGGCTGCCCGGCGGACCTGAACGGCGACAACGTGGTGGACGACGCCGACTTTGTCCTGTTCTCGGTCGCCTACGACGCGTTCCTCTGCCCATAAGCGGCCCTGAGCGGAACGGTTGATCGCAAAATAGAAAACGCCGCCGGGAGACCGGCGGCGTTTTTCTTTTCCAAAGCGGGCGAAGGGGCTTGAACCCTCGACCTTCTCGTTGGCAACGAGACGCTCTACCACTGAGCTACGCCCGCAGAAAGACTTCTTTGGTTGTCGAACCCCGTCCGCAACTGGCCGGCCCGGACTTGCCGAATCGACCCGAAGCGGGAAGAAAGTTAGCCGGAGCAACCGGAAAGGTCAACCCCCGATGCTCTCGGACGCTCAGAACGCCGTTCCGGGTCCGTCCGGGTTTATGAGGGGGACAGCGGCCCCCGCACCGCGGTTTCGAGGTCCGAAGGCTTGAAGAAGCTGTTGAAATAGATCGGACGCTCGAGGCCCGGCCGGAAGATCGCCACCAGCGGAATGCCCCCGCCACCCGAAATTTCACGGACAATCCCCCAGCCCTGTCCTTCACCGGCACTGGTGAGGTCGATCTTCATCGGAACTACGTCGCGGGCATTGAGCAGCCCCACGCCGGTCTCGCTCAACAGGACGTTGCGTTCGATGACGTGGCAATTTGTGCACCACTTCGCCGTGAAATCGACGACAACGGTTTTTCCCGCTTTGAGGGCCGACGCGATCTGTGCCCGCACTTCGGATTCGGGCGCGTTGACGAACTTCGTCCAGGCGACCGGGCCTTCAGAGGTCAGTGCCCGCGTGGTCCACACCGTGACGCCAATCCAGCCGACCGCCAGCACGGTCACGATTGCCTTTGCGTTGGTCGTGCGGAGCATCTTCCAGCCCCCCACGATCGCCCAGAGGCCTCCCAGGACGGCGACCCCGCCCACCACATACCACGGCCACTTCTCGCTGGTGAGATTCGAGAGCAGGAACGCAGCGACCGCAAGCATCAGAATGCCCAGAACCTGCTTGAGCAATTCGCCCCCTGGACCTGCCTTGGGTAGACGATCGATCAGCGTGGGGAACGCGATCAGGGCGGCGTATGGAAGCGCCATACCCAGTCCCATGACCACAAAGGTCACCAGCCCCATCCAGGGCGGCTGCGTCGCGGCCCAAGCGATCGTCGCGCCGAGCAACGGCCCGGTGCAGGGCGTTGAAAGCACCGCTGTCAGCGCGCCGAGCAGGAAGTTTCCCAGCACAGTGTCGTGGCTCGGGTTCAACATGTACACCGACTGGGGCAACTGCAGCGTGAAAAGACCGATCATCCCGAGGCCCATCACGCCCACAATCGCTGCCATGACGATCGTGAACCAGCGACTGGTAAAGACCTGCCCCCAGTCCTGCTTCTGCCCGCCGGTGACGATCCCGAAGATCAGCAGCCCGAGCACCAGAAATGTCGCAACGATGCCGATGCAGTAAACCGCCCCGAAAAGCGCCAGCTTTCCCGGGTGCCCCGCCTGCTGCTGAAGCGAAAGGATCTTGATCGGGATCACCGGCAGAACGCACGGGGTCAGATTCAACAAGAACCCCGCAACGAGAGCGATGAGCAGAATGACCACCGTCTGATCGCGTCCGAGCGTGAACTCATACCCGAAGAAATCGAACCGGCTTCGTGCCGAGCTCGGTGCCGCGGTTGCGCCGGCATTCATTCGCGAAAAGACGCTCGGATCAAACCCCGTGAAAATGTCGGGAGCGCCGCCCGCCGCCACCAGCGCGGTTCCTGGCGGCTTGATCTCAATCATCACTTCCAGCGGCACTTCCTCCGGCGCAAGACACAAAGAGTCATCGCAGGCCTGGACCATCACAGTCAGCGATATCTTCAATGGGCCGACCGGAACATCCGACCCGAGCTGCACGGGGACGAACGCGATCGCCTTTCCGGCGAAGAAATCGAGCTCAATCGGTTTCCCGACAAAGCCCACCTTCATCGCGACGGGCTTGGGCCATTGGATCGGGCCGACCTTCAGGCCCTTTGTCGCGGCAACATCAATCGCCGTTGCGATCAGGTCGAGATCTTTCAGTTCGTCCGGCAGTTTCGGGTCGTTCGTCTGGGTGTGCCAACCTGACGCATGGTCGAGGACCACCGCGATCGCGAACTGCTCGCCGGGCAACGCCTCGGTGCGCTGGGAAACCGCTGTCACGGTGACCTTCGTGGTCGATCCAAACTGGGCTACCGCTGCTCCGGGGAACGCCAGCACGGTCAGCCAGGCGAACAGGAATACCAATTGTCTCATTCGATCCGATTCCTTCCAGGAGGGCCTCTCTTCCGCGGCATCTCACGACCCCGCGTCCATCCGGTCCTGATCGGCCCTTCATCGTTCAAGGCTGCATGACAGCCCGGTCGATGATTGGATGCCACCGTTCGCGTCCCGTTCCCCTCGTTTTTTCCCCTGTGCCCGCCGACCGCCCTACGGAGCCGCAATGGCCGATGTTCTGAACCAGAGCGAGGTGGATGCCCTTCTCGCGGCAGTCGACACGGGTACGGTCGAGCAGGAGCAGCGCTCCGTCACGATTTTCAGCCGCCACCGGGACACGACCGAAGGCCTCGAGGTCAAGGCGTACGACTTCAAGCGCCCCGAACGCGTCAGCAAAGACCAGATGCGTTCGCTCCAGACGCTGCACGAGAGTTTCGCCCGAAATTTCGGTGCCTCGCTTTCGGGTTTCCTGAGAACGATCGTCGAGGTCAAGGTCGCGACCTGCGAGCAGATGACCTATTCCGAGTTCATCGCGGGCCTGCCCAACCCCACCAGCTTCAATCTCATCAAGGCCGACGCGCTCGAGGGCCAGATCTGCCTCGAGATCTCGCCACTCATCATCTACCCGATTATCGATCGCCTGCTCGGCGGCACCAGCCACGACCTGTTCATCCCCCAGCGCCCGCTCACGCTGATCGAAACCCGCCTCATCGGCAACGTGACCACGCGGGGCCTCGCCACGCTCTCCGAAGCGTGGAGTTCGGTCAAGAAAATGTCGTTCAGCATCGCTGCAACCGAGAGCAACCCGCAGCTCGTGCAGATTGTGCCGCCGAACGAAGTGGTGGTCGTCATCGGCTTCGAGCTCAAGATGAGCAACCGCGCGGGCACGATGAACCTGTGCATCCCGTACAACGTGATCGAACCGGTGATGGAAGAACTGAGCGCGCAGAGCTGGTTCACGTCATCGAAGAACCAGAAATCGACCGAGATCGAACAGGCGGTCGCGACGACCCTCGGCCGCGCGAGCCTGCAGGTCACCGGGGTGCTCGCGGAAACCACGATCAGCCTCCGCGATCTGCTCCTGATGGCCCCGGGCGACCTCCTGATCACCGAAAAACGGGCGGATCAGCCGGTGGTGGTCTGTGTTGAAGAAGAGAAGAAGTTTCTGGCCCGTGTCGGCTGTTGCCGGGGGAACAAGGCCTTGCGGATTGACAGGGCGATCGGGGTCGGCGACCGGGTCTAGACCCCAGTGGGCCCATCCCGTGGGGGCGGTTCTTGCCCTTGTCATTTGAAGGAAGCACCGCGATCCGCTATACTGGCGGGCCTTTGTTCGGCTTTCTCCGTCCGGCATGTTGCCGTCCGGAGAGAGTCCGGGGATGAAGCGTCATGCACACGGCTGGCAACCATGCTCGGTAATCGTTCCAATCCCGTTGCCGCGGGTTCACCCTCGCGGCCGCAGGTTCGGACGGACCGTTCGCCGGTCGACTCGTGCGGAGGAAACTCCCGCATGAGTTGAAGCCGCCAGATGCGGTGACGCTCTTTCCCGGGCCACGGGTGGCACAGTTTGCCGCCGGTGGCCCGCGGTGTTTTCCGGGGTGGATTGTCACCCTTTGACCGGACCGCGCTGGACGTTTGACAACTCGATAACCCGACATTTCAGCAGCACAGGAAGACAACATGAACACGACCGAAATGCTCCGCATCCTCGACTCCATCGCCCGCGATCGCAACATCGATCGCGCGGTTCTCATCCGCGATCTCGAACTCGCGATGGTCTCTGCCGCCAAAAAACACTTCAACACCCTCGACGCCGAAGAATTCACCTGCACGCTCGATCCGATGACGGGCGGGCTCACGATGACCCGCCACGGCGCTCCGCTCGAGATGACGCCTGCCGCCTTCGGCCGCATCGCGGCACAGACCTTCAAGCAGGTCATGATCCAGAAGTTCCGCGACGATGAGCGGACCAGCATCTTCGAGGAGTTCTCGAAGCGCGTAGGCGAAATCGCCGTCGGCACCGCTCAGAGGTACGAGGGCGGCGCGCTGGTCGTCACCGTCGACCGTGCCGAAGCCTTCATGCCGCGCTCCGAGCAGATCCCCGGCGAGCAGTTCAACGCGGGCGATCGCGTCCGCTGCCTGATCCTGGATGTCCGCGACGTCGGCAACCAGATCAAGATCGTCCTGAGCCGCAGCCACCCCGATTTCATCAAGCGGCTCTTCGAGGTCGAAGTGCCCGAAGTCGCCGAACGCATCATCGAGATCAAGGCGATGGCCCGCGAGGCCGGCTATCGCACCAAGCTCGCCGTTTCGAGCATGGACAACAAGGTCGATGCCGTTGGCGCGTGCGTGGGTGTCAAGGGCTCTCGCATCAAGAACATCGTTGACGAACTCAACGGCGAGAAGATCGACATCGTCCGCTGGAACGAATCGAGCCAGGTGCTCATCCAGAACTCGCTCAAGCCCGCCGAGGTCGCGGAAATCAGCCTCTGCTTCGAGCTCGGCCGCGCCACCGTTGTCGTCCGCGACGATCAGCTTTCGCTCGCCATCGGCAAGCGTGGCCAGAACGTCCGTCTCGCCGCCCGCCTGACCGGGTGGGATATCGACATCCTCACGCCCGAGGAATTCACCAAGGGCGTCGAGACCATGTACCAGACGGTGCAGTCTGTCGAGGGCATCGACGAGAAAATGGCCGACAAGCTCGCGGCACTGGGCATGGTCAGCGTCTTCGACATCGAAGAAGTTGGCGCCGAGGTGCTCATGTCCGAACTCGAGATCGACGAGGCGAAGGCCGCCGAAGTCGTTACGACCTGCTCGAACAAGGCCAAGGTCGTCGCCGAGCAGCAGCAGAAAGACAAGGAAGAAAAGGAACGCAAGGCCCGCGAAGACGCAGCGACCGCTGCGAAGTTGCTGGCCGAGGGCGGCACCGTCGGCAGCGAAGCCGGCGAGTCTGCTGCAAATGCCATCCTCGGCGCATCGACGGAATCCACCGGCGATGCACGTGCCGCGGACATCCTGGGGCAAGGTTGAGGATTGGTTCGTGAAGAACGTGATCGGTCGCTTTCCGGCCCGGGGCCGGATCAATCGTCGGGAATGTCGGGTTGCAGGCGTCGGAAGATTTTCTAGTCGGATCTGAATTTCGGAGCATCGTTTGGCCAAGCAGAAGCGCGTATTTGAGATTGCGAAAGAGATCGGCGTCGACTCCAAGGTGATCGTGGCGAAGTGCCACGCCGAGGGGATCGAAGAGTCCGTGATCAAGAACTATCAGTCCGCCGTCAGCGCGGGCCTCGAGGCGACCATCCGCGAGTGGTTCAGCGATCACGCATCCGCTTCGACCGCGATCGAGACCGCCGAGAAGATCGATATCTCGACCGCCAAGAAGGCCACGCCGAAGAAGCGCAAGAAGGCCGAGGGCGAGACCGAAGACAACGGCGGAGGCATTGCCGTCGCCTCACCCCCGGAAACGACGCGCCCCGCCCACGCACCAAGCCACGCACCAACTTCGCCCGCTGAGGAATCTGTCGCGAAGCCTCGTCCCATTCACGCGGTTGCCAAGCCCGCAGCCCCTTTGGCTCCGGAGCCAGAGCAGAACGCCCAGACTGCCGCCGCAGGCCAGATTGCGCAAGTCGCGAAAACGCCAGTCTCCCCAGGTGCAAAGCCAAAATCACCCGACGCGCACCGCACGGACGGACGCACCGAGGGCGATTCTGGTTCGGGCGGCACCAGCGCCCCCCACGCTTCAACCGCAACTCAAACTCCCCAGTCCCCACATACCCCGCCCCAACCGCACACCCCCCACGCTCCGCAAGCACCTCACGCTCCGCAGCACGGCCATCCGCCTGCGCCGCCTCGCGTGCTGGGGCCGACGCGCGTGCAGCCCGCGCCGGTCAATGTGCCGACGCGGCCGACGAACATCGTCGCGGGTCCGCAGCTCGGCGCGAAAACGCCTGTGAAGCTCTCGGGTCCCAAAGTTGTGCGCATCGAAGCCGCGGAAGTCATGGATGCCCCCCGTCCGCGCCGGTTCAGCCCGGGCGGTGGTACCGGCACCGGAACGCGCCCGGCAGGGGGCGAAGACGATGGAGGCCGCAGCCCGCGTCGGAAGTCGACGGGCGGTGGAAGCAGCAACAGCAGCAGCGGAGCCGCCGGGGCCAAGCGCTCCAGCGGAACCGGTGTGCCCCAGCGCCGTCGGGCGAGTTCGGGGCAGGAATGGGTGGGCGGCACGAGCGGCGTGTTCTCAGAGCAGGATCTGATCGAGCGCGAGGCACGTCTCGCCCGGTCGGGCGGCTTCCTCAAGAAGCGCCGGCAGGATCTGAAGCGCACCGAGCACCATGCCGATGCGGACATGCAGCCGGAAGGCAAAATCCGGATTGCGGCACCGTTCACGATCAAGGACCTTTCCGAAGTCACCGGCGTCAAGGGCGCCGAGATCGTCAAGAAGCTGTTCCTTGAAGGCATCATGGCGACGATCAACTCGGGGATTGATCCGGCGAAGGCGCAGGAGATCATGATCGACTTTGATGTCGATCTCGAGGTGACCGAGGCGAAGTCGGCGGAAGAAGTGGTCAGCTCGCAGTTTGCTGATCGCGTCGCGACGGACGTGCGGCCGCGCGGCCCGATCGTGACAATCCTCGGGCACGTCGACCATGGCAAGACAAGCCTGCTGGACAAGATCCGCAACGCCAACGTCGCGGCGGGCGAAGCGGGCGGCATCACGCAGCGCACGAGCGCTTTCCGCGTTGAGCTCGAAGTGGCGGGCGAGAAGAAGGAAGTCGTCTTCCTCGATACCCCGGGCCACGAAGCGTTCACGAGCATGCGTTCACGCGGCGCGAACATGACCGACGTGGTGGTGCTTGTCGTCTCGGCGCCGGAGGGCGTCATGCCCCAGACGGTCGAGAGCATCAACCACGCCAAGGCGGCCAAGGTGCCGATCGTGGTCGCGCTCAACAAGATCGATCGCCCGGATGCAACCGAAGCGCAGATCCAGAAGGTGCTCGGCCGGCTCGCAGAGAACGACCTCAACCCGGTGGAATGGGGCGGGAGCGTCGAGGTCATCAAGACTTCGGCCACGACCGGAGCCGGCATCGCCGAATTGCTCGAAACGCTCGACTACCAGGCCCAGTTGCTCGAGCTGAAAGCCGACTTCGGCGGCGCGGCACACGGCACGGTCATCGAGGCCCGCACGGAGGAAGGTCGCGGCGCGGTCGCGAATATCCTGGTGCAGCAGGGCAAGCTGAAGGTGGGCGATTACATCGTTGCGGGCCGCGCGTTCGGTCGCATCCGCGACATCACCGACGATCGCAGCAGGAAGATCAAGGAAGCGACGCCCCCGACCCCCGTGCAGATCTCGGGCATCGACGAGGTGCCGACTGCGGGCGACAAGTTCTACGTGGTTGATTCGCTGAAGAAGGCGCAGGAAGCGGCCGAGCAGCGTCGCCATCGCGAACGTGAAACCGAGCTCGCGCAGCCGAAGCTCACGCTCGACAACATGTTCGCGCAGATGGCCGATGCGGATATCAAGGAAATCCGCGTGGTCATCAAGGCGGCCGAGCAGGGCACGCTCGACGTGCTCAAGAGCCAAGCCGAAAAGGTCAGCACGCCGGAGGTCAAGGTTCGTGTGCTCGAGTCCGCGATCGGCGGTATCACCGAGAGCAACGTGCTGCTGGCGCAGGCATCGCAGGCGGTCATCATCGGCTTCAACGTCATTCCGTCCGGCAAGGCTCGAAGCCTGGCCGAGCAGAAGGGCGTCGAGATCCGCACTTATCAGGTTATCTACGACATCGTGGACGATCTGAAGAAGGCGGCCGAGGGCATGCTCGCTCCGGAACTCCGCCAGGAGATCCTGGGCCACGCCGAAGTCCGCAAGGTCTTCAAGGTCACCAAGGTCGGCTCGATCGCGGGTTGCTACATCACCGACGGCATCGTCCAGCGCGACGCGCTCATCCGCGTCACGCGCAACGGCGTCGTGGTCGAGAACGACCGCAAGCTCGAGCAGCTGAAGCGTGTCAAGGACGACGCGAAGGAAGTTCGCGCCGGCATGGAATGCGGCATGAAGATCGTCGGCTACGACGACATCAAGGAAGGCGACGTGCTCGAGTGCTACAAGCAGGTCGAGGTCAAGCGGACGCTTGGCTGATCGGCCGGTAGCCCTCCGGGCTTGTGATCGAGTGAACGGTGTCCTGGCGGAAATCTGATGGTCCTCGGAGTTCTCCAATTCCAGGTGCTGGTCCACGGGGCCGAGTCGCTCAAGGACAAGCGTCGCGTCGTTCAATCGTTGAAGGACAAGCTCCACCGCGAGCACATGTGCTCGATCGCGGAGGTCGGCGACCTTGATCTTCTGAATGCGGCGACGCTCGCGCTGGCGATCGTCACCCGCGACGGGCAGCGTGCGGGCGAGGTGCTGGATGCGATCACGATCAAGCTGCGCGAGCTTCGCGACGGCGAGGTCGGCGAGATCGATCGCCAGGTGCTGCACGCGAGCGCCGGATGGATCGGCGGGGTGCAGCCGGAGGATTCGGAGTCCTCGACCGCCGAAACCGATTCACGCGCCGGCACCTTGGCGAGCGCTTCGGAGATCAAGCCCATCGGTCCGCGGGGAGAGATGCGGATCAGCGATCCGAAGTCGGGCGACGGAAGCGATGAGGAAACCGACGCGTTGATCCGCGAACGGGCGATGGACGAAGACCTTTTGGCCCAGATCGAAGAAGCGGAGCGCGAAGAACGCATCCGCAGGGGTGGAGACGCAGCTTGAGCAGACGCCAGGAACAATTTTCTTCCGTGCTTCGCAACGCGATCCAGGCGGTGATCGATCGGGGTATTCAGGACCCGCGCATCTCCGGCATGATCACCGTTACCGAAGTCCGTGTGTCCGAGGACTTTGCCGATGCGACGATCCTGATCTCGGTCCTCCCGGCCGATCGTCAGGATCTCACGCTCCACGGCATCCGCAGCGCGACCATGCACATCCGGCGCGAAGCGGGCAAAAACGTCGACTCGCGCAAGCTGCCGCGATTCCATTTCGATCTTGATTCGAGCACCAAGAAGCAGGCCGCCGTGATCGAGGCCCTGCTCAAGGTGCAGGACGACCGAGATCGGGGCGGCTTTGGGGGTCAGGAACAGCCGGGCACAACACCGCCCTCGCAGCTCCCACCCACCGATCTCCCGCCACCACTTTCCGCGGAAAGACGCAACGCATGAGTTCGCAGGATCCGGCCAAACTCCTTCAGGCGCTGCTCAAGAAGCTCACGAATCGCTACGGCGATCAGCAGCCCGAACCGCTGACAGCGGGCGTCGACGAAGGCGTCGACCCGATGCTGCACCTGTTTGTCTACTCGTTCCTCCTTTGGGATGCATCCACAGGGCAGGCGCGTGCCGCGCTCAAGCGCATCCGCGAGACCTTTGTTGATTACAACGAACTTCGCATCGCGTTCGCGGATGAGATCGCCGCCGCGTTTGGCGAGCGCTACCCGCGTGGCTACGAGCGGGCCCTGCGTTTGCGTTCGAGCCTGCACGATATTTTCCGGCGTGAGCACTCGCTCTCGCTCCAGAGCCTGTCCGAGCTGTCGAAGCGCGAGGCCCGCACCTACCTCGACTCCATCGACGGCACGCCCGCGTACGTTTCCGCTCGCGTGCTCTCGCTCGGCCTGGGCGGGCACGCCATCCCGGTTGATCAGCGCATCGCCGACCTTCTCGCATCCGAGGCCGTGCTGGGCGACGACGTCACCGATGCCGACAGCGCCGCATCGTGGCTTGAACGACAGATTCGCGCCGGCGAGGCAACCTCGGTCGCCCTCACGCTCCAGGCTTGGTCCGACGACCAGGGTGCAGCGCCGCGCAGAGAACGCCGCGCCGATCTGCCCGACTTCTCGCCCCCTGAATTACCGCCCCCCGTTCTGGCAGAATCAGCCTCGACCGGAGCAACCAAAAAGTCGCCCAAGGGCAAGAAGAGCTCGAAGCGGTCGTCGAAATCGTCGGCCAAGGGTTGAAGTGCCGAACTATTGAAGTCCCCGGTGCCTCGAAGAACAAATTTCCTTCCGGTTGCGAACATCCTCCATGCCGCCACGCTCACCCGCTCTCTTTCTCCATTCGGCCTTGAAGCACGCGGCCAATCCGGGCCTGCTCGCATCGGTGCTGATCGCGGCAGCCGGACTTTCATGTTCGACGCACTCCGGCTCGCCCCAAACCTCCGAGGTGGCGGAGCTCGGCCCCGTCGATCCGGCGGACGCGGAACTGCCCCGCTCGATCCAGGAGCTTCGCCGGGTCGCGCGGGCAACCAAACCCGATGTCGCGCATGCCGGAAAGCTTCCTCCCCCTCCCGGAATCGACGCGTCGCGTCTGCACGCGCTGACGCCCGAGGAGATCGCGGCAAATCCGAACCTGACCCGTCCCCTTTCCGAGGTTGCGCCCGAGTTCGCTTCGAAAGTCTCGTTCCCCAAAGCGGCAGATCCGACTGCGGATGAAGATCTGAAAGCCGAAGCCGTGCGCTTGTACATAGCGGGGCGATCGGCCCTCCTCGCGGGCGATGCAACGCAGGCGCAGACACTCCTGACCGATGCCGCGGGAAAGGATCCGGCAGAGGCCGCCGTCTGGCGTGAACTCGCCGAAGCGCAGTACAAACTCGGTCGCCGAACGCTCGCGATTTCTTCGTACACGCAGGCGGCACGCCGCGGGCTGGATGAATCGCGTGTGTGGTGGATGCTGGGCAAGGACGCGGCGCAGAAGTCCGATCTCAATCGCGCCGCCGGATACCTGGCGAGGGCCAGCATCGCGCCGGACGTGAATTCGGATGCCGCGCTGTCGTTTGTTATTGCAGCGGACTTTGGCGAAACGCTCTCCCGCCTCGGCTATTCGATCGCTGCGGCAGAGGTTCTGAGCGGCGCGGTTGCGCTTCCCGACACATTTACAGAGAACACCAACTACCGGACCGAGCTGGGCGAGGTCTATCGGCGCCGAGGCGAACTGCTCGAGCAAAAGGGCGATATCGCCATGCGCCTCGGGCGCACCGATGTCGCGCTCGAAGATTACGCGAAGGCAAACGAGTATCCCTCCGTCGACCCCGGCGCGACCTTGGTGCGATTCATCTATGCGTCGGCTCTGCAGGGTGAGCCGGCCAAGGCGGCGCAGCTGCTGGTTGAGCTCATCCTCGGCGCCGATGGGTGGATCGAAGATCGCCAGTTGATGCTCATCCGCTATCTCGCCGAAAATACAAGTGCGGGCCCGTCGCTCGCGCGGGGCCTTGCGACACTTCCCGAGGATCTGTCGAAGCCGCTCACTCCGACGCTGGAATCGCGCCTGGTGCGTGCGCGTGCCGCGGCAGAGGCCGGCTCGCCCGGCGACCGTGACGCCACGCTGCTTCGCGAGCACCTTGCCAAGCATCCGCTCGACGCGGAAGTGGCCGCGGATCTGATCGAGCTTTCGGCTGTCACGGGTTCGGGTGCGGGCAAGGAAGCGCTCCGGCTCGCCGGTGCTTCTCCCGCATCGGCCGTCCGGATCGCGGACGCCGTGATGCAGGACGGGCGCCTGCTGGATTCGTCATTCTCCGCGATCGAGCGCGGCGCGAAGTCGCCCGGACAGCGCGCGATGGCGGCCTGGCTGCAATCCCGCTTGGGGCTGACGGAGCGATCTTTAGAGACGGCCGATCTCATAGACCTGACGAAGGCCACCGATCCCGAGGCACGCGTCGTCTTGCTCGGCGTCAAGCTGCATTCGGCGCTCGATGCCGGCCGGTTCGACGAGGCCCGCCTGCTGGTCGACCAGTTAAAGGCCGAGAACGATCTGCCGTTTGCCGTTCGGTGCGGCTCGCTGCTCGATGCGGGTGAAGACGCCTTTGTGATCGACTTGGCACAAGCGATCGACATCGCAACTCTGAACGCAGACCCGAGCGAGCGCGTTCTGACCGCCGACATTCTCGCACGGACGGGCCGCGCGAAGGACGCGGAGACGATTCTCGAAGGTGTGCTCGCGCAGGATCGGTTTGACGAGCGTGCGTATCAGGCGCTTCTCGCGCTCTACCTGCCGACCGGTCCGCTGAAGGACGAGACCAAGCTCGGCGCAGCCTCAAGGAGGCTTCGCGATGCGATCCCTTCAAGCCGCGTGATCCGATGGCTGGTCGCGGGCGAGCTCGCGCAAAGGCAACTCTGGTCTCAGGCTGAGGCTTCGCTGATTTCTATTGCGGAAGAAGGCGAGCCCGATCCGGTTCTCATCGAGCAGCTTGTCGTCGCCTGGGAGCGGCAAACGACCGGCGATGCCGAAACAAAGGCAGCGCTCCTCGAACGCGCCGACGCCTGGCTCATCGGCAAGCTGAAGGAGTATCCGGGAAGCGTCGCTCTGGTCGCGGCCCGCGCCCGCGTGCTTGAACTGCAGGGCAAGCCGCCCGAAGCGGAGCGGCTGCTGACGGAGCTTTTCGCACGCTATCCGATCGACGCCGTGGGCCGCCAGCGCGAGCAGTTGATCCGATCGTCGCTCAAGCAGCCCGAGCGGGCGGAGACGCTCGCGATGGCCAGGCTCGCCCACACGCCCCGGTCCGCCGACGATTCGCTCGAACTCGCGGAGCTGCATGCGCTCAAGGGCAATTCCCGCGCCGCCTCCGACGCTGTCGTGCAGGGGCTGCCCGCCGGAGCGTTCCTGAACTCACCGCAGCGGGCGCGGCTCATCGCTCTCATCAATCAGCAGGTCGGCGCTGCTGTCAAGGATGAGTCGGGCGAGTCCGCACGGTCGGTGCTCGATCTGCTCGGCCACGCGGGCCGACTGGGGCTTGCGCTACCCAAGCCGCTCCACGAATCCCGGCTCGCGCTGCTCGCCACCTATACACCCGGCGATACAGGCGCGCTCATCGAAGCCGCGCGCCAGACGGTTCGGCAGTATCCCGATGGCTCGACCCTTTTGCTCGCCCGCACGGCCGACCGGATCAGCAAGTCTTCCTCGCCTCAGTCGGCGGCGCCATTCCTTCGCGAGGCGCTGCTGTTTGTGCCCGAACCGACCACCGAACTCTACCGATACCTCGTGTACTACCTCACGCCCCGCTTCGGCGATATCGGCGATGTCCGCGCGCTGGTGCCGATGCTTGAAGATACTTCAAGGGCGGTGATCGTTTCCGAACTCGCCGCCGACGGAGGCAACGACCTGCCGGCGGCTCAAGGCGACCGGGCCACGCTCGTGCTGCACAACATCGCATCGTGGGCGACGCTCCGAGATCGATCGCCTTTCGCGATGGAGATCTACCGCCTTGTTCTCGAACGCGATCCGCACCACGCGATGTCGTGCAACAACCTGGCGTACTACATGATGGAGCACGGCGGCGATCTGGCGGAGGCCGAACGCCTGCTTCTCATCGCGTTCGCCGATCGCCCTGACACAGCCAGCATTCTCGATTCGCTCGGCTGGCTCCGCTTCAAGCAGGGAAAACTTCGCGACAGCAGGGATGCATCGGGCAACGTCACCGAACCGGGCGCGATCTCGCTGCTGACGCGTGCCCTTGAGGCACGCGACGGCAACGACAACGCGGTCATCACCGAGCATCTCGCCGATGCGCTCTGGGCCGCGGGCGAAACACAGAAAGCCAAGGACAACTGGGAATTGGCCCGCGTGACCGCTCGGCGCGCGGTCGATCAGATTCTCGCGGTGCGTTCGCAGCGAAATCTCGGCGAAGAGGACGATTCGTTTAAGGTTGAACTCGCGGAACTGCGGGGCGTTCTGGCGCAGACCGAGCTCAAGCTCAAGGCGCTCGCGGAAGGCAAGGAACCCACCATTCCCAATCACGCCCCGGTTGTCACGACGTCCCGCTAACGAGAGCATCGAGCGAGTACCTGCATGGCCGGCCACAACAAATGGAGCAAGATCAAGCACCGCAAGGCCGTCGTCGACAAACGGCGGGGAAAGGTTTGGACCAAGGTCTCCAAGGCGATCATCGTCGCCGCGAAGAACGGCGGGCCCGACCCGGCGACGAACCTGTCGCTCCGGTACGCGATCGACGAGGCCCGCTACGCCAACATGCCCCGCGACACGATCGAGCGTGCGATCCAGAAGGGCGCGTTCGGTTCGGCGGATGAAAATTACGAGCCGGTCCGCTACGAGGGCTACGGCCCGGGGGGGATCGCGATCATCATCGATACGCTGACCGACAACCGGGCGCGAACGGTCGGCGACCTCCGCCTCGCGTTTGATCGCAACGGGGGCAACCTCGGCAACAGCGGGTGCGTCGCGTACATGTTCCAGCCCAAGGGCCGGATGCTGGTCAACGCGCCGGGTGCAACCGAAGAACGGATGATGGAACTCGCCATCGAAGCGGGCGCGGACGACTGCCTCATGCCGGACGATCCGGCCGACGAGCCGTGGACCATCCTGTGCGCCGTGCCTTCTTTTCAATCAGTCAAAGAAGCGATCGAGCGGCTGGGAAAAAGCCAGTCCATCGCCATCACGGAAGCAGAGATCGCGATGGTTCCGAACGAGCTGGTCGAAGTGACGGGGACGAATGCGGATTCGCTCGCCGAACTGATTGATGCGATTGAAGACCTGGACGACATCCAAAAGGTGTACACGAACGCGGGTTGACAGTTTGGATCGACCCGCCCGCACCTTGAGATGTGAAGAACCGGTCAGGCTTCCCGCTGGCCGACGTTGCGCGCGCTTCCACGCTTCGACTTGTTGTGCCGGTTGGGCGTCACATGGAAGGTCGCCTGGCACTGGCCAACCTTGCGCTGCTTCGCGGCCATTCGCGCCACGATGGAGCGCTTGTCCTTGGAGCGATCGCCGATCGCCTTGGGAATCACGGCCTGCTGCACGATCTCGAGTTCGAGCGTGAGGTTGAACTCCTTGCCCGACGCAACCAGCGCCTTCAGGTCCTCGCGCGGAACAACGTGGTAGAGCGCAGGTCCGTAGCAGGGCCGGAGAAAGCGGTACGTCAGCTCCTTGCACACGATCGTGAACTCGCCGCCGGTGATTCCGAAGATGTACATGCCACCGGCGATCTCGCTGTTCGCCAGGAGCGCCGCACCCGCCATCGCGTTGTACCAGTTCTTATTGAATCGCCGGTAGGGCAACTCGGCGGTGAAGGTATCCGCATCCACCCGCTTCATCCGGATGCCGCTTTTGAAGGCGTAGGGAAGCCAGATCAGCGAACAGACCCGATGCCAGAAGTTGTTCCGGGTCGAGAGCCTCCCGATGAATTCTTCGATGCGCTCACGGAAGCTCAGTTTGGCGCCGTGAACCCGCCCCGACTCCTCCGCTTCCTCTTCGTCCGTTTCCATCTCCCCGCCCCCGACTTCAGAATCGGCGATCATCGACTCGGGGATTTCTTCCTCAGCGCGCACCTTGGGCTCGCGGAGTTCGGGCGGATTGCTGGCGGAAGGGGCGGCAGACATGCTGAGTGGTGATTGTAGACGAACGGCCCGGGGCACCGTCCACCCCGCGTCACACGCTATCGGGCGTCAACTCGTACCACAGGTCCTTTCGGCGGACCCGCTGGACCGGGTTGCCGGGTTCGTGATCCAGCACGAGAAGCCAGTTATTTTCCGCCGCGGCTTCCAGGAACCAGTGCCGGGAGATCATGCTGGTGTAGGGCTCGACGTCGTAGGCGAGGCTGTACGCAGCGCCCACGTGATGGACGGTCGGCATGACGTCCGGGGTGAAGACCACAGTGCGCCCCTTGTCGTCGTGGAAGACGATCGCCTGCTGGCCCCACGTGTGGCCCGGAACAAGCAACACACCCACCCCAGGAATCCCCGTCGCGCCCTTCAACCCGTGCAGCCAAGTGATCCGCTGTTGGGCGGGCACGCGGGGCACTTCATCCCGCGTGGGCGTGTACCCGGACGCAAACGGTCGGGCGGAGCCGATCAAGTGCATCTGATCCTCAACCGGCAGCAGGTGATCGCGGAAATACGTGCGGGTCATGACACTGGTGTTGGCCATCGCGTCGGTCCACTCGCGGAGCTGGGAATAGATTTCGGCGTTTGGAAATGCGGAGACGGCGTTGAGTTCACTCGATACTTTTTCGCCCGCCCGGGGAAGCCGGGTGAGGCCTCCGGCGTGATCAAAGTGCAGGTGGGTGACGACGACGGCGTTCACATCTTCCGGGCGACAGTTTTCTTCCTGCAGCGCGTCGAGAATGGATCGATTCTCAAGCGCAAAGATGTCTTTACTCTTGGCGTCGAGCTTGTTGCCGCTGCCCACTTCGACGACGACGAGCTTCGGACCGGGCGGATCGCCCGGGTCGGACGACGCCCGCTCGAGGAGCAGGCAGTTGTGCTGAACGTCGATTCGCCCCCACTCGTCGGTCGGAACCGATTTATTCCAGACCACCCGCGGCACAAGCCCGAACATCGATCCGCCGTCCAGTTTGAACTTCCCGGCACGCAGCAGTTTCCAGCGGTACTTCACGGTCATGGCATGAGGGTAAGCCGCACGATTCCGGGCGAAGATCATTCCGGAAACATCAGGCCTCGGGTGCCGGCGCTGACGACATCGGATTCACTACACTCGCGCGGATGCCTTTGTCACCGTCTCGTCAACATTCCCCCGGTCCGCTTCTGTGGGCGGTTTTTCTCGCCGTCTCGTGGACGTGGTGCATCGGGATGTTTTTGCCGGTGCTGCTTGTGCGGGATTACGGCGTCTGGGGTTTCGTCGTCTTTGCAGTGCCGAATGTCTTCGGCGCCGCCGCGATGGGATGGGTGATCCGCACGCGGGAAACAAGCCGGTGGTGCGTGGTCCAGCACGAGTTCGTGGTTCGACTGTTTTCCGCCGTCACCGTCGGATTTCACCTCTGGTTCGTGTGGTATCTCTCCCACGCGGGGTGGGTCGTTGGGGAATGGTGGCCGTGGATCACGGTGGGCGTCTTTGCACTCGCCCTGCTTTCCGGCCTGAAAGCGGACAAACCCGCGGAGGCGCTGACTCCGTTTCTGATGAGCGCCATCGTGATCTGCTTTGCATTCCTTGCCGGTCTTGAAGTAAAGATTCCGCCGATGGAGGCACGCGGCTTCTGGGGGATTCCGGCGGTCGCGTGGGTCGCGCCGGTCTGCATCTTCGGCTTCCTGCTCTGTCCGTACCTCGACGCAACATTTCATCGGGCGCGCCAGGGATTGAATGGGGGCCAGGCCCGCGCCGCTTTCGGAGTTGGATTCGGTGTCTTTTTCCTCGCGATGATCTTGTTCACGGTCGCGTATTCGGGTTTGCTGCTCGGCGACACGCTCGCGGGCCCTCGCGTGCTGACGGCGATCGTGATCCACATGCTAATCCAGGCGGGCTTCACAAGCGGCCTGCATATCCGCGAGATGGCGAGTTCGCTCGGGACGGCGAATCAGGTCCGGATGAGAGGGACCA
>JAEUJD010000077.1 GCA_016793015.1 Phycisphaerales bacterium
GCTCGACTACAAGAAGGGGCTTTTCAGCCGCAATTACAAGGACCCGGTATTGGTTGCGTGCTGCGACGGTGTGGGCACGAAGGTCAAGCTCGCGGCAGACATGGGTGTCTTCAACACCGTGGGTATCGATCTCGTCGCGATGAACGTGAACGATCTCATCGTGCAGGGCGCGGAGCCGTTGATTTTTCTTGATTACATCGCCGTGCCGACGGTGGACAAGAAAATGCTCGCGGCGATCGTGGAGGGTGTTGCCGAGGGTTGCAAGCAGAGCGGGTGTGCGCTGCTCGGTGGCGAGACGGCCAACATGCCCGATGTGTATCGCCCCGGCGATTTCGATCTTGCCGGGTTCTGCGTCGGCGTCGTTGAACTCAAGCGGGCGATCAATCCCACGCGGGTGCAGCCGGGGGATGTGGTTCTCGGTTTGGCATCCAGCGGCATCCACAGCAACGGCTATTCGCTGGTGCGGAAAGTGGTGGAGCACGCGGGGCTGGATCTGGGCAGGGTGTATGAGGAGCTCGCTGAGAAATCGCCAAAGAGCCAAAGGGCCAAAGCGCCAAAGGGAAAAAAGAACGGCGGGAACGGAGCTTTGGCGAAGACATTGGGACAGGTTCTGCTCACACCCACGCGCATCTACGCCGGGAACATCGTCAAGCTTCAGCGGAACTACCGCGTGAAGAACGTGATCAGCGGGATGGCGCACATCACGGGGAGCGGGCTGGCGGACAACCTTGTGCGCTCGATCCCGAAGAATTGCGATGCGGTGATCGATCGTGCGACGTGGCCTGTGCCACCGGTGTTCACGTTCCTCCAGAAGCACGGCAATATCAGTGATGAAGAGATGAAGCGGGTCTTCAACCTGGGCATCGGCTACTGCGTGATCGTGCGGAAGGCGTTCGCCGAGAGCATCAAGGAACAGCTCGAGAAGCTGGGCGAGAGCGTTTTCGTCATCGGCGAGATCGTGAAGGGAAAGGGGTTGGTTCGGGAGAAGTAGCGCGAGGGCACGCCCCCTCCCCCCGCGGCTTCTCCAAAAGAGCCTCGACCGGCACCGGAAAACCGCTGTTCTGCCGCAGAAGTGCTTTGGGCGTTCCGCCCCATCCTGTACACTTTGAGTACGTTCGCTCCGAAGTCGCGGCGGTCGCGCGCCGGGGTGACGCCGGGTTTGGGAGGGATTATGTGTAAATCGTTCCGGGTGGGTGTTGTCTTCGCATTCGCGCTACTTTCGGGCAGCACGTTGGCTGGTGTGACCATCTCAAGCGTGAATCGGAGCCTGGCGGCAAAGGCGTGCGTGAATGCTCCGCCCGACACGCTGAACTTGTGCGAGTCGGATGCGATCTCGAATACGGTCGAGGGCCCTTGGACGGCTGCGCTCTCGTTCGGCCCCGGCGCAGCGGGAGCCATCGGAAACGCAACCGCGATCGCGCAGGTCTCGCAATCGGGCGATATCAGTTCGACGTCTATCCAGGCGAGTATGGGCATCTACACGTACGCGAGCGCGAACGGAACGTGTTCGGCATCCAACGACGGATCCAACTTGCTCGAGGCGGAATTCAACTTGTCGGATGCCGCGGACCTGCTTTTGTCCACAACGGTGTCGGGCGATAGTTTCACCTTCCTTGTGACGGTGTCGCAGGTCGGCGGGTCGGTGTGGCACTCGTCGTACTCGTCGGAAAACGTGACCGTTCCACTGGGTGCTGGCAACTGGAAATTCCGGGTCGAGGCTCACAATTCCCTCGGTTGCGGCCCGTGCTTTTCTTCCCGCTCCGCGACCATTCAGACGCTCGCCTTGTTCGACTTTGGTCCGTGCGTCAGCGATTTGAACGGCGACCTTGTCGTAGACGATTCTGATTTCATCATCTTCGTGGTTGCGTACAACCAGCTTCTGTGTCCCGATTACCCCGACCCCTGCCCGGGCGACCTCAATGGCGACGGCTATGTGGACGATTCCGATTTCTCGGTCTTCGCGGTCGCGTACAACGAATTGATCTGCCCCTGAGGCCCGGATGCCGGCTTGCGCGTGAAATTGTGATTTGTTGCGAGATCGGGGAGAAACACGGCAAGGTTCCTGCATTGCCCGGCAAGTCTCAGTGGGCCCTCGATCTTTTTTGGAGTTCTCTCATCATGCTCAAACCCGCTTCGCTCGTTCTTGCTGCTGGAATTGCCTCGACATTGAGCGCCGCCGCCTCGGCCGCGCCGCCGGTTATTTACAACCTGGGTGTTTTCGCGGGCGCATACGAATCGAACGGCTCGGCCGTGAGCCATGATGCGACATACGTCACCGGCTACTGCAGGTCGATCGTCGGTGCGTCGGTGATTTCCCACGCGTTTCGGTGGAGTTTTGCGACTGGAATGGTTGATTTGGGGACGCCTCCTGCGGTTACGTTTACAGCCGCCAACTCGATGGATCACGCCGGGCTCGGCGTCGCCGGGAACGGGGGAAACAAACTCTTCCGTTGGACGGTTGCGGGCGGAATGCAGAATCTGGGATTGCTCCCCGGGGCAATTGGCGGCGGATTGGCCACAGGAATGAGTGGCGACACGACGATCGTGGTCGGCTGGAGCGGCGCAGCGGATGGAAATGTCTACGGCGTGAAATGGACCAGTCCGGGCACTCTGGTCGCGCTTCCCACGCTGTCCGGCGGCACGCAGGGCAGTTCGGCCTACGCCATCAGTGCCGACGGATCGACCATTGTCGGAGGTAGCTCGTGGAGTGGCTCGGGCTATCGCGCCTGCCGCTGGCTGCCGAGCGGGGTCGTGCAGAATCTCGGCGCACTGCCGGGCTCGACCGATTCGCGTGCGTTTGCGATCAGCAAGACCAACAGCGTGATCGTCGGCGATTGCGACATTCCGACCGGCGCTCGCATGTTCCGCTACATCGGGGCGATGCAGAATCTGGGCACTCCCCTAGGCTCGACCGATTCGCACGCCCAAAGCACGAACTACGACGGTCAGGTTGTGACCGGCCGCGCGAAGATCGGGACGAACACCTTCCGGGCCGCGTACTGGAGCACCACCGTCGGCATTCAAGATCTTGGGACCTATTTCACTTCGCTCGGGGGTAATCTCACGGGTTGGGTGCTGCTCAGCGCCTGGGGTGTCTCGAACGACGGCTCGTCGATCGCGGGTACCGGCACATTCAACGGTGAGACGCGGGCATTTCTGATCAAG
The DNA here is from genome assembly GCA_016793015.1 of Phycisphaerales bacterium. Classification (GTDB taxonomy): domain Bacteria; phylum Planctomycetota; class Phycisphaerae; order Phycisphaerales; family UBA1924; genus JAFEBO01. Next base: position 3,166 of record JAEUJD010000077.1, read on the forward strand.
GGTTTGCCGTGCCCGAGCACGGCGACGATCACCAACGGACCGATCAGCACTGCGGTGTGCGCCATGCCGTTATCGAGCGCATCGCTCGCCATGACGATCGATGCACCGGGAGAAGTGACGTATCAGTGGAGCGTGGAATCCCCTGCCGACAGCGGCGTCTTCGAGCCGATCACCGGACCGCAGTACTCGGACACGACCGGTTTGACATTCGAAGTCGCGGGCTGGGAAGGGCCCGAGATCACGATCACCGGTGCGCGGGCTCCGGCGTGGATCAAGGACATCAAGTTCACAGGCGGCGTGACCAACCCCTGCGGCACGGTCAACAGCAGTCAGGCCCGGGTGGTCCTCTGCCGCGCCGACCTCACCTGTGACCTTGTGGTGGATGACGCGGACTTCGTCGATTTTGCGAGTGCCTACGACGCGCTGACCTGCCCCGGGGGCACTCCTGGCTCCATCCCGTTCTGCCCCGGCGACCTCAACCAGGACAACCAGGTGGATGATCTGGATTTCGTGATCTTCGCGAACGCGTACGACCAGTTGCTGTGTGTGTGAGGCCGGCGAGTGGGTGAAAACAAAACCGCCCCGGTGTTCAACCGGGGCGGTTTGGTGTTGGCGACGGGCTAGTACAAATTTGTGGGAGTGGTGGGCCCGCCGCCGGTGGTGGTCGTTTGCCGCTGGGACTGCTTTGAGGCGGTCGGCGGCGTGGTTCGTGAGCCGCGCCCCTTGGGAGGGCGGCGGCGTTGCGGACGATTCTGAAAAAGACTCACTGATCGTGCCGAGCCACGATCCGTGGCACGTTCGACTCGTAGAACGGACAGGAAATGCCTCCGTTCGCTCTCGCGCTCGGCGGCATGTCGTAGAACTCTCCGAGTGCACCGGACTTGGCAGCCTTGCCTGATTGTCCGTCGCGTTGGGGGGGCGGTGAACTGAACCTCTTCTCCGGGCGCATCATGCATCCGTTGTCGAGATTCGGGCGATCGGCGCATCCATGCGCCGCGGGGCAAATCCCTTTGCAATCCCCGCGCCGGGCAATCCCGGCGCACTCATCGAGAATCGATTCACTTGTCAGAAGGACGGGAACACAAGTCCCTTGGTGCCAGCGGTCTACGGATCTCTCCGCGAATCGCGGGCCAAACTTTCTGGACAACTCGGCCGGAGCCTTTTCAGGCCCGCGGCGGATTGATTCGTGCCTTCTCAGGCAATTGGTCAGGCCGTCCGACCCCAGCCGACGCGGCCTTCTTCGCGGCCGTATTCGCCGCACGCAATGTGAGCGGGGCGGATGCGGACCTCGATGCACTTCATTTCTTCCCACCGTCCGAACTGGTCGGCCGCGTGAACTTTTCCGCGAGCCTGGGCATCGTCTGGAATCGCTCCTTCTCGGTCGGCTTCCATGCGTCTCTCCCTCGTACTTCGAGGCGATCCCTCGCCCCGATGACCATGACCTCGTTCGGCAGCCCCACAAGCTCCAAGTGGTGCTTGGGCAACGACAAACGTCCGGCGGCGTCGGGCTCGACCCGCTCGGCCAGCGAGAAGAACTCGGCCTCCAACTGGGCTTGATCCTGCGTCGGCATCAAGGTCTCGCGTCCTGCGTGTTGCAGGTTCGCGATCCGCTCGAAGCCACCTTCCGGATAGAGCCTCAGCAGCATCCCTTCCGGCCATGGGACGCAGATCCAGGCTTTGCCGTCGATCCCCTCGTTCCACTGCGACCGGTACTTCGCCGGAATGGCCAGACGCTGTTTGGCGTCGATGGTCAATTCGGACGATCCGATGAACAGCACTGGAACCCCCGGTCGATAGCACTGGAACCTTCCCATGACCCGGAAAATCGCGGCGTCCCGCACGACGCGACCTGCCTTGGGAAAGATACCCACTTCTCGACACTTTGCAACACCTAGCCCCACGAAGTGGACGAGTTGTGTATAACTTTTTGGGGTCTGTGCGACTTGTGGATAATCTGTCGTTTCGCGCAACGTCTGCGCGAAAGTCTGTTGGATATATCCATGTGCGCACTGGTGTTACGTTCTCGAAGAGCCGACGTGGGAGGCGTGGTTGAATACCTGCCACTGCCAGCCTCTCGGCGTTCGGAGGCTCTCTCCGTCCTCTCGCTCTTGCCAGCGGGCGCATTTGTCATGGCCGCGGGGTTCGAGGGGAAGCGTGCGGGCGTGGTGACGCGCAGTGTTGCGATCGTTGCGGATGAGCCGTTGATGGTCGGAGTTTCGATCCGGCGTGGGCATTGGATTGAGCCCCTGGTGCGCGACAGCCGGGCGTTTTCGATCAGCGTGCTGGATTCGGCGGATGTGCTGTCGCCCCGGAAGTTTGCGGACGAGGCCTCGCGTGAGGACGATCCGTTTGACTGCATCCCGTGGGAGACGCTTCAGAGCCAGGCACCGGTGTTGCGGCGATCGCTCGCGGCGATCGACTGCGAAGTGGTGCGGAGGCTTGATCTGGAAGCCGATTGCGCGCTCATCATCGGGCGGGTGCTCGACGCGAAGATCTTTTCGGGCGTGGGCGCGAAGTAAGCGGGTCGCTTTTCAAGCAAGAAATCAGCCGTTCACGTCGAGGGCGCGACCGATCGCGATTCCGGTTGCCGCGGCATTTCGATCGCCGGGCTGGGCGTGCATGGCGAGCGTGCCCCGGGATGTGTACGTCGTCGCGGACGCGAGGGGCGAACGGACGGTGGACTGCTTTTCGACCGCGGGCTGCGAGACGGCACCCGCCGCGAGACGCTGGACGCTCTGTGCGAGTTTTTCAGGGCGGGAGATCGCGACCTGATCGGAAACTTGCGAGGCTCGGGAGATCGTGCCCGCGACGCTCTCGGCTTTGGTCTGCGTTTGAGGCTTTGGCGAAACGCCGTAAGCCTGGGTGAGCCGGAGCGAGGCGTTGGTGTTGATCGTGTCCATGCGTGTTGAGCGGGCAATGCCGAAATCGGAAAACGCGAGCGGCAATCTAGCGAGCCCGAGCGACTGACGTCGGCCTGGCGAGGCGGATGCGATGAAGATTTGCGCGATCGGCGCAAGCGCTGCGCAATGGGCTGCTTGGCGAAGCGCAAAAACGAAACACTCTCCCTTTCAGGAGAGTGCCGCATCGAGCGCGGGGCGTTTCTGACGCGTCTGCCTGTCGGAAGCGGAGGCGTGATTTACTTGGCGTTCTTCACAAGTTCGGCGACAACCTTGCCGTTGTCGTCCGAGCGGCGGAGCGCCCAATCGAGAGCCGTCGAACCGTCGCGATCCTTGATGCCCGTCTTGCAGCCGTTGGCGAGAAGGACTTTGGTTTTTTCCACGTCGCCACGGTCGCACGCGATCATGAGAGGCGTGAGCCCGGCGGCGGATTGTGCGTCGACGTTGCCGCCGCGTTTGACCAGCATGATGATCACGGTGGTGGGGGCGTCGCCCTCGGCGGCCATGTGCATCGGGGTCATGCCGTCGAGATCGGTGTCGTTGGGGCTTGCACCGGCAGCGAGAAGGATCTCGACTTTCTCGGCGTTCCCGGCGCGGAGCGCGGTCATGAGAGCCGTCTGGCCCCACTTGTTCTTTGCGTTGATATCGGCGCCGGATTTCACAAGGCGGTTCACGCTTTCGGGATCGCCCCGGCCCGAAGCCATCATGAGCGCGGTCCAGTTGGCTTCGTCGCGGACGTTCTTTTCGGCCCCTGAGTCGAGAAGCTTCTGCACGGTGTTGGGCGAGCCCCATCCGGCGGCCCAGATGAGCGCGGTGCGCCCGTCGCGGCTGCGCGAGTCGAGCGAGGGCTTTGCATCGAGGATGGTCTGGGCGGCCTTTTCCTGACCGGAGACGATCGCGCACATGAGCGGTGTCATGCCGCGTTGCCAGAGCGGTCCTTCTTCGATTGCGATATCGAGGCGGGCGCCCATTTTGATCTGAGCAGCCAGTGCATCGACATCGCCCTTTTCCGCGAGTTCGTGGAGGGAGATGCCTTGAACACCGGCCGACGCCGTGGTCGCACCGACATCGCTTGGAAGCTGGCGGACGGAGTAATACAAGACGCCACCTGCTGCGGCGAGCGCGAGCACGGTGACGATGAACGAGACCGGTTTACGTTCGGACATTGAAATCTCCCCAAAGGATGCGGGCGACCGGCGTGCCAGCCGCCCGATTGCTCCAGCCTAGCACACCTCTCAATCCTTCTCTTCCTGGGGCTTAAAGGCGGCGATGACGGCGGCCTGGATTTGAGGGGGAGCGGCCTCATCGTGGCTGTGTTCGAGGGAGAAATTGCCTGCCCCGCCGGTCATGCTCTTGAGTTCGTTGGCGTAATTTGCGAGTTCGCCCAGCGGGGCGACGGCCCGGACGAGGCAGGTATCACCGGCCTGGACTTCGGAATCCTGGACGCGGCCGCGCTTGGTGGAGAGGTGACCGGCGATGTCGCCCATGTAGCGGCTGGGGGCGGTGACTTCGATTGTGACGTAGGGCTCGAGGAGTTTGGGCTTGGCCTTCGCGACGGCTTCGATGAATGCTTTCTTGCCGGCGGTGATGAACGCGATTTCCTTGCTGTCGACGTCGTGGTACTTGCCGTCGTAGAGCGCGACGCGGATGCCCTGCATCGGGTAGCCGGCGAATGCCCCAGCGTCGATGATCTGGCGAACGCCTTTCTCGACGGCGGGCCAGTACTGCCGCGGGACGGCACCGCCGACAACTTCGGTGGCGAACTCGAAGCCGGTCGGGTGATCGGCGGGGAGCGGTTCGATCCGGAGGTAGACCTCGCCGAACTGACCGGAGCCGCCTGTTTGTTTTCGGTGGCGGTGGTGTCCTTCGGCCTTGCCGGTGATTGTTTCTTTGTAGGCAACTTTGGGCTGGCTGGTGACGAGTTCGATGTTGGCGTTCTTCTTGAACTTCTCGATGACGATGCGGAGATGGAGTTCGCCCAGCCCCCGCATGACGGTCTGGTTAGTGGCCGCGATGCGTTCGATCTTGAGGCTGGGGTCTTCGGCCATCATCTTGTGCGATGCGGTTGAGAACTTGGTCTCGTCGGCGAGGTTTTTGAGTTGGATGGCGAGGCCGTAGAGGGGTTTGGGGAGCGGAAGCGGCTTGAGATGAACGGTGCTTGCTTCGGGTGATTCATGGAGGATGCCGTTGAACTGGAGTTCATCGACTTTGCTGATCGCGGCGATCTCGCCGGGGCCGACCTCGGAGACTTCGACGTGTTCTTTGCCCTGCAGTTTGAAGAGGTGCCCGACGCGGAAGGGCTTGGAATTGTCGTCGATGTAGAGCTCTTGCTTGTGCCGGATCGTGCCGGAATGCACGCGGAAGATGCCGAGTTTGCCGACGAACAAGTCGGTGGTCACTTTGAAGACGTGGGCGATGACCTTTGCCTTGGGATCGGGCTTGGGAACGTATTCCTCGTCGATTGATTTGCCGTCTGCATCGATCTTGCGGATCTCGAGTTCGGGCGGGCTGACCTCGAGCGGGGAGGGGCACAGGCTGGCGAAGACGTGCAGCAGGTCGTCAACGCCCGCGCCGGTTTTGGCGGAGCAGAAGCAGATGGGGACGAGGTGAGCGTCGCCCAGGGCTTTCTCGAAAGCGGCGTGCAGTTTGGCAGGATCGAAGCCGGCGCCCTCGCCCTTCTCGAGATATTCCATCGTCAGTTCGTCATCCACCTCGATCACCTGCTCCACGATCGCCTTGTGGGCGGCGTGCACAGATGAGAAGTCGGTCTGATCGCCCGCGCTGTCGTGGCCGTCGTGCTCGAAGACGTTGATGACCTTCTTGCCCTTGAGCGTGGGGAGGTTGATCGGGAGGCAGATCGGGCCGAAGGCGTCGCGGATGTTCTCGACCAGTTCTTCGAGGCCGCCGGCGTTCTCTTCCATCTTGTTGATGATGATCATCCGGGGGATCTTGCGGTCCGCAGCGACCGTCATCAGACGGCGCGCCACCGAATCGATCCCTTTGTGCGCATCGATCACGACCGCGACGGTCTCAACCGCCGGGAAGCACGCGATCGCGTGACCGATGAAATCGACGAGACCGGGCGTGTCGATGAGATGGACTTCGTGACCCTCGTAATCGAAGTGAACGAACGAGGGCTGGAGCGAATGCTTGTGGTGCTTTTCTTCGTCGGAGAAATCGCTGACGGAGTTCCCCTCCTCCACCGTTCCGGCGCGCTTGATCGCGCCCGCGCTGTACAGCAACTTTTCTGTGAGCGTCGTCTTTCCCGCGCCGCCCGATCCGACGAGGCAGATATTCCTCACGTCGGCGACGGAGCGGGAACCT